>JBDIAL010000007.1:0-38551 GCA_039812405.1 Nostocoides sp.
CGATCTCGACGAGCGACACCCGCTCGACGGCCGCCAGCCCGCCGACCGCGGCGGCCTCGGCCACCGGCGCGACGAACCCGGCGAGCATGACGGCGCGCCGGACGGCGGCCTCCGGCAGGTCGTATGCCGCGGCGACGGCCTGGAGCATGATGCCGTCGAGCGCTCCCTGCCGGAGGTTGCCGGTGACGAGGTCGCGCAGGAAGCCCTGCTCGGCGGCCGTGGCCCGGCCCAGGAGCACGTCGAGGACGGCCCGGCGCCGGGCGACCGCGCCGGGCCCCGACACCCGGGCCAGCTCGGTGAGCGCGGCGTCGACCTCGCCGACCTCGAGGGTGGGGGCGTGGGCCGGCGGGGGCAGCTCGCCGAGCGAGCGCCAGCCGACGCCGATCCGATGCTGGGGGAGGACCCCCGAGAGATGGCTCACGACGACCCCGACCTCGTCGCCCTCCGCCTGGGCGATGACGGCGGCCACGGCCGCCACCTTGGCGGTCCGCGACCGGGTCGCGCCCGCCTCCCGGGACGCCGCGACCACTCTCTCGTAGCGCATGCCGTCATTGTGACCGCCGCCACCGACAGCCCGCCCCCTCGCGAGCCGGGGACCCGGCATACCGCACACGGCCGTTAGATTGGGGCCCTCCACGTCGAAGGGTGACCACTCGTGTCCGACCGCGTCATTGCCGGCCGCTACCGCCTGCTGTCCCCGCTCGGCCGGGGCGGGATGGCCGTCGTCTGGCGAGCCGAGGACGAGGTGCTCGGGCGTGAGGTCGCCGTCAAGCTGCTCGACCTCACCGGCCCGGACAGCGAGGCGTGGGGGGCGCGGTTCGAGCGCGAGGCGCGCACGACGGCCGCGCTCAACCACCCGAACATCGTCACCGTCTACGACACCGGCGTCGAGGACTCGACGGCCTACCTCGTCATGGAACTCCTGCCCGGTCCGACGCTCGCCGAGCGGCTGCGCCAGGAGGGGCCGCTGCCGGTCGCCGACGTCCGCAGCATCGGCATCCAGATGTGCGCGGCCCTCAGTGCGGCGCACCAGGCCGGGGTCGTCCACCGGGACATCAAGCCGGCGAACGTCTCCTACACCGCGGACGGCACCGTCAAGGTCCTCGACTTCGGCATCACCCAGCTCCTCGACGACCCGAGCGGCGGAGGGCTCACCCGGACCAACACCGTCCTCGGGACCGCCGACTACCTCGCGCCCGAGCAGGCGACCGGCTCCCGGGTCGACGCACGCGCCGACCTCTACGCCCTCGGCTGTGTCCTCTACGCCCTGCTCGCGGGGGAGTCCCCGTTCCACGCCGAGACCCCCGTCGCGACGATGCTCCGGCACACCCAGGAGCCGGTGCCCGACATCCGGTCCGTCCGGCCGGACGTGCCGGCTGACCTCGCGACGATCATCGAGCGGCTCCTCCAGAAGAGCCCCTTCGAGCGTCCCCAGACCGCCCAGGAGGTGGGCGACGCGCTCCGCGGTCTCGTCGTGCTCACCCCGGCCGGGCCGACCCAGGTGCTCCCGGCGCCCACCCAGGTCATGGGCCCGCCCACCACGCCGACCGGCCCGGTCGCGCCGACCGGGCCGCTGCCGGCCCCGGTCCCGCCGCGCAAGCGCGGCGTGTGGTCGTGGCTCCCCTGGGTGCTGCTCGCCGCCCTCGTCGTCGCCGTGCTCGCCTACGTCCTCATGAACCGGTCCGACGGCGCCCCGACCACCCCCGCCACGACGACCACCACGACCACGACGACCCCCCCGACGACCACGACCACGACCACAACCACCACGACGACCCCGCCGACCACGACGACGACCACCACCCCGACGACCACGACGACCACGACCACGCCGGCGCCGACCGACCCCACGGTCGCCCTCGACGAGCTGCGGACGGCCGTCGACACCGGGGTGTCGGCCAACGACATCGACTCCACGGCCGAGAAGGAGCTGGGCTCCGGCCTCGACGCGATCCAGTCCGCGCTCGACGACGACTCGAAGTCGAAGGCCCAGTCCGCCACCGACGACTTCGGCACGAGCGTCCAGCGGCTCGCCGAGAAGAACCACATCACGGCCGGCGGCGTCGAGACCCTCAACACCCCCTACCGGAACCTCCAGTCCGCCGTCGCCGCCATGTGAGGCAGTCGGCGGGTGGCGAGCCGGTGGTGGGCGACAGCCCTGCCGGGCGAGCCGTCGATGGGGTAGCGAGCCTGCCACTTGAGCCGGCGTCCGGCGGGCCGGGGAGGTGCAGGAGGCTGCGGGTCCCTGTCGTCCGGCCATGCCGTATGCCACCCCAGCGGGTCCGTTTCGGCGTTCCGGGCGGCTGCGTGTTAGCCTTTCGCGTCGCGACGACCGGTCGGATCGCCTCCCGCGAGACGGCCCCGTCGACACCTTGTCCGGGTGGCGGAATAGGCAGACGCGCTAGCTTGAGGTGCTAGTCCTCGTATAGAGGGTGGGGGTTCAAGTCCCCCCTCGGACACCGGATATCTACCTCGGTGACCTGCGGAAACGTCCGCAGGTCACCGGCGTCTGTACCCTCAGGCGACCTCGGGGGTACCGCGTTTTCCCTCGTGAGCCCCGACCTCGCCTCTCTGCCCTCTGGCAGGTCCCCGGCTCTCGGCCAGTCTCTGACAGCAGCCGGACCGGCAATGGGACCAGCGCCCCAGGGCACCGGCGTCACCGCGTGCTCAGGATCTCGCCCCGGGACGCCAGTTTCCGGCCCATTGCCGGTCCGGCTGTCGTCGGCGCGACGTCGTCGGCACCGATCAACAGTGCCCGGTCGGGAAGGCATGCAGGTGTTTGGAGAGCCACGCGGCAACCGCGTCGACCTGGATGATCCCCGCCGCGAAGGAGCCGTCCGCCGGTTTGGCGAGTATGGACACTCCCAGGATGGGCGAACCGTTGACGCTGAGAACCCCCATCTGGCGCACCAGGTATCGACCGGCGCGATCGGGTCCCCAGCCGCCTTTGAAGTGGCTTCCAGCCCGTCGGCCGAGGCCCCACGACTGTCCTGCCTCCACCTGCCCCATCAGGCGGTAGACGACCCGTGCAGAAGGGTCGCTGCTGCAGGCCAGCGCCGCTACCACGCGAGACTGGTCTGTCGCAGTCCACACGGTCTGCCCGAAGGCCGTATACGGAGGCCGGGAACGGCGGGTGTTGGTCATCGTCCGCGTGTCGCCCAAGGC
Source organism: Nostocoides sp. (assembly GCA_039812405.1). Taxonomy (GTDB): domain Bacteria; phylum Actinomycetota; class Actinomycetes; order Actinomycetales; family Dermatophilaceae; genus Nostocoides. Next base: position 3,166 of record JBDIAL010000007.1, read on the forward strand.
GCGAAGGACCGAGTCGACTGCGGTGCCGGCCGTCCGCCCGCCGCCGAGTCCGTCCCAGAGTCGCTGCGCCGCGGCATTGTCCGAGGCGGTGATCGAGGCACGGACGTCGCTGCTGTCGCGGTCGGCCGTCTTGTGCCGGAGCGCCCCGATTGCCAACGGCACCTTCGCCGTAGACCACGCGACATCGCTCTGCAGCGGGCCCAGTCGTGTCACATCGGCAGGATCGGTGGTTTGGCCGACGGGCGCAACGGCCAGGCCGATGGCCCCACCGAGCCGTACCTCCAACGAGTCGAAGGACAAGGTCAGGTCCCCCAAGTCGGGACGTGACGCAGGCTTCCCCCCTGTCGGCCTGGACGTCGAGAAGCGCGGCGTCGGCGCAGCGCTCGACCGCATCCCCGAGACCCCCCGCCCAGCCCCACCGGCGCCCGATGCCGCGGAGGACGGGACGACACCGTCGCCACGCGTCACGGGGGAAAGCCCGCAACCCGTCACGCCAACCAGGAGACCGGCATACAGCAAGGCCATTGCTGCTCGGCGTCGCCCCGCGATCCCGTCCGTGTGAGCACTCGAGCCCGATCGGCACGCTCGCCCGGAGCCTCGAGGGTGCAGCTCATAGGGTGCCATTCTGTGTGGTTCGCCTCTCCCAGATCGGTAGGAGTCGGGTCTCCGGACCGTGGCCGGATGACCTGACCCGACCTGCGGTGACCCGACTGGTGCGTCCGCAGGGTACGAGTGCACCACTATGCGCGACGAGCCGAATCGCGACGAGTCATGACACCCCTTTGGGGGACAGGCAACCGAGGGACGGCCCGCTCAAACACCGGGCATCCAGGTCCGACGGGCCACTAGGGTGCCCTGTGTGACGATGGTCAGAGTGGGGACTGCGACCGATGTGGGCCGTCACCGCACGCTCAACGAGGATGCCATGTATGCCGGACACCGGCTCTTCGTCGTCGCGGACGGCATGGGAGGGCACGCCGCAGGGGACGTCGCAAGCAGCCTTGCCGTCGAGACCCTGCGGAGGGTGGACCGGGCGGGCCTCACGGCCGAAGACGTGCGCGACGCCGTGACGGCCGCCAATGACGCGGTCCTGACCCATGCGCACGCGAATCCGGGCAGTGAAGGGATGGGGTGCACCCTGGCCGGAGCTGCGCTGGTCGAGGCATGCGGATCGCCGCACTGGGCCGTCTTCAACGTGGGTGACGCTCGGGTCTACCTCAGCGATGTAGGACAGCTGACACAGCTCACGACGGACCATTCCGAGGTCGAGGAGCTGGTGGCCGCAGGCCAGATCACTCGGGCCGAGGCGCGCCGGCACCCGCTGCGCAATATCGTGACGCGGGCCATCGGCGAGGTCCCTGCCGCACCGCTCGACCTGGTGCTCGTTCCGGTTTCGGCCGGCCAACGTGTCCTCGTGACCTCCGACGGGCTGACGGGCGAGGTAGAGGATGCACAGATCGAGCAGGTGCTCGCCACCAGCCCCGACCCCGAGGTGGCCGCCGACGGGCTCATCCGCCTCGCGTTGGAGGCCGGGGGGCATGACAACATCACCGTCGTGGTCGTCGACGTCGTGGGCGAGGAGGCCGCCCGGACGTCACGCACCACGATTCCGAGGGGATTGATCGGGAGGGACATCACGTCGTGAACACCACGCAGACCACGGTCCGGTATGCACCCGGGCCGGCATCCGGGATCGGCGGCGGCCACATCTGGGCCCTCGTCGACTGCGTCCCTGGTGACGAGACCTCGTTGGCCTGTCTCTCCACACTGCAGAGCGGCGGGAGCTCCGACGACCTGCTCGAGGTGCTCTTCGCGGGAGGGCTGAAGAGCGCTCCTGACTTTGCGATATGCGAGATGGGGAGCGCAGGCTCATTCCGGCTCCTCGTGCGAGGCGTCGCAACGGCGGAGGTGACCTCGGCAACGGGCACCCGGCTGATCCCCGGAAGCGGACTCGTCAACGACCAGGAGATGCAGGACCTCACCACCGTCGCGCTGCGCATGGGGGACCCCACGCTGCCAGCCGCGGTGCCGCTACCGGACGGTCTGGTTCCTGCTGGAACCATTCGGATCCTCCTCGATGACCACGACGAGCAGCGACCCGTGACGCGCCCGGCCGACGTCGACGGATCAGCGAAGGTCCGCGCCTCTGGGCTCGGCCCGGTCGCAAGCCCCTCTCGACCTCCCCTGGTCCCGGTGGGCCGGGAGCCCGACTCGGCGACACTGGCGCCTGTCCCGCCGGCCGGCGATGACGCCGAGGTCGAGGAGTACGTCCGCCTCTTCGGCCCCGGCGCCACGGAGGTCGACCCGTCGCAGAGCCCAGCTGATCGAGCCTTGGCCGACGACACGGCACGCGAGCACCGCGACGACGTCACCGAAGCGGTCACGGCTCCGCCCGAGACTGCCCAGGAGAAGGCCACCGCGTCCCGCTCTCCGGACGTCGAGCCCCCCTCGGATGCACCGGTCCAGCCGGGCGAGAACGAGCCCTCTGAAGCGGGTGGGATCGCTGCGTCGGCGTCCTTCATCGACTCGGTGCCTGACTTCACCAGGCCGATGCCCGCGGGGTCGCGGGCAGCGTCTGCTGCGGTGCCGATCGGTCCGCCGCCGAGGGAGGCGCCGGGTCCTCCTTCGCGTGTCGACGCAGGGCGCCATGCCAAGCCGCCGGTGATCGGGCCCGAGGGCCCCCTGCCATCTCGCGACGACTCCCCACCAGAGCTCAGCGGCCGCACGGTCAACCGGTCGGAGATCCTGCACGAGTCCGAGTCGGGTCTGGGTCCCGTCGTCTTCGCTGCACGATGCGCTTCAGGCCACCTCAGTCCGGCTTTCGCTCCGAGCTGTCGCGTGTGCGGTGGGTCGATCCCACCCCAGGAGCCGATGGAGATTCCTCGCCCTCCGCTCGGGAGACTGGTGTCCTCCGGCGGCGACCTCCGGCTCGACCGCGATGTCGTCGTGGGCCGGGACCCACGGGTCCCGGCCCTCCAGGAGGGAGGGGTTCCGCACCTCCTTCGGGTCGACGACCCGCGCATGGAGGTGTCCGGTCAGCATGCAGCCGTGCGGCTGGACTACTGGAACGTGACGGTGACAGACCTCGGGTCAACCAACGGCACCCAGGTCGTCACTCCCGACGGACAGCGCCGCCGCCTGGTGCCAGGCACGGCGGTGGTCATCGAGCCGGGAACGACGATCGTCCTGGCCGAGATCATCGAGCTGCTCTTCGAAGCGTCCGGCTGACCATGGAGGCGACGGGTTCCCCGGTGATCCCGGGCTATCGCTACATGCGTCTCATCAGCTCCTCGGGCGGGTTCGGCGATGTCCACCTCTACGAGGATCTCCAGCTGGGTAGGAGTGTCGCGGTCAAGGTCCTGCGCGAGCTCGACCACTCCGGCCCCGTCACTGGTCGTTTCATGGCCGAAGCGAATGCCATGGCGGCTCTGCAGCACCCGAATATCGTCCAGATCTACGCAGCTGGCCGCACCGACGACGGTCGCCCCTATCTCGTCATGCCCTACTGCCCGGGACCCACCATGGAGACTCGGGCCGCGGGAGGCCGGCTGGGCGTGCCCGAAGTCCTGAAGGTGGCGGTCCAGGTCGGATCGGCCGTGGAGACGGCGCACCGCGCCGGTCTCCTGCATCGCGACATCAAGCCCGCGAACATCCTCACCCAACCGGGAGACGTGCCCGGACTCACCGACTTCGGCGTCGCGGCCCGGATGTCGGTGGGGGAGTCGAACGACGACGAGGTCGGCCTCTCGCCGCCCTGGTCGGCTCCGGAGATGTTCTACACCTCCACGCAGGGGACACCGGCCGCCGACGTCTACTCGCTGACGGCAACCGTCTGGCATCTGCTCGTGGGTCGGTCACCCTTCGAGGTGCCGGGCGGGGACAACCGACGCATGGCCCTCATGGGGCGCATCCGGACCCTTCCGGCCCCAGCGACGGGACGTCCGGATGTCCCGGAGTCGCTCGAGCGGGTCCTCCGTCGTGGGCTGCGCAAGAAGCCCGAGGAGCGGTTCCAGACGATGGCCGACCTTGTGTCCGCGCTGCAGTCGGTCGAACAGGAGCTGCGCCTGCCCCCGACACCAGCGATCCTGATCGGCAGCGATGACACGGCGTGGCAGTGGACACCCGCCGCCATCGACGGACGCACCTCAGGGGGTCCGGGCGATGACGCATCTCACGCAGTGTCGACGTCGGGCGCGGTTCCCGTCGCACAGGGGCTCCCCGCAAGCGATCGGCCCACGCAGCTTCGTGGCCGCAGAGCCGGGCCCGGCGCTGCGGAGGACCCGACCCAACGCCGTCCGGTCGTGACGGACGTCTCCCTGACCACCGCGACCGATCAGGCGCCCTCGGGTCGGTCGCGGACCCTGCTGTTGGCCGGCGGCTCTGCCCTCGTCGTCCTCGCCGCGATCGGGGGCTACCTCCTCGTGGGGCAGGGCCGGGACCACGCCCACCTCACGGGGGACGCCGCGACGTCCTCCACTGCCGGTGGAGCCTCCGGGGGAGTGCTGGGCGACCAGCCCGACGACGTCCTCCCGCCGGGGCCGGTCGCGGTGTCCGGGAAGGCCCGGGGCTCTCACGTGATCTTCACGTGGGACTACTCGGCAGCGCTGTCCAGCGACACGTATCGATGGAGGGTCGAGGGAGGACCCAAGGGCGTCTCCTCGAAGCCGACGACGACCGTGTCGAAGGCCCGCGGGCGCCCGACCTGCCTGCAGGTGATCGTCGTCCGGGCGGACGGTAGCGACCCGTCACGCACGTGGTCGGAGCCTGGCTGCGTCACCGAATAGGTCGTGCGCCTGGCTGCGTCGCCGAGTAGGGCGTGCGAACCAGGTGATCCGGTGGACCGTGTCCACCGGAATCGCATTTCTCGGGGGACACGGTGTCGCATTTTCAGGGGACAGCATGTTCATCTCGCCGTCGAGCCGTGACTGCACTCCATAGGGTCTTGCCCGGAGCGAGGTGAGCGGCCAATGTGGCTGACCACTCCAGCGGATGGTGGGCGCACTCGGGCGTTGAGAGCAAGGGGGAGTACCAGATCGTGCGGAGATTGGTGCGAGTGCGGGCGCTGGCTCTCGTGACGGTGGTGGCGCTGGCGTTGGTGTCGCTCCTCGCCTTCGCTATGCGCTCCCACGGATATCCCGCCACCACCGTCGATCTGAACGACGCGGGCATCTGGGTCACCAGCGACAAGGACGGACTCGTCGGCCGCCTCAACAAATCCGCCTCCAGTCTCGACGCGATGATGAACCTACCGGGCGGCTCGCAGGTCTCCTACTCCCTCGACGTCTACCAGGACCAGGGCACGGTGGTCGCCCGTGATGCCGGCGAGGGCAAGGTGGTCCCGGTCAACGTTCGCACCGACCAGATGGCGCCGGATGGCGCCGTGCAGGTCAGTCCCACGGCTGTCGTGGACATGCGCGGTGGAACGATCGCAGCCCTCGACCCCGCGACGGGCACGATCCATGCAGCACGCTACGACGGCACCGGCCTGCCCTCCCTGGACAGCCTCGGCGACAGCTCACCACCGGTCGCGACGATCGGCGCGACGCCCAAGGCGGCGACGGCCTCGACAGGCGCCGCATACTCCTCCCTGGCTGTCGGGGTGGATGGCACCATCTTTGCCGCCGATCTGACCGGAAGGCTGGCCACGGTCAAGCCGTCGGGCGAGGGCTTCGCCAAGGCAAGCTACTCCTCGCTCGGCGCAGTCAAGTCCGTCGAGCTGTCATCGGTCGGCATGCACCTGGCCCTGCTCGACGCCGTCAGCGGCACCGTCACGATCGACGGGGGCACACGGATCTCCCTGGGCGGCAGCGACCCGAGCGCTCGCATCCAGCAGCCCGGAGCCGACTCCGGGTCTGTCCTCGTCGCGACGACCAAGAGCCTGTATGCGGTACCGGTGCGCGGCGGCTCCCTGTCGACGATCTTCGGGTCGGCCGAGGGGAAGCCGGCGGCACCGGTCCGAGTCGGTGACTGCAGCTACGGCGCCTGGGCGGGATCCCCGGGCGCTGTGGTGCGCCAGTGTGGCTCCCAAGCCGTGAGCGACATCGGTCTCGACCGCAAAGGTGGGCTGTCCCGTCCTGTGTTCCGGGTCAACCGCGGCAGTGTGGTCCTCAACGACGCCGCTGACGGCCGGGTCTTCGACGTGGACCTGCGCCGCAGCGTCGACAACTGGCAGGCCCAGCAGCAGCAGCAACAGCCCCAGAAGCAGCACCAGGCCACCAAGGTTCCCGTCACGACGCGCAAGAAGCAGAAGCCCAAGGCGGTCAAGGACAACCTCGGGGCCCGGCCGGGCCGCACGACCGTCCTCCACGTCCTGGACAACGACTCCGACTCGTCCGACCGCGTGCTGTCGATCGTGCGGGTCACCCAGCCGGGGAACAAGGCAGCCTCCGTCAGCATCGCGCCAGACGGCCAGACCCTCATCTACACCCTCGGCGAGGCGGGCGGCGACTCCGACTTCCAGTATGCGGTGAGCAACGGTGCCGCGGAGGCGACCGGTGACGTCCATGTCGCTGCCCACGGCCCAGGCGTCAATGGCCCCCCGTATCTGAGGGCAGGGAGCGAGCCTCGGCTCACCGTCGCATCGGGCGGCACCATCTCGGTGCAGGCGATCCCGAACTGGCGTGACCCGGACGGGGATCCGGTCTCGCTGGCCTCCGTCACCGCGTCGGCGGGGTCCGCAGTCCTGACCAGCGATGGCCGTATCGAGTACACCGCACCGAGCACGGGCAAGGGTGGCGTCGAGAAGCTCAGGTATGCAGTCACCGACGGGATCGTCGACAAGCCGACGACCATGGACCTGTCCATCACGGTCCAGGCGCCGGCCGCCACCCGTGGTGTCGCAGCCGTGACCGAGCCCGATGTCGCCAAGGGAGAGGTGGGGCGCTCCCTGTCGATCGACCCGCTGGCCAACGACATCCCTGGCGCCGACCCGCTCAATCCCCAGGCAGCGCTGCAGCTGTCCGCACCCGTCACCTCCAAGGACGGGGTCAAGGTCACCTCGGACCTCACCTCGGGGCAGGTGGTCGTGACACCGACCCGGGTCGGCTCCTACTTCCTCAGCTACTCGGTGGGGTTCGGCAGCGCTCCTCTCGCGACGGGCCAGATCAGGGTCGATGCGACGGCAGCGACCAAGCAGACGCCCTCCCCGGTCGCGATGCCGGACAGCGCGGCGGTGCGGGGGCAGGGTTCGATCCTCGTCGACGTCCTGGCCAACGATGTCGACCCGCTGGGCTCGGTGCTCACGGTCCAGAGGGCGACACCTCACGACCCCGGAGAGGTGCAGGCGGCGGTCATCGGCGGCCGGTGGCTGCGGATCACTCCTGCGACGGCACGCTTCACGACCAATCCCCAGACCGTGAGCTACACCGTGACCAACGGGGTCAGCGCTCCGGCGACGGGCGTCGTGTCCGTCACCCAGCTTCCCGCGATCAGCCCGGACTCGATCGTCGTCCGTCCCGACTACGCAACGGTACGTGACGGCGACTCGACCCTCATTCCGGTGCTGGACAACGACTCCGCCCTGAGCGGCGCAGCGCTCTCTCTCGCATCGAGCGTCCCGGACGGCAAGGTCGCCGGGAGACTGCCCGTCGTCGACCCCTCGTCGGCCGATCCGTCAAGCGGCGACGTGGGAACGGCATACGTCTCGGGGAACCAGATCCGCTACGTCGCACCGGCGAAGGTCACCGTGCCCACGACACTCCAGATCGAGTACGTCGCGCAGACAGCCTCCGGGGACACGGGCACCGGGACCGTCGAGGTGACCGTCAATCCGCAGCCGGACGCGAAGAACACCGATCGCGCACCGGAGCCCAGTCCTATCGACGCCCGCGCCACGGCCGGGGAGACGGTCACGATCCCGGTCCCCAGCAGCGGCATCGACCCGGACGGTGACTCGACCTCGGTCGTGGGGATCGGCTCCGCGCCGACCCTCGGCCGGGTGACGGGCATCAGTCCCACCGGGATCACCTACCAGGCATACCCGGACTCCGCCGGGACCGACACCTTCACCTACGACGTGACCGACCGATACGGCCAGGTCGCCTCGTCACTCATCCGGCTGGCCGTCACGCCTCCGACCAGGCCGTCCGAGCCGGTGGCGACGCCCATCACCGTGACCGCCGAGCCGGGTGCCATGGTGACGGTCTATCCCCTCACCAGCGCGCTGTATGCCAAGACCGACACCGTGTCCGTGGTCGCCCTGGCCCGGTCCAACACTGCGGTTCCCCGCGGCGTCCGCTTGGATGCCGCGAGTGACGCAGTGACGGCGCCGACTCCCGCCGCCAGCGCGCGACCGCTCCAGGTGTCCTACCAGCTCGTCGGGAACGGCGGCACCTCGCCCTCCAGCACCATCACGGTGATCGGGCAGGAGGGTTTCAAGAACCCACCACACATCCAGGACCAGACCGCCACGGTCGACGGTCACCCGACGTCGACCGTCGACGTGCTCAAGACGGCATACGACCCTGACGGCGACAGCAGCAAGCTGAGGGTCACCTCGGTGGACGACGCCGCGGCCAGCATCCACGGTGGCTCGGTCGTCGTTCCGGTCACCGATCACCCCCAGGCCATCCCCTACGAGGTCACCGACGAGTCGGGAGCCGTCTCCGCCGCGGTCATCTACGTCCCCGCCCAGGGCGTGGGCGGGCCCTATCTCAAGCCCGGTGCCCTCATCACGGTGCGGAAGAACACGGCGGCGACCGTGCCGCTGTCCGACTACATAGCCGACGCCAGGGGACGGACCGTCCGCCTGACGACCACCGACCGCATGTGGGCCTCCCCGTCTGCCGAGCTCAGCGTGGCAGCCAAGGGCGATCAGCAGCTGCGGCTGACCCCGACGAAGGACTACGTCGGCCCGGCGGCGGTTACCGTGGAGGTGACCGACGGGAGCTCGCTCAGCGACCCGCAGGGCATCAGGCAGCTCATCTCGATCCCTGTCCAGATCGGCCCGGAGACCCCGGTCATCCGGTGCCCGTCCGATCCGGTCGCTGTCGTCGCGGGCGGCCAGACGGTCGACCTCGACATCACCTCGCTCTGCTCGGTGTGGACGCCCACCCCGGCGATGGCGGCTTCCCTCACCTACCGCGCGAGCTGGAGCACGCCGATCGGCAACGTCACGGCCACGTCCAAGGGCTCCGGCGTCGCCGTCACCGCGGCAGGCTCGGCCAAACCAGGTGGGACCGGCACCCTGGCCATCACCGCCAACGGCTACCAGACCGTCCCCGCAACCCTGCACGTTCTCGTACAGGGTGCGCCGAAGCCACGACTGGCTCCCATCGAGCTGGCACAGATGAAGCAGGGAGAGAGCCGCACCATCGATGTGGCGTCCTATCTCACCTCTCCGCTGCGGGACGCGGTGCCCACGGCGATCTCCCTCACCCAGGTGTCAGGACAGGCCGCGAGGACGTCGGTCTCCGGATCCACGGCCACCATCACACCGGGCACCACCTCCCACGGCCGGATGACGTTCACCCTGGTCGCCAGCGACCTCGCCGACCGGTCCGACACGAGCCGACAGGTCAGCACGACCGTGTCATTCGACGTCTTCGGCGTGCCGGACACCCCGACGCACGTGCAGCCCGGCAGCTCCGTGCTCAGCCGGTCCGCCACCGTGTCCTGGTCGGCCCCGGCAGCCAACGGCGCACCCATCGACTACTACCAGGTGTCCGCATCGGGGGGCCGGTCGCAGAAGTGCGCCTCGTCCCCCTGCACGATCACCGGGCTCGACAACGGCACCGCGTACACCTTCACGGTCATGGCCCACAACAAGGCCGGCTTCAGCAAGCCGTCCGCGCCGTCCTCGGCATACACGCCCAACAAGGCTCCCGGACAGGTCCCCGGATTCCACCAGACCGCTGCCGGCGACCACTCGGTGACGTTGGGCTGGACAGCAGCCCACAACGACGGGTCGCCGATCACCGACTATGTCATCGCCGTGAACGGGCGGACGATCAGTGCCGGGACCGGACTCTCGACGACGGTGTCGGGCTTGAGCAACGGACCGAAGTACACCTTCACCATCGTGGCGAAGAACAGCTACAAGCCAGGACCATCGACCACGACGACCGGAAGCGCCGCCGGGGCGCCCATCCTGCCCAGTCCTCCCACCGTGACCCAGACCAGTGCCGCCGACGCCGATGTCGCCGCGGTGCGGATCAGCTGGGCGGCCGCGGACCCCAACGGCCCTGAGTCCCCGACCTACACGGTGACCCGGTCCGACGGCAAGACGGTCTACCAGGGCTCGAGCACCTCCGCCGACGACAGCGGAATGAGCTACAGCCGCACGTACGTCTACACGGTGACCGCCCACACCACGTTCCTCGGGGTGACCCGGGACTCCTCGCCGCGGTCGACGTCGTACACCGTCAAGGGCAAGCCCGGCGTGCCCACCCTGTCGAATCTGAGCGAGAGCAGCGGATCCATCGACATCACGGTCTCCTGGCCGAGCATCCACGGTCAGTCGGGAACGGTGACCCTGGGCGGGGTCGGCGGGTCTCCGTCATATGCCATCAGCGGCGGCAGCGCGGACGGTGGCTCCCACCAGTTCCACGTCAGCGGCCTGACCAACGGCACGACCTACCAGGTGTCCGCGACCGTGGCCAACGACACCGGAGGCTCCACGTCATCCGGCTCCGTCTCGGCCACCCCCTTCGGAGTACCGCAGATCACCGGGGTCTCGGCCTCGGTGTCAGGGACAAGCATCACCTTCTCGTGGGCTGCCGATCCGCAGGGAGCCTCGATCGACTCCTACCAGGTCTCGTGGAGTGGCGATGCGTCAGGTAGCGGTACCGCCGGAGGCGGCAACAACGGCTCTCAAAAAATCGATGTGGGGTATGGAAAGACCGTCACGTTCACCGTCGTCGCACACAACAAGGCCGGGAAAAGCCAACCCGGTTCAAAGCAGGCAACGACGGATACACCGCGTATCGCGACGACCACTCATCAGGACGGTTGTACGAAGGCGGCTGGATGTCAGTATGTCTTCATCACGCTGACGGGCTGGACCCCGAACTCGACGGTCTACTGTTTCGCCCAAGCAAGCCCCGGCGGGAAGAACTGGTACCGCCACATCACCGTGGGCGGAGACGGCAACGCGGGAGCGTTCGACCAGGGCGACAGCGGCGTGGGCTACCTCTACGACACACCGGGCTATAGGTACGGACCAACACTGCCAACGAACGGCTTGAGCTGTAGCCAGTAATGAACAGGACAAGACAGATATGAGCATCTCGCGGGAACAAGCCCAATGGTTCAGCAACACCTTCCAGCAGATGGTGGACAACATCGGGCTGGCGGTGCGTGGCAAGGACCGGACGGTTCGGCTCACCCTCACCTGCCTGCTGGCCCAGGGCCACCTGCTCCTCGAGGACAACCCCGGGACGGGCAAGACCCAGCTGGCCAAGGCGCTGGCCAACACGGTCAAGGGGTCGCAGAACCGGATTCAGTTCACCCCGGACCTGCTGCCGTCGGACGTCACCGGGGTCACCATCTACGACCAGAGCACGCGGCGCTTCGAGTTCAAGCGCGGCCCGATCTTCTCCACCATCGTCCTCGCGGACGAGATCAACCGGGCATCGCCGAAGACGCAGTCGGCGCTGCTGGAGGTCATGGAGGAGGGCCACGTGACGGTCGACGGGGTGCGTCACGACGTCGGCTCACCGTTCATGGTCATCGCGACACAGAACCCGATCGAGCAGGCAGGTACCTACCGTCTGCCGGAGGCCCAGCTCGACCGGTTCCTCATGAAGACCTCGCTCGGCTATCCCGATCACGAGACCACGGTCGAGATCTTTGCGGCGGCCGAGAACAGGGACCCGAGCGCGGCCGTCACGCCGGTCATCTCGGCCCAGGCCGTGTCGCAGATGAGTGCCCTCGCCGGGCAGGTGCACGTCGACCCCGTGATCCTCGCCTACGTGAGTCGGCTCGCCGAGGAGTCCCGTCGGCACTCGCACATCGGCCTCGGCCTGTCCGTGCGTGGGGGACTGGCCTTCATCCGCACCGCCAAGGTCTGGGCCGTCTCCCAGGGACGCGACTACGTGACGCCCGACGACATCAAGGATCTCGCCCACCCGGTCCTGACGCACCGCCTGCTGCTCAACGACGAGGCCCAGTTCACGGGTGTCGAGGTCGATCGCGTCATCGACGAGCTGCTCGACGAGGTCGTGGCACCGGCCAATCGGCTCACGTGACGATGAGCGCGCCCGTCACCGTCGACTCCGCTGACCCCGTCGACTCCGCTGACCCGCCGACGCGTTCGAGGGCGGGGGCGCACCGGGCAGCTGGACGTCCACGCCTGCGCATCGATCCGCTGCCCCTGTCCAGGCTCGTCGGTCGCCTGCGGGAGGGCACGCTGCAGCTCAGGGAGCGAGGCGCTCCGGTCCTCGATCCGAGCATGGCTGTCCTGCGATGCGTGTCACCCGTCGGGTGGTTCGTCGCCGGGTGCGCCGTGGGGTCCTGGATCATCGGCTGGCGACTTGGCTGGTCGGAGTTCATGTATGCCGCAGCAGGGCTGCTCCTGCTGCTCCTCCTGTCGAGCCTGCTGACGATCGGCCGGATGTCTCTGGAGGTGCGGACACTCGTCGAGCCGCAGCGGGTCACCGCGGGCGAGTCCGCCGCGACCGAGGTGCGGGTGCGGAACACCGGCAAGGCACCCATGCTGGCGCTGCCCCTGGATCTGCCCGTCGGAGGGACGATCACCCGATTCTCCCTGCCGTCGCTCGGCGCTGGCAGCGAGTTCGAGGAGGTTGTCGTGCTGCCGACGGCTCGTCGTGGCGTGCTCCAGGTCGGACCGGCGTCGACACGTCGCGGTGACCCGTTCGGGCTCGTGCGTCGTCAGGTGACCTGGACCGACCCCACCGAGCTGTTCGTCCATCCCCGCACGGTGGCTCTGGCGTCCTTCGGGACGGGTCTGCTGAAGGACCTGGAGGGCCGCTCGACGAACGAGGTGTCCATGAGCGACCTCGCCTTCCACGCGCTGAGAGAGTATGCGCCGGGCGACGACCGCCGGCACATCCACTGGCTCAGCTCGGCGAGACGATCCGGTGCGACCGGGTCTGACGCGTTCATGGTGCGTCAGTTCCTCGACACCCGCCGTTCGCACATCGGCATCGTGGTCGACTGCGACGGGTCCTCGTGGGTCGACCCCGACGAGTTCGAGACTGCCCTGTCCGTCGGCGCATCGGTGGCCACCCGGGCGCTGCTCGACGAGGTCGACGTGAGCGAGGCCAGCGGCCCGTTCCTCCTGAGCCGACCCACTCGATCCACGGCACTCGACCTGTTCTCCCGGGCCCGGCTCGGCGCGGAGCCCCTAGGCGTGGTCACCGCACGGCTGGCCCGCTCTGCTTCGAGTGTCAGCACCGCCCTGATCGTCACCGGCCCCCTCACGCCCTTCCAGAGTCTTCGGAAGGCCGCTGCGTCCTTCTCGCCCGATGTCACAGTCCTCGGCATGAGGGTCGAGCACGGTGCCGAGACGGTGCTGCAGCGAAGTGCCGGACTGACCGTGCTGACCATCGGAGGGCTCAGCGAGCTGACCCGTGCTCTGTCCGGAAGGGTCACGGAGTGAGCAGCGAGGCACTGGGACGCACCGGATCGCGGACCATATCCCGACGAGCCGTCACCGGTGCGCCCACGGCACCGGATCTGCTTGACGGAGCCCTCCTCCTGCTGTTGATCGGATGCGCGTCGTGGGGCTTCCGGACGACGTTCGACAGCCCGCGCTTCATGGTCGTCAGTCTGCTCGGTGCGCTCATCGGGATCGGTGTGGCCCATGTCGCGACGATCCTGCGCCAACAGTGGTTCGTCGTCGTGCTGCTGGCCGTTGTCGCCTTCTTCCTCTTCGGGGGCGCCGTCGCCCTGCACAGCCACGCCCTGGCCGGCATCCTGCCCACGCGACAGTCCGTGTCCATCCAGGCCACGCTGGCCGTGTCCGGGTGGAAGGACCTCCTGACGACCCTCCCACCGGTCGACGGCTCGGGACAGTTCCTCGTGCTGCCCTACCTGCTCGCCCTCGCGACCGGAGCGGTCGGGTTCGGGCTCGCGAGGCGATCGACCCGGACCGCGCTCCCCGTGCTGGCTCCGGTCGCACTCCTCGCCATCGTCATCCTGCTGGGCACCCTGGAGCCCGCAGCGCTCCTGGTCCAGGGTCTCGGGTTCACGACCGTGGCGTTCTGCTGGGTCGTCCTCCGGCGCCGACGGCTCGTCCGGACTGTGGGCACGGGCTCAGCGATCCGCACGCAAGGGGCGGTCGGAGCCGTGCTGCTCGTCGCTGCGATGGGTGGCGCCGCTGCCCTCGGTGGTCATCTCCCGGGGTCAGGTGCCCACGAGCGAGTCGTCCTGCGGACGTACGTGGCGCCGCCCTTCGACATCACCCAGTACCCGAGCCCTCTCGTCGGCTTCCGCAAGTACACGCAGGGTGCTCGTCTGGTCTGGGACCAACAGCTTCTCGCCGTCCGAGGAGTCAGCTCCGGAACGCTCGTTCGCTTCGCTGTCATGGACGACTACTCCGGCACCGTGTGGAGCGCAGGCAACACGACGACGCAGTCGGGCACGAGCACGTTCCGCAAGGTCGGGCCGACCATCCCCGCCACCGGCATCCCGGCCACCGGTCCGGCCCAGACCGTCGCCATCACCGTCTCTCCGGCATACGCCGGTCTCGCAGACGCCGACGTCTGGGTGCCCGGGGTGGGATATCCGTCCCACCTGACGTTCAGCGGCCCGGGCTCCGCTGCCCTGACCGACTCGGTGCGTTACAACACCGGAACCGGACAGGCGGTGGTGCCGACCAGGCTTGCGGCCGGGGACGTCGTCAGGACGACACAGACCAGCCTCCAGACCCCCCCGGCGAGCTTCCGGCCCTTCGGCACGTCGACCCTCGACCCGTCCGTCTATGACTTCGTCAGCACGGCGGCGACGAAATGGGGCGCCAAGAGGCCCACGGCGTGGGAGCAGCTCCAGTCGATCGCGGACGCCATGAGGACCAACGGTGCCTACAGCGACGGCACGCGCACGGGGGAGACCCAGTATCTCCCGGGCCACGGCACCGGCCGTCTCCAACGGTTCCTCGCCCTTCCGCAGCTCGTCGGGAACGACGAGCAGTATGCGGCGACCTTCGCCCTCATGGCCAACGATCTGGGCATACCGGCCCGGGTCGTCATGGGGGCCGTCGTCGAGCAAGGCGGAGTGGTCAAGGGCCAGGACGTGCACGCCTGGGTCGAGATCCGTGGGGAGACGGGAGACTGGTACACCGTTCCCTACACGCGCTTCATGCCTGACCGCGACAAGCCGCCGACCCATCAGCCGCCTCAGCAGCAGCCGGACTCCAACGCCTCGAACGTGCCCCCACCCAACGCACTGCGCCCACCGGGAGCCAGCGACGGGACGGCGGCCAGCACCAACGCGACCGTCCGGCCCAAGACGCCCGACCACGGCTGGTCGGTGCCCGCGTGGCTGGTCACGGTCCTTCGAGTGGTCGGGTATCCCGTCACCGCAGTCCTCGGCGTCGCACTGCTCCTCGCACTCCTGCGAGGGCTCCGTCGTCGGCGTCGTCGCAGCGGCGGACCGAGGCATCGGCGCATGGCGCAGGGGTGGCGCGACTACGTCGACCATGCCAGGGACCTCGGGTATGCCATCTCCTCCGGTCTGACCCGCACGGAGCAGTCCGTCATCGTCGGCCAGCCCGAGCTTGCCCGACAGGCCGACCGCGCCGTGTTCGGCGCGGAGGAGCCGTCCCAGGCCGAGGTGGACACCTACTGGTCCGCAGTGGCCGACGCGCGGAGGGAGCTGACGCGGAGCCGGTCCCGAACCCGCCGGATTCGTCGACTCTTCGCGCTGCGCGGCCTGCTGGCACGGGATCGGCGGCCTGTCGAGGCCTCACCTCACCAGGCCCTGTCACAGCAGGGTCGTGGCCGCCGCATCGCGCGACTCGGCGGCTCCGCGTGAGGCTCAAAGTCACCCTCGAACGACCGGGCGGCAGCACCCAGGACCTGCTCATCACCTGTGACGCAGCCACGACGGTCGGCGACCTCGCGGCATACCTCCGCACCAGCGACCCGGCACGCACCGGTCCCGTATCGCCCGAGGACCCCGCGACCATCGGGCTGGTGCGCGATGGACACCGGGCGCTCGACCCCCGGACTCCACTGTCGGACAGCCCCATTCGATCGGGGTCCACCATCAGCGTCAGCCGGCCGGGGGACCGGTACGTCGACCCCCAGCATCAGTCTGCCGCGGTGGCGTCCGTCATCTCCGGCTCCGATGCCGGACGCGAATTCCCCCTGTCCTCAGGGACCAACATCATCGGCCGGGCACAGTCCTCCGAGGTCCGGCTGACCGATCCGCTCGTGTCGCGGCAGCACGCCAGGCTCAACGTGTCCGACCATGTCGAGATCATCGACCTCGGTTCGGCGAACGGCGTCGAGATGAACGGCTCGCTCGTCTCCCGGGAGATCGTCCGACCCACCGACGAGCTCAAGGTGGGCGACACGGTCATCACCGTGCGGATGACCCAGGTGGCCAGCGCCGAGGGGCGCACCGACAGCTCGAGCGTCGGTTTCATCCGCTCCCCTCGGCTTGCGCCACGTTTCGCGGGCAGCGAGTTCGAGGCGCCCGAGCTGCCCCAGCTGCAGCCCGGACAGCGCTTCCCGATGGTCATGATGCTCATGCCGATCCTCATGGCAGGCCTCCTCTACGCGATGACGCGCCAGGCGACCTCCATTGCCTTCGTGGCGCTCACGCCGATGATGATGATCGGCAACTACCTCGAGCAGCGCCGGTCGACCCGCCGTTCCGACGCGACGGCCGTCCGGCTGTTTCGCGAGGACCTGAGGAGCCTGGTCGCCGAGGCGGAGACGAGTGCACATCTCGAGGTGTCGGTCCGCCGGGCCGAACATCCCTCGACCCTGGAGTGCACCGAGGCCGCCCGGCAGCGGTCACCCCTGCTGTGGACCAGGCGCTCGGACGACTGGGGCTTCCTCGAGCTGCGCCTCGGTCTCGGGCGGGCCGCGTCCCGCAGCGCGGTCAAGCTTCCCGATGGCCGTCGCGGCCCGAGGGACTTCCTGGTGGAGGCGACCGAGGCGACGGCCCACCTTCGTGACGTGGAGGGCGTCCCCATCGTGGGACGACCCCGAGACCATGGAGGGCTCGGCGTCGCCGGCCCACGGGCCGCCGCCGTCGGCGCACTCCGAGCCCTCGTCGTCCAGGCCGCCGTGCTCCACTCGCCGGCCGACCTCGCAATCGCCGTCTTCGCCTCGTCGCGGTCGGCCGAGGAATGGGACTGGGTGAAGTGGCTTCCCCACGTCGACTCACCAGCCAGCCCCATCAGCACACGGCACCTCGTCTCCACGCCTGACGGTGCCTCGCAGCTCATCGGAGCGGTCGAGGAGGTGCTCGACGATCGCGAAGACGACCGGGGTGGGCACTCCGCGCAGGACCAGGCAGAGGCCCACGATGTCACGTCTGCCTCCCTCCTGGTCGTCGTGGAGAGCGACGCACCGGTCGAGTTCGGCCGCTTGGTCGAGATGGCGGAGCGAGGCTGGAAGCGTGGAGTCTTCGTCCTCTGGGTCGCGCCTGAGGTGGCCCAGCTGCCGGCCGCCTGCCGAACCTTCGTGGACGCCCGGACACTGGTCGAATCTGGTGTCGGCTACGTGCATGACGCGTCGTCGGTTGTCCCGGTCACCACGGAGGTCATCGGCGCGGAGGACGCCCTGCACGTGGCCCGCTCACTCGCGCCCGTGGTCGATCTCGGCGCCAGGATCGAGGACGCAAGCGACCTTCCGCGCTCGATCTCGTTCCTCTCGCTGGACGGTCATGAGCGCCTCGGAGAGGACCCGTCATCGGTGATCGAGCGCTGGCAGCAGAACCACTCCATCCTCACCGGCCCTCGGGCAGGGACGGTGCTTCGCCGGGAATCGTCCCTGCGCGCTGCCATCGGCCACTCAGCCGGGCAGCTCCACATGCTGGACCTGCGATCCGACGGACCCCACGCGCTCGTCGGCGGAACGACCGGCGCCGGCAAGTCGGAGCTGCTCCAGACCTGGATCCTGTCCATGGCAGCCAGCCACAGCCCACAGCGGCTGACCTTCCTCCTCGTGGACTACAAGGGGGGCTCGGCATTCGCCGACTGCGAGCGGCTTCCACACACCGTGGGGCAGGTGACCGACCTCAACCCCAACGGCGTCCGTCGGGCGCTGACCTCGTTGGCGGCCGAGCTGCGCTATCGGGAGACGTTCCTCCTCGAGAGGAAGGCCAAGGACCTGATGTCCCTGGAGAAGAGGGGAGCCGCGGACGCCCCACCCAGCCTGGTCATCGTCGTCGACGAGTTCGCGGCGCTGGTGCAGGAGGTCCCGGAGTTCGTCGACGGAGTGGTCAACGTGGCGCAGCGGGGACGTTCTCTGGGCCTCCACCTGATCTTGGCCACCCAGCGTCCGGCTGGCGTCATCAAGGACAACCTGCGTGCGAACACCAACCTGAGGCTGGCGTTGCGTGTCGCGGACGAAGCAGACTCGTCCGACGTCCTCGGCTCACCCGAGGCGGCCTTCTTCGACCAGGATCTTCCCGGACGAGCCGTCTCCAAGACGGGCGCGGGGCGGCTCGTGCCGTTCCAGACCGCATACGTCGGCGGCCACACGGGCACCGGTCCCGCACCGGCCGATATCACGGTCATCGAGCTCGGCAGCGGACAGACAGTCGTCTGGGATCCCCCCGAGCCCAGCAGCTCGGCGCAGCATGGGCGTGCGGGGGAGACCGATATCTCCCGTGTCGTCGACACCGTGTCCCGAGCGTTCGAGGAGGCACAGCTCCCGACTCCGCGGAAGCCCTGGCTTCCGGACCTCAAGCCCTTCTACAACCTGAAGTCCGCCGATGTCCCCGGATCGGGGAGGGATGACCTGCTGGTGTTCGCCCTCGCGGACGACCCCAGCAACCAGAGCCAGCACGTCGTGGGCTTCGAGCCCGACAAGGACGGAAACCTCGCGGTCTTCGGTGCCGGCGGATCCGGGAAGAGCGCGACCCTGCGAACCCTGGCCGTCGCCGCCGGCCTCGCAGCCGGGTCGAGCCCCTGCCACGTCTACGGGCTCGACTTCGGCGCCCGTGGCCTGTCGATGCTGGAGCAGCTGCCGCATGTCGGCTCCGTCATCCCGGGAGCGGATGAGGAGCGGGTCCGGCGCCTCATCGGCTGGCTGCGCACAGTGGTCGACGAGCGGGCGCAACGGTATGCCAAGGTCAACGCAGACTCCGTCACTCAGTACCGCGCAGCGACGGGTCAACGAGACGAGCCTCGAATCGTGGTGCTGCTCGACGGGCTCTCCGCCTTCCGGCAAGCGTACGAGTCCGGGTGGAGCTCCCAGTGGTTCGACCGACTCGTGGGCATCGCAGCGGACGGACGGCCCGTCGGTGTCCATCTCATCCTGTCCGCCGACCGGCCGGGTGCCCTGCCAACCCAGCTCGCCGCCACCATCCAGCGACGCCTCACCTTGCGGATGACCGATGCCAACGACTACGGGCTGCTCAACGTGCCGTCGGACATCCTGTCTCCGTCGTCACCCGCGGGTCGCGGCATCTGGGACGGGCAGGAGGTTCAGGTCGCGGTGCTGGGCAGCGCAGCCGGGCTCGGCGATCAAGCCCGCGAGATGGCCACGATGGCTCGCTGGATGCAGCGGGTCGGAACCCCACCCGCACCACCGATCCGGCACCTCCCCGAGGATGTGGCGCTGGCGGACCTCCCAGCCCTGACGGGGACAGCGGTGAGCATCGGCATCGAGGCCGCGACCATGGGCCCGTTCGGGATCTCGCTCCAGGGAACCTTCGTCGTGGCCGGTCCACCGGGCTCGGGACGGAGTACCGCAGTGCTCACCGTCGTGCGTGCCGGGCTGCGGTCTGGGCCAGGCTATCGGTCGACCCTCCTGACGCTGGACCGGCGCTCCCCCCTCCTGCACCGTGGCACGTGGACTCGCTCCGCCGTGGGCGTGGAGGACGGCCGGACCCTCGCCGAGGACCTGACCGACGAGCTGACCGCGCACGCCGAGACGAGCTCCGAGGACGCCCAAGTCATCATCGTCGTGGAGGGCCTCGACGAGTGGGCAGGGGGACTGGCGGAGAACGCCATCCAAGCCATGTTCAAGGCGGCCGGCCGGGCCGGAGCCTTCGTCGTCAGCGATGGTGAGGCCTCCGCGTTCGTCAGCCGGTTCGGTCTCGCAGCCGCAGCCAAGGCGAGCCGCACAGGCGTCGTGCTGCAGCCGGATCCAGCCGATGGCTCGGCGCTGTTCGGTGCCGAGCTCCCGCTGCGACTCAATCGTGCGGACTTCCCGCCAGGGCGTGGCTTCTATGCCCAAGGCGGCCGAGCCGTTCTGGTGCAGCTTGCTATGCCGTCCTCTCCAGGCCACCCGGCTGTCACCTCATGAGGTGACATGAGCGCGGTTCCAACCCCGATGGCGAGCGAGACGCTGCAGGATGAGACATCCACGTGAGGAGAGAGGAAAGACCATGGCACGTTTGGGAATGGACGACACCGAGGTCGAGCGCGTTGGCAACAGCCTGAAGTCCCAGGCGGCCAATCTGGAGAGCACGATCCACCAGATCAGCACGCTGGTCTCTCAAGCCGTCTCGGCGTGGGACGGCAACGACGCGGTCCAGTTCCAGGACTGGTGGAACAGCCAGCACAAGCCCGCCCTGGAGCAGGCTCGTCAGGCGATCGAGGGACTGGGCCAGTCCGCACTCAACAACGTCGCGGCCCAGCGAGACACCTCCGCACACTGACCATCGCGCCGGTGGTGACCGCGTCAGCGCTGCGGTCACCACCGACCGGACACGAGGGAGATATCCATGGCCAGGCTCGGGATGGACGTCGACGTCGTCGAACGTGTTGGACGACAGCTCCAGCGACAAGGTGACTATCTGAGCACTGTCGTCTCGCAGATCGACGGTCTGGTGAGCCAGTCCAGTGCCCTCTGGCACGGCACCGACGGGCAGGGATTCGCCGACGAGTGGCGAAACGGACATCGCCACGCGCTCCTCGCCACCTCGCAGGCCGCGCGTGAGCTCGGGTCTCGAGCGATCGCCAACGCGGCGGAGCAGCGCCGGGTCAGCGCCGCGACCGGAGGAAGCCTTGCTCGCGGCAGCGCGCTCGAGGGCGTACGTGATGCGACCGGCCACTCACCAGACGTCCTCGGATATGCAGTCGACGGGCTGTTCGAGCTTGGGGAGGGGATGGCTGCTTGGGGTATGCGGCTGAACGGTTACAAGCTCGTTCCTGCGGACATCTCCCCCTGGGAGTTGGCTGCTCGATGGGCTAAGACTGATGGGTGGCAGGCGCTTCCGGACCACGACGAGGCGTTCCGGAGTTTCAACGTACTGCATAAGGGCTTCGAAAACGCCGGAACGCTCTGGACATTCGCCACGGCCGCCCTCACCCAAGTTCGTTCCGACTTGGACGATGCCAGTGTGCCAAGCACCGGTTCCGTCGTAGGAGACACCGCGCTCCTCGTCTCTCGTGCGGCCGCCGTGGGTGGGTTGGCAGGAATCGGCGGAGCCGGGGGAGCGGCTGCAGGTGCCCTCGTCGGCTCGATGATTCTGCCGGGACCCGGCACTGCGATCGGCGCAATGGTCGGCGGCGTGGCAGGTGGCATCGTCGGGTCCGAAGCCGGTGTGGCCGTGGGGCATACGGCCGTCTCGGTCACCACTGCAGTGGGCAATGCGGTAGGGGGAGAACTGTACGACGCCGGAGTTGCCGCATCCTCGGCCGTCGAGCACGGCTCCCAGGCAGTGCATGAGCTTCTCGATGGGGCCGGCGGGGCGGTGGAGTCACTTGTCACCCCTGCGTCCTGGTGGCGCAGCCAATGAGCAACGCCGCTGGGCAGGAGATCTGCCGAACCGTCGACGTCATCTGGGAGGGTCCACGGATCGCCATCGGTGTCCCTGACTCCTGGACGCTCGACCTAAGGTCCACCCCTGAGCTCCTCCTCTTGGCGTGGTCCCCGCCTCCGATCCACGGCGACTCACCACGAGCCCTCACCATGACCCTCACCGCCGAGTCCTTGTCAGCGGACGTTCGGCTTCCCGACTGGCAGCGAGGGGCCGAGGACATCATGAGCAGGACCTTCATAGACTGGCAGGTTCTCGATCTGCGACGCGTGTCCGACTCAGCCTGGTCCTTCGCCAGGCTGTCTCGATATGCTGCCACGCTGCACGATCAGGTCACTGTGGAACAGTGGGTGACGCGAACGCCGGATTGGGGACTCACCCTGTCAGTGACAGGGGCTTCTTCCGAGTACTCCTTGTGGGCTGACCTGGGCGAGGAGGTGGCACGAAGTGCCGCCATCCATGCCTAATCCTGTCGATCCATCGGAGGAGCTCACCTGGGCGGTCGAAGCGCTCGTGCTCCAGGCGGATGCGTCCCTGAGCCGGCTCACAGTGCTCGCCACGAGAGCGAGTGCGCTGCTGGTGCTCGATCAGGGGGCGTCAACCGAGCGCGAGATGGTGGTGTCTCACCAGGAGATCCCCGGAACGCTTGCGCGCTTCCTCGGCCTGGGGCCACGTGCCGAACGGACTCCCTGGCAGCAGACGATCCCGCCCGAGCTGTTCGCCGAACTTGTCGGTGGCACACCGGTCCAGGCCGTTCACGCCGTCGGGGAACTGGCATCTCACCTTCCGCCGTCGATCGGCGACTCTGTCCGCGCCGGGGGTTGGCGCGCGTGGCGTATCAATGCACGCCAGGTAGGAATAGTCGGCTCGAAGGATCTCTGGGCGCTCGACACTCCCGTGCAGGTGTCCCTGCTCGACATCAGCGCGCAAGGGCAAGGCGAGCTGAAAGGGGTCGAGCCACGCGAGATATGGAAGATCGTCAGCCAGCTCGGGGCTGCACCCCATGACATCGTCGGAAGCGCCGAAGGGCCGTCATGATCTATTGCACAGCCTGTGGACTCGAGATCTCCTCCGGACTGTCCGCGTGCCCACGCTGCGGAGCCCCCGTGCGGACTGACCTGCGGGCGTCCGACGTCGTCGGGCCGGACGACGTCGGACGAACCGTGTCTCGGATCCATCTTCGGAAGACCTCGGACGACACCGAGCAAGGCGAGAGCGCTCGGCCTGCCGAGCCCTGGGCCCTGAATTCGCCGAAACCAGCGGTCCCACCGACATCGCCGTCTCGTGTTCCGGCCGCTCCCTGGGACCCCGAACCGCACCATGCCTCGGTGCCGAGTGCCCCCGGCACCGAGTCCCCGGACGGTTGGCCCCCGGTGCGTCCCGCCACGCTCGGAGACCGGTTCCTCGCACGGTTGGCAGACGGCATCCTCTACCTCGGGCTCTTCATCGTGGTCGTGGTGATCAGCTCGCTGGCGGGCGCATTGGGCCTTTCTCCGGGACTCATCCTCCTGCTCGACGTGGTTCTCTATACCGCTGCCACCGCGGCGATCTGGACCTACGAGATCCTCGGGGTCGGACGGGCAGGCCAGACTGTCGGCCGCATGATCCTCGGAGTGAAGGTCGTCGACAACATCACGAACACTCCGGTTGGACCGTCCCGCGCCTTTGTGCGGGCGCTGGTGTTCGTGGCTATGGGCATCCCCTGCTACCTGGGGTACATCTCCTTCTTCCTCGACTCCACGGGCCAGTTTCGAGCATGGCATGACAAGGCTGCCGGTGACAGGGTGGTGCGAGTGCCCAGACGCGGTATGAGTGAGGCCGTTGCGGAATATCGCGCAGCTGTCCTTCGATGAGGGTGACATGGCGTGCTGTGACGCAAGCACGAGTGAGATAGCGAAGCCATGGGTTCCTTCTGCCCGATGTGCGGGACTGCGTGGACGGAGTCTCCCTGCCCACGGTGTGGCTATGTCGAGGTCCGTCCAGTGCCCGACGACGACACCCACATACATGACCCCCACACCCAGGACGTCTACCGGACGGTCGCCGCTGCGCGACCGCTCGAGGCTCCTCGCCCGACCGTGTTCACCCCGCCTGTCTATGAGCCACCGGCCCCGACGCGAGACGCTTCTCCAGACATCTGGCAGCACCAACCGACAGGCGAGCCGGCCACACCCGCTGGCCCACGATCGGGAGGCATGCGATGGGTCGGCGCCGTGGCGGCTCTCGCCGTCGTCGTCATCGCAGCCCTCCTCGGGGTCCAGACCTTCCGCCATAAGCCGCAAGTGCCTGCAACAGGAGCGACCGCAGCCGGCGCGACGCCCGTCCCCAGCGGCTCCGTGGCATTGCCGAGCGACGTGCCGTCGAGCACGCTCCCACCGACGGCAACGTCATCGACGGTCGAGAGCCCCGAGCGGAAGGCCCATGCCGAACTGAAGGCTGCACGGGCCCAGTCCTTGGCGGGGCTCGATCTCGACGGACGCTGGGTGCTCCAGCTCGCGAGCAAGTACGACGGAGTGGTCGACAGGACGCAACTCTCCACTCGAGGTGACCACGTCTTCCACTACGTCGATATCCTTGCCGAGCACAAGCATCTCGACACGAAGGTCCGCGGCGTGGGCATGCAACCGATGCTGTTGCTGGCCAAGGACTTCGGGACGACCCAGAATCCCCGCGCCGCCCGGATCTGGGTCACTCTCGCAGATCCCGGCGGACTGGATTCCATGGCGGCAGCGCAGGTGGAGTGCGCGACGCTCTATCCGGGCATGTCGGCTGCTGCCCGCGCCGACGTGTGCCTCCCACGACGTCTGACCCCGCCCGGTGGCTGACATCCACGGGGACCTCACGTTGGTCGGGGTCGGTCGCACGTGGCAGGTCAATCCGTCCATGCCGGCCACGCTTGGACGCGATGCAACGTGCGACGTCCAGATCGAGGACGAGCGGGTCTCGCGGCACCACGCCACCGTCTTCTTCGAGGACGGCTGGTGGGTCGCCGACGCCCGGAGCACCAACGGCACCATGGTGGACGACGTCCGTGTCGTCCGGGCCCCGTTGCGACACGAGAGCCTCATCCGACTGGGCGTGGAACCCAGCTCGCCAGGTCTTCGCGTGTCCTTGCCTCACACCGCCAACAGCGTCCTGCGAGTCGGACGCGACCCGGCAAACGACGTCGTCGTCGACAGTCTGCTGGCCTCCCGCTTCCACCTCCAGGTCGAGTCACCGCGCGGCGTTCTCGAGGCGGTGGACCTCGACAGCTTCAACGGGACGTTCGTCAACGGTCGGCAGATCGAGCGGGCCGTGCTCATCGAGGGTGACATCGTGGAGGTAGGAGACGCCTGCTTCGCGGTCAGAGGCGGGACGCTCGTCGCGATCGACAGGGGTGCGCCGCACAGGCTCATCGTCGACGCCGTGAGCTACGTCCTGCCCAACGGCCCCCAGCTCGTCGATTCGGTGAGCTTCTCCGCTGCTCCCAACTCGCTCACAGCCGTGATCGGCCCTTCGGGCGCTGGCAAGTCCAGCCTGCTGCGAGTTCTCAGCGGCGGGGAGCTGCCGACCTCCGGACGGGTTACCTACGAGGGGCGTGACCTTCACGGCAACCAGGCCCTGCTGAGGCACCGGATCGGTGTCGTCCCTCAGGACGACGTCATCCATCGGCCGCTCACCGCACGCTCCGCCCTGACGTATGCCGCCGAGCTGCGGTTTCCGCCTGACCTGTCGAAGGCGGACAGGCGGGCGAGAGTCGATGACACGCTGACCGAGCTGGCCATTATGGATCATGCACATACGCCCGTCGGGCGGATGTCAGGCGGGCAGCGCAAGCGGACCTCTGTGGCGCTCGAGCTGTTGACCAGTCCGTCCCTGCTGTTCCTCGATGAGCCGACCTCTGGCCTGGACCCCGGCCTGGACAAGCTCGTCATGAATCTGCTCCGGGAGCTGGCGAACGGAGGCAGAACCGTCCTTGTCGTGACGCATGCGGTGTCCAACCTGTCCGTCTGCGACAACGTGCTCATTCTCGCCCCGGGGGGCAAAGTCGCCTACCACGGTCCACCAGCCGGGGTGCTCGAGTACTTTGCCGTCAGCGACTATGCGGACGTGTTCACGCAGGTCGCCGCGGACCCCGAAGAGGCCCAGCGTCGGTTTGCCGCCACCTCACCACCACCTGCCGTGGTGCCCGCCGGGTCGACCCCCCTGACGCCTCCACCGGCACTGCCGATCCCGCGTCAGATGTGGACTGTCGCGCGCCGCCAACTGCGCATCATGGCCTCGGATCGCTCGTATGCGATGTTCAACGGACTCCTACCGATCGCCCTGGCCGTCCTCACGTATGCCGTGCCCGGCGCGAGCGGGTTGTCCATGCCCACCTCACCGAGTTCAGAGTCGATGCAGATCCTTGTCATTCTGATCATCGGTGCCACGTTCATGGGGATGTCCGCCACCGTGCGCGACCTGGTTGGGGAACGGACGATCCATCGACGCGAGCGTGCGATGGGCCTCGATCCCCAGGCATACCTCGGGGCCAAAGTCCTGGTATTCGGGGCCATGAGCATGCTTCAGGCCCTGGTGCTGGTCGGTATCGTCCTGCTCCGTAAGCCGGGTCCAGACTCGGCGCTCATCATGCCGTGGCCGTGGGCCGAGTTGTCCCTCGTTCTGGCTGCAACGGCCTTCGTCGGTGCGCTGGCCGGGCTGCTCGTGTCCGCCTGGGTGGGATCATCCGAGCAGGCGATGCCGGTCCTCGTCGTCGCAGTCATGGCGCAGCTGGTGCTGTGCGGTGGACTCATCCCCGTGACGGGTCGGCCGGCTCTGTCGGCACTTGCCCTCCTTGCACCCGCGCGCTGGGGATACGCGGCGGCCGCGTCGTCGGTGGACGTGGTGGCCATGGTTCCCCAGCCGCTGGATGATCGACTATGGCTGCACTATCCCTCCACATGGCTGTTCACCATGCTCATCCTCATGATCCAGGGCGCCATCTTGTTGGTGCTGACCTACTGGAGGCTGTCGAAGGTCGAGAAAGCCAGGACGGATCTCTAGGCTGGGACACGCCGGACCCGACCGATCTCGCGGGTCGCGCCCGTCGCGCCTCGGCCAGCCTGCCTGTCACTCGTGCTCCACGGTCGTGTCGCTTCCGAAGATCAGGACGACAGCGTGCTTGCCGCCCGTGCAGCGGACGGGCATGCCCCCCACGCAGTCCATCCGGTACCACTTGTGAGTGACAGGGCTGTAGGCGTGAACGGACGTGCTCGACCCGGCAGCCTCCAGGGTGTTGTATGCGTCACGGACGTTCTTGGCGAAGGGGCAACTCGTGGCCGCATTGCCTATTGCAGCCACCGACCAGTCACCACCACCGACCGCCGTGTCGCAGACCTTCCCGTCCGCGGGCACGACCACGACGGCGTCTCCAGCGGCGGGAGTGCTCGAGCCGTCGTCATCTCCCGTCGTGCCGAGCTCGTCCTGACCCTGGCCCTGGCTCGGCACCGCGAGAGTTGAGGCATTCGAGTCGTACGCGTCGCTGCTGGCTCCCGAGTCGCTTCGGCTGAGGGCTCCTATGAGCACTGCCCAGAACAGGGCGATCAGCGCGATCGACGAGACGATGGACACCGCCATGGTCCATCCGAAGGCTTTCCAGTATCGATTCGTCGTCATCCCACGCCGCGCCGAGTGGCTGGTCTGGACAGCCGCTGGGATGACCCCGAAGATCCCGAAGAACAAGGTGATGATGATCGTGGGCGCGCGAGAGGGGAGGCGCCCTGATTGGGACGGAGGTCGCGACGGCGGAAGCGAAGTCCCTGGAGAGGGCTCCACCGGTGAGTGACCTCCGATCTGCACAGGCCTGGCCTGAGTTGCCGGCTCTGCCGACATGCCCACCTGAGCCGGCGCGGAGAGTCGCGTGCCGCACCGTCGACAGAAGTTGGCAGGCAGGTCGTTGTCGATTCCGCACGATGGACACTGCGGCATGAGTTGTGGTCCTTCGCAGTGAGGTATGTGTCTGGGATGAGGAGCTCGCTGGGGACCATACCGGGGCCAGCTCGAGACGGACGCCAAAATGGTCCAAGAATGTCGTGCTGTCACCTCATCTGGTGACTCACCCGATCGGCGTGTCCCCCACCTACCACTTCCCGGTGTCGCACCCGACTCATCCGCGCAGCGGGGCGAACTCCACCATCAGAGACTCCCCTTGTACATCCACGATGCGTCCGCGCGATCCGACGATCTCCTCGATGCGGCACACCCCGACGGAGATCTCGGCCGTAACGACAATGGTGCCGGCGCTCCCGGCTCTCTCCGGATGCCATCGTGCGATCAGCTCTCCGCTGTGACCGGCCGATCTCAAGAGGGCGGCAGTGACCCGACGGAAGCAGGCCAAGGCCTCGGCGTATACAGGGTCGTCCCGGTCCATCTCGCTCGTGGCTTGGAGTACGACGTGGATGCCACGCTCGCGCGCGGCGCGTGTGCCGCTCCGTACCTCGGCGTCCATCAACGCCTCGGCGATGAGGTGGTCACGGGTGATCGCCTCGGCCCGTCGGCACTCCGCGCGATCCTCACTGGTCACAACAGCGCCAGATGCGATCCGCCGGAGGAGGGGCTGGGCCACCTCGGTCAACAGAGACATCCGGCGCATCCCCTCCTCGATGCGAAAGGTGCTGGCACGCGCCGCAGCACGCGCTCTCATCTGCTCCTCACTCGAGATGCGGACCCGTCGGGTCGCTCGAGCCAGGGAGATCGACAAAACTGTGCCGAAGAGTGCGAAGACGACGAGCGCAATGGCTGGTTCATAGCCCGCGTCGACGTTCCATCCCTCACGACTCGCGGTCAGCGTCATCACCATGACGAAGCCACATCCAGCGAGAGCCCACGCGAGGAGGAGTCTGCCGGACAGCGAAAGGGCCACAACCAGAGGGACGGTCGCGCTGGTGAACCAGAACCGACCATCCGGATAGGCGGTGGGTGTGGTGCTCACCAGGAGAGCCAGGATCGCGCCCAGGGTGGCAACAACGCCCAGGACAGATGTGCGGACGGTGCGGGATCTCAGGCTCAGGACCAGATGACTCCCTACCCCGAGCAGTGCAGCTCCGAGGAGATAGCCGGGAATGTTCCGCACGGTCCGATAGTTGATGAGGCCTATCAAGACGTTGATCGCCATCCACATCAGAGCGATCACGATGAAGGGCTTCACCTCGTCCTCTTCCCACGTCGAGAGCGGCCTCTCCTCGTCTTGCGGGCGGTGCCAGGTGAGCCGGACCTCCGTGCCAGTTCCAGGTCCAGAGCTGATCTCTGCCGCACCACCGATCTCCGCCATGTGGCCAGGTATCGAGCGGGTGACTCCCATCCTCCCAGGACGGAGCTGCTCGTGGTCGATGCCTGGTCCCGCGTCTATGACTCTCACGTCCAGATCGTCGTGCGTCTGTCGCCCCTCGATGCGAACGATGTCCACACCGGCATGCTTGGCCGTGTTGGTGAGAGCCTCCGATCCTGCCGCCACCACAGCCGATTGGACGGATGCCGGCAGGATGCCGCTCCGCTCGATCCGGATGACGGGTCGCAGGCCGAGATCGGCGGCGCGCTTCTCCAACTTGGCTGCCCAGTCCTCCTCGGGCTGGGGTATCTCACGCGTCGTCGCCGCCGCGATGGCTGCCAGTGCGTCGTTCGCCAGAGTCCTGGCCACGGCGAGCATGTTCGGTGTCGTCGAACGTGCTGCCATGAGGAGTGCCCCGAGCACCTTGTCATGGATGAGCAGGTCCCACCAGGCACGATGCGTCTCTCGTTCGTGCTCAGAGCGGGCGACGGCAACCAGGATGGCAGCCTTGCGATACGACTCCTCCGCCTCGTCGTACCGGCGACGGAGGAGCGCGATGAGCCCGCCAACGGCCAAGCTGATCACGACCAGCTTGGCCGCGTCCGCAACCCCGGTGACCAGGCCTTCCTGTCGCCCTCTGATTCCACCGTAGACGGTCGCCACTGCGAGCGACCATGCAAGCGCTCGCCGCCTGGAGAAGCACAGTGGTGCCGTTGCGCAACTGATGACCACGGGGTGCAGGATCCACGGGGTGCCGGGCGGACTGGGCCCCGAGCGTGGGGCCAGGAGAAGGGTGAGCGCGACGGGGAACACCGCGTAAGTGATGAGTCGGAGTAGACGAACGTCGGATTCGCCTCGCCAAGCCGCAATGTTCAACCGCGCCCCGACGATGAGGAGCAGCACGCAGGCCGCTACCTCCCCAGGTCGCCAGTAGTAGGGCGCGCGTAGCGAGGGCGCGATACCGATGAGCACGGTCGCCCCCAGCAGGCTGACTGCTGCAAGCCTCAGCAGCGTGCGGTCCATCCACTGGTGGCGGTCCGCATCGAGACGCACCGCTGTCATGTCGTCCGGCGACGAGTCTCTGGTGGAGGCAGGATGCCGTCCTCGATAGCTCTGATGTACATGTCGGTCTTGGTGTAAGCGGGGCGCCCAGCGCCGGCATATTTCGTCTTGGCGCGCAGCAGATAGGTCTTGGCCGTGTCCTCACTCACGCCAAGTTGACGAGCGACGGAGACGAGCTTCATCCCTGCGGCGTAGAGGCGGAGCGCCTCGACCTCGCGCGGGGTGAGTGACGGAATGATCCAGTCCTCATCGCTCGCCAGGGCGGCCGCCCAGTCCGAGGAGAGATACGGCTCGCCCGATGCGACCATCGCGACCGCTCTGGCGATCACCGCAAGATCCTCGCCCTTCGACAGCAGGCCGTCGGCCCCCGCACGGAAGGCCCGAGATACAAGACGGTGTCGCTGCTCCTGGGTGAACAGGACGACAGGCCATCCTCTTGCCTTCAGCTGCGCAACGTTGTCGGCCGGGTCCGAATCGTCGTGGAGCTCTACATCCAGCAGCACCAGGTCGACGTTGGGATCGGACTCCAGGAACTCGCTCAGTGATTGCGCGATAGGAACGACCACTGAGTTCGGAAGATGCCACCGCAATGCCTCGCCCAGCCCTGCCAGAATCACTGGATGGTCATCGATGGCACCTATTCTCAGGACAGTCGATTCCCCAAGCACAATCGTGACATTAGCAGGCACCAATCGCCCGTTCCGGGACTCCGCGAAATTGAGGAGTTCGCTCGGTGGAGAGTGACGGGGCCGCGGCCACCCGCGCGACCTGTTGGTCGTCTGCACCAGATGTATGACCCGCTACTTGGGCCGGTCACCATCTCGGAACTCGTCCGGTGGCGAGCTACCGCCCGGCGCGGCCCATCGATACTCGACGCTGATCACCCTCGCCCGTGACGTCGGAGCCCGGATGCGCGCCCAGCCGTCGCTCCGGCCAGCCTCCGACAGCAGACGGACCGGCAATGGGACCAGCGCCCCAGGGCATCGGCGTCACCGCGTGCTCAGGACCTCGCCCCGGGACGCCAGTTTCCGGCCCATTGCCGGTCCGGCTGTCGTCGGCACGACGTCGTCGAACGAATCGCGGGGCCGGCAAGGCTGGCGAGTGGGCACCAGGGTCGCGGGAGGACCGGCGGGGAGTGCGAGAGGGGGTGCGGGACTCGTGGGAGGCAGTGGGAGAGTGACCACCATGACCGATCTCGACCTGACCGCGTTCAGCGCACTCAGCTTCGACTGCTACGGCACCCTCATCGACTGGGAGGCCGGCATCGCCGCCGTCCTCGCCCCGTGGGCACGGGAGCAGGGACTGGAGCTGACCGACGAGGAGCTGCTGCTCGCGTATGCCGACCACGAGGCGGCCGTCGAGCGGGAGTCACCCGCCGCGCTGTATCCCGAGGTGCTCGCCGAGGCGTTCCGCCGGACCGGTTACGCCCTCGGGCACCCGGTGAGCGCCGAGTGGGCGCAGCGCCTCGGCGACTCGGTGCCGGACTGGCCCGCCTTCCCCGACTCCGCCGACGCGCTGGCCAGGCTGGCTCGGCACTACCGGCTCATCATCGTGTCCAACGTGCACCGCGACGGGTTCGCGGGCAGCAACCGGCGGCTCCGCGGCGACTTCGCCGCCGTCATCACCGCCGAGGACGTCGGGGCATACAAGCCGGCCGAGAGCCACTTCCGGGCGCTCGACACGACGCTGGACGATCTCGGCGTGCCCCGGGCGGAGCTGCTGCACGTGGCGCAGAGCCTCTTCCACGACCACGTCCCCGCCAAGCGCGAAGGCCTGCCGTCGGTGTGGATCAACCGGCGCCACGACCGGCCCGGCTGGGGCGCCACCCCACAGCCGGCGCAGGCGTGGTCCTACGACCTGGAGCTGACCTCGATGGGTGAACTCGCCGACGCCGTCGACGCTGCGTTCGCGGCCCGCACCTGACCCGACACGGGATCGTCCCGACACGGGCCGACCGAGGTGCATGCCGACAGTCGTGCATCCGGTCCGGGACGCGCGGAGCCTAGATCGTCCCGATGAGGCGTCCGAGGTCGAGGCCGAGGACCCGGTCGAGCAGCGTGAACGTCGTGAACTTGCTGCCGGACGGGACGCCATGGTCGGCCTCGAGGTGCTGGAGCGTCCGCAGCGCGAGGGACGTGTCGAGGTCACGGGCCAGCCCCTCGACGACGGCCCCGAGGTCCTGGGGCTCGGCCCGGGGCAGGTGCCACCACCCGGCCACCTTGAACCGCCACCGTCCGAGGGTCTCCTCGGCGCGGTGCAGCCGGGCCGGCGACAGGGGGGCCGGCTCGTCGGGCCGGCAGCGGAGGAGCGCGAGCCGCACCGCGAGCGGGTCGTGGTCCTGGAGCACCACGCGCGCCGTGAGGCCCACTGACAGCGTCACCGGAGCCACCGCGACCACCCGGCCCGACGGCGGCTCGCCGAGCGCCGAACCGGCGAGCCGCTGGACGACGTCGCCGACGATGCGCGCGCGCAGCACATCGAGCTCCCCGCGCGGACCGGCGGCGTCGAGGTCGACGACGACGTCCCACCGACCCGCGGCGTCCTGCGTCGCGCGCACCGTGGCGGTCCGGGCTGGGTCAGGGCACGCCGGAGTATGCCGATCCGCGCCTGCCGCGTGCGCGCGCCGGGCCGCCGGGGCGGCGCCGGTGTGAGGACCGATCTGCGGCATGAGGCCTCCCGGGCATCAGGTCGTGCCAGAGGCCATCGGCATCATGCGATGCGGTTCCGGTGGCGGGCCCCACCGCCGTCTGCTGCCATTGTCCCGCGACGGGGAGCCCACCTCAACCGCCTCCACCCCGCGACCGGAGGTGCTCGCGGGGTGAGGCGCGATCGGAGGTGCTCGTAGGGTGAGGGACATGAGCAGCGAGCCGCAGCGGGACGCGACGGGCACGGTGGCCGGACCCGAGCAGGAGGTCGTCGGGCTCTGCCGGGACCTCATCCGGATCGACACCTCGAACTACGGCAGCGAGCCGGGCCCGGGGGAGGCGCAGGCGGCGGCATACGTCGTGGAGAGGCTGCGGGAGGTGGGCCTCGACCCGCAGACCTACGAGAGCGCACCGGGTCGAGTCAGCGTCGCGGTCCGGATCGCCGGGAGCGATCCGGACCGTCCGGCGCTGTGCATCCACGGGCACACCGACGTCGTCCCGGCGACCGCCGAGGACTGGCAGGTGGACCCGTTCGCCGCCGAGGTCCGGGACGGGTGCGTCTGGGGGCGCGGGGCCGTCGACATGAAGGACATGGTCGCGATGATGCTCGCCACCGTCCGGCACCTCGCCCGGACGGGGGAGCGGCCGCCGCGCGACCTCGTCGTCGTCTTCTTCGCCGACGAGGAGGCCGGGGGCGACCACGGGTCGCACTTCATGGTGCGCGAGCACCCCGAGGTCTTCGCCGGGGTGAGCGAGGCGATCAGCGAGGTCGGCGGCTACTGCGTCACGGTGCCGGAGGCCGGCACCGGCCGCGACCGCCGGGTCTACCTCCTGCAGACCGCGGAGAAGGGCATCGTCTGGCTCCACCTGCAGGCGACGGGCCGGGCCGGGCACGGCTCGGTCCCCAACGACGAGAACGCGATCGCCCGGCTCGCCGCGGCGGTCACCCGGATCGCCGAGCACCCCTGGCCGCAGGAGCTCATCCCCTCCGTCCGGGCGCTGCTCGACGGGCTGAGCGAGGTGACGGGCACGGCATACGACGGGGAGGACGCCGAGGCGCTCCTGCGCCACCTCGGGGGAGCCCAGGGCTTCGTCCGCGCGACCCTCCAGGACACCGCGAACGTCACGATGGCCCGGGCGGGGTACAAGCACAACGTCATCCCGCAGACCGCCACGGCCGCCCTCGACTGCCGGTTCCTCCCCGGTCACGAGGAGTCGCTCCTGGCGACGATCCGCGACCTGGCCGGCGAGCATGTCGAGGTCGTCGTCGACCACCGGGACATCTCGCTCGACACGCCGTTCGGGGGGCCGCTCGTCGAGGCGATGGTCGCCGCCCTCCGCTCCGAGGACCCCGAGGCTGACGTCCTGCCCTACTGCCTGTCCGGCGGCACGGACAACAAGGCGCTCAGCCTCCTCGGGATCACCGGGTACGGCTTCGCGCCGCTGCGCCTGCCGAAGGACCTCGACTTCGCGCCGATGTTCCACGGGGTCGACGAGCGGGTTCCCTTGGAGTCGTTGGAGTTCGGGGCGCGGGTGCTCCGCCGGCTCATCGCGACGTGCTGAGCCGGCGGGGCTGACGGCTCGGCCCGCAGTGGCTCGGCTCGTGCATGAGGGTCGTGCATGAGACTGTCCGATTGGGTCGGATTCATGCAGGGAGGGTCGGCTCGATTGAGCGGCGGGTCAGCTGGCGCGGGGGGCGCGGATGATCCGGCGTCGGAGGTATGCCCGGCGCCGGCCGCCGACGTAGACCAGCGTCCGATGGAGCTCCCAGTGGCCGTACTCCGCGTGCTCGGTGAGCGTCCGGCGCACGTCGTCGCGCCCCTGGTAGCGGGTGAACTCCAGGACGCGGTACTCGTACTCGACCATCAGGACCATTCTCACCCGGGACCGGCTACCGTCGTGGCATGACCGCCGACCCGCGTGCCGCGCTCACGACGCTCGTCTCCGCCTTCGAGCGTCATCTCGAAGCCTGCGCCGGGAGGCGCGGCGAGGACGACCCCGTCGTCCTCGCCGCCGCAGACGGCCTCGCCGACGCCTTCGACGCCTACGACGAGGCGCTCGCCGAGGCCTACGGCGAGGTCACCCCCATGGAGATCGTCTACGAGGGTGACGACGAGGACGACCTCGAGGAGGACCTCGACGACCTGGCGGATCCCGACGACGAGGACGATCTCGAGGGCGACGACGAGGACGACCTGGACGATGAGGACGACGACATCGAGGACCTCGAGGGCGACGACGACGAGGACGACCTCGACGACGAGGTGGAGGGGGCCGACGACGAGGGGACCCTCGACGACCACGAGGACGAGGACGGCGACGACAACGAGATGTACTCCGGCTTCGACAGCGACGAGTACGACGACGTCGGCCGCGACGACGGCTGAACCCCGGCGCTCAGCGGGCGATCAGAGCCGGACCGCGGACACCTCGTCGAGGGCGGCGCCCACCTCGGCCGGGATGACCAGGTCCCCGGCCGCCAGCAGCGGCCGCAGCTGCGCCGCGGTGCGCGGCCCGACGACCGCCGTCACGACGGCCGGGC
>JBDIAL010000008.1:0-37896 GCA_039812405.1 Nostocoides sp.
CCCTGGCCGCCCTGGACGAGGTCGATGACCTCGTCGGCGGACGTGCACTCGTAGACCGAGGCGCCGTCGCTCATGAGGGTGATCTGCGCGAGGTCGTCGACGCCGCGGTCGCGCAGGTGGGTGATGGCCGCACGGATCTGCTGGAGGGAGACACCGGTGTCGAGGAGGCGCTTGACGACCTTGAGGACGAGGATGTCACGGAAGCCGTAGAGCCGCTGGGAGCCGGAGCCGCTCGCCCCGCGGACCGACGGCTCGACGAGACCGGTCCGGGCCCAGTAGTCGAGCTGCCGGTAGGTGATGCCGGCCGCGCGGCAGGCCGTCGGGCCGCGGTAGCCGACCTCCTCGTCGAGCTCGGGCAGGTCGTCGTCGAAGAGGAGGCCCTGAGCCGCCACGGGAACCTTGCGTGAGCCGGCGTCGTCGATGGCGTTCACGGGGATCTCCTTGGGTGACAGTGCTGGAACTACAGGGACGTCGTTCCGGCATCGGGATCGACGGTAGGGCCAAGAACCCTCACCGTCAACGATCCCTGCAGGTTGGTCATCAGCGTGTCGCGACTGGTGAGATCATGCCTAACCCTCGGCCTGAGGCTTAGACTTGAGCACGGCATACCACGACTCAGGCATCCGGATCGGTGTCGAAGTCGTCGGCCGACACGTGGTCGAGGAACTCCTTGAACTTCTCCACCTCGTCGTCCGCCTGGGGCGCGAGGGCCACGCCCGCCTCGTCGATGACCGACTCCGCCGCGCTCACCGGGCAGCCCACGCGCAGCGCGAGGGCGATGGCGTCCGAGGGCCGGGAGGAGATGACGGTGCCGTTGTCGAAGACGAGCTCGGCGAGGAAGACGCCGTCGCGCAGGTCGACGACCCGCACCTCGGTGAGCCGGTGGCCGAGGCCCTCGATGACGTTCTTCAACAGGTCGTGGGTGAGGGGCCGCGGCGGCTCGACGCCCTGTTGCGCGTAGGCGATGGCCGTGGCCTCGGCAGCCCCGATCCAGATCGGGACGCACCGGTCGCCGTCGCGCTCCTGGAGCAGGACGATGGGACGGTTGGTCGGGCTCTCCACCCGGACCCCGAGGACGTCGACAGGCTTCACTCCTCCACGGTACCCCGCGGACCGGCCGGCTCAGCCCGGCGCGCGCAGCCCGTGGCGGACGAGAGCCGTGTGGAGGGCGAGGCAGGACCGGACCATCTCGGCCCGTCGCTCGGCGGCCTCCGCGCCGCCGCTCCCCACCGGCCCGAGCGCCTGCTCGACGAGCCCGATCTCACGGTCCGCCGC
Organism: Nostocoides sp.; assembly: GCA_039812405.1. Classification (GTDB taxonomy): domain Bacteria; phylum Actinomycetota; class Actinomycetes; order Actinomycetales; family Dermatophilaceae; genus Nostocoides. The sequence goes on from JBDIAL010000008.1 coordinate 1,276, forward strand.
GTTGCGGAAGGTCCGCAGGTGACGGGGCTCCAGTCCGTATGCGGCGAGTCGGCCGGCCGCCTCGGCGACGGCGAGCGCGTCCTCGTCGTAGTGGCCCTCGGTGTCGGGCGCGAGGAGGTGGTAGCTCTCCAGCGCCTCGAGCGTCGCGGCGTCGCAGCCGCTGGATCCGACGAGCTCGGCGGCGGTGAGTCGCAGCGCTCGGCCGTGGGCGAGCTCGGCCGCGGAGGGCAGATCGGGGTCGTCCGGGGCGGCCGGCGGGACCGGACGCCCGGTGTCTTCGGGTGGGGTCAGGCCCCGGTCGATGGCGTCGAGCGCCTCGCCGATGACCTTCAGCGGCCAGAACCGGTCCCGCTGGGCGGCAAGGATGTAGCGCAGCCGGTCGACGTCGTCACGCGTGTAGACGCGGTAGCCCTTCGGGGTGCGCGTCGGCGTGAGCAGCCCCTCGGTCTCCAGGAAGCGGATCTTGGAGATCGTGACGTCCGGGAACTCGTCCTGGACCGACTTCACCAAGGCGCCGATCGTCATCGTCGACCGTGCGACGCGAGGGGTCACGCGGGGCGACCTCAGCTGCGGCCGGCGTAGAAGACGAGACGGAACTTGCCGATCTGCACCTCGTCGCCGGTCTGCAGCGGGGCGGAGTCGACGATCTCGCGGTTGACGTAGGTCCCGTTGAGGGAGCCGACGTCCCGGACGACGAAGACGCCGTTCGCACGGGCGAAGATGGCGTGCCGGCGGGAGACGGTCACGTCGTCGAGGAAGATGTCGCAGTCCGGGTGCCGCCCGGCGAGGACCTCGTCGTCGTCGAGGAGGAACCGCGCCCCGGTGTTGGGACCGCGCAGCACGACGAGCAGGGCGGTGCCGGGGCGCAGCGCCTCGACCATCGCCTGGTCGGAGCGGGTGAGGATGTGCTCGCTCTCCCCCGGCTCCGCGGGCCGGACACTGCCGAGGCTCGGCAGGTGCATCGTCGTGCGCTCGGGGCCGAGGGGTCCCTCCTCGGCTGCCGGACCTGCCTCGCCCGGGGGCTGGTCCTGCGGGTCCACGGGCCCGTCCGGGCCGGTGGGTGTCGTGTCGCTCATGAAGGGCCCTCCAGTCCAGCCGTGGTCAGCCGAGGGTGTCGCGGTATGCCGCGACGTCGAGAAGCGCGTCGACCGCGCCGGGGTCGGTGGGGCGCAGGGCATACAGCCAGCCCTCGCCGTAGGGGTCGGTGTTGACCAGCTCGGGGCTCGCGTCGAGCACCCCGTTGACGGCGGTCACCTCGCCGCTCACCGGCACGAAGAGGTCGCTCACCGACTTCGTCGACTCCACCTCGCCGTTGGCGTCACCGGCGGTGAGCTGCTCGCCGACGGCCGGCAGGCTCACGTAGACGACGTCGCCGAGGGCCTCCTGGGCGAAGGCCGTGATCCCGACGCGCAGCGTCCCGTCGTCGGACACCCGGACCCACTCGTGCTCGGCCGTGTAGCGCAGGTCCTCGGGGTACTCCAACTCGCTCATGACACTCCTTCGCGGGGGATGTGGGGTGGTGCCGATCCCCAGCCTAGGAGGCGGCCGACGAGGGCGGGGACACCGGGCGAGCGTACTGAGGCTTCGTCACCGTGTGCAACGCGTCGACGACCACTGAGCCGTGCTCGGTCACGGCGATGGACGCCCCGACCTGACGCACCGACTCGTTGACACCGCCCGGGATCGCCATGGCGGCCGCCAGGGTGGCCTTGTCGCCGATCGCGCGGATGACGTAGGGCTGCGCGAGGTCCGTGCCGGACGCGCTCACCCCGCCGTCGGCGAGGTCGGTGAAGTAGGTGCTCGCGACGATCCGCACGTCGTCGATCTGCATCGCCTCGGCCCCCGCGTCGCGCAGCTCCTCGACGGTGTCGAGGAGGAGGGCGGCGGTCACCCCGTGCTTGGGGTCGGAGACTCGCAGGGTGATGCCCTGGCCCTGGGCCGCGACCGTCCCGGCGAGGATGCCGAGGGAGTCGATGCGCTCCTCCGCCGCGGCCCGCGCCTCGCTCGAGCCGGCCGCACCGCTGGCCAGCTGGTCACGCTGCGTCTGGAGGTCGCGGATCTCGTCGGAGAGCCGCGAGTTGTCGGTCTGGACGTCGTCGAGGAGGCGGACCAGCTCGTCCTCCCGCAGGCTCTCCAGACCCTGGCTCTGGGTCTGGTGCACCTGGGTCGCGATGGCGAAGCCGAGGAGCAGGGCGAGGACGGCCGCGAGCAGGTTGGCCTTGGTGGCGCGCGGCCTGCCCATCCGCAGCAGGGTGCGCCAGCTGCCGCCGTCCGGGGCACCCATCGGGCTGCCGCCACTGCTTGGGCTGCTGCCACCGTCCGGGGCACCGTCCGTCGGGCGGCCGCCCCCCGTCGGGTCGCTGTCGCCGTCGGAGCGCCCGACAGGACCGCTCGGGGCCGGGCCGGGGGTGGAGGTCGGGTCGGTCATGGCTCAGGCGTGGAACAGGTGGCGGCGGATGGAGGCGACGTTGGAGAAGATCCGGACCCCGAGGACGACGACGACCCCGGTCGACAGCTGCGAGCCGACCCCCAGCTTGTCGCCGAGGAAGACGATGAAGGCGGCGACGACGACGTTGGAGAGGAAGGAGACGACGAACACCTTGTCGTTGAAGATGCCGTCGAGGACGGCCCGCACGCCGCCGAAGACCGCGTCGAGGGCGGCGATGACGGCAATCGGGAGGTACGGCTGGAGCCACAGCGGCACGTCGGGCTGGAGGAAGACGCCGATGCCGATGCCGGCGAGGAGGCCGACGAAGGGGATCACGGGCTGGGCTCCTGACTCTCGGTCGACCGGCTCCGGTCCGGCTCGTCATCGCTGCCGCTCGACCCCTGGGTGGCGGACCCGGCGGGGTGGACCGGCGCGGCATACGTCGTCGTGAGGGTGGTCGCCCCGGGAAGGTGCAGGGCCTGCGAGGTCTCCCGCTTGACGACCATGCCGTAGTTGGCGTGCAGCGCCTGCAGGTAGTCTCCCGCGGTGCTCGCGGCGAAGGCGGTCTCGAGCCCGGTCCCGTCCCCGATGGCGGAGATGACGTAGGGCCGGGTCAGCGGCCGGAAGTTGACGAGGATGGCGTCCCCGGCGAACCGGATCGCCGACCGCGACGACAGGCGCAGCCCGTTGATCGCGATGGCCTCGGCGCCGGCCTGCCACAGGCCGTTCGTCACGATCTGGATGTCCCGGGACTGCACGCGGCCCGCGGAGGCCTCCGTCGAGGTGCGCGGGTCGTCGTCGGCGCTGGAGCCGGCCACGTCGGGAGCGTCGTCCATCGTGATGACGAAGCCGGGTCCCGTCACGGGGAGGGTGCCGGTCTCCTCCTCGAGCGCGGCCAGCTCACCGGACAGGTCGGTGCCGTGCCGCTGCTCCGCGGCGCTGATCTGCCCCTGGAGCGTGGTCACCTGCTCCGAGCGTCCCTCGGCAGCCGTCCGGCCGGCCTCGATCTGGGCGACGAGGTCCTTCTTGGTCCGGGTGATGTCGGGCACGTCGCGATGGAGGGTGACGGCCGAGATGCTGAGCAGGAGCCCGACGACGGCGAGCGCCACGAGCATCGTCCCGGAGCGGGTCCCGGTCGACGGCGGGAGCCCGGCCGCCTCGCGCCGCGCGGCGGCCGCGGCGTAGCCGGGGTCGAGGGGGCGCTCCATCATCTCCCGCAGGAGGGTCATCGAGGCGTCGGGACGGCGGCTGTCGGGACGGGCGGCGTCGGGTCGGGTCGGCGAGGTCGTCACGCGCGGCCCTCGCGGTCGCGGATGTACTGCCGCAGCTGCACGGCATACAGGATCCCGGCGACCCAGTAGAGGCCGGTGCCCCACCCCGCGAAGGCCCACCCGAGCGGGCGCGCGACGTCGGCGACGGTGCCGCCGACCTCGCCGAGGAGCAGGAGCGGGAAGGCGTAGAGGAGGGCGAAGGTGGCCGCCTTCCCGAGGAAGTGCACGGGCAGGGCCGGTATGCCGTGCCGGCGCCCCACGAGGATGACGACCCCCATGTACGCCTCGCGGGCGAAGAGCACCCCGACGAGCCACCACGGCACGATGCCGCGGACGCCGAGCCCGACGAGCGTGCTCACGATGTAGAGCCGGTCCGCGACAGGGTCGAGCAGCTGCCCCAGGCGCGACTCGAGCCCGTAGAGCCGGGCGACCTTGCCGTCGAGGTAGTCGGTGATGCCGGAGACGATGAGGACGGCCAGGGCCAGGGCGTCGTGGTGGGCGAGGATCGCCCAGAGGAAGACGGGCACGCCGAGGAGCCGGAGCGCCGAGAGCAGGTTGGGGACGGTCAGCACCCGGTCGGTGACGGGGGCCGGCACGGACGGGCCGTGGGTCCCGTGGGTCTCCCCCACCCGGTCGGACATGGCGGCCAGCCTATGTCCCCGCCGCTCCCGCCGCCGCTCGCGGCCGTCGCTAGGTTGGGTCCATGGAACGTGTCCTCGACGTCTCCCTCGCCGACCTGCGGGCGACCCGCACGAGCATCAAGTGGCGTCGGTGGTCCGCCGGCGTCGTCCCCGCCTGGGTCGCCGAGATGGACGCCCTCCCCTGCCCGGCGGTCGTCGAGGCGGTCTCGGCGGCGCTCGCCCGCGGCGACACCGGCTACCCGTGGATCCGGCCGTATGCCGAGGCCGCCTCCGCCTTCGCCGCCGACCGGTGGGGGTGGCGGTTCGACCCGGCCTCGGCGGTCGCCTCGCCCGACGTGATGATCGGCGTCCTCGACGTGCTGCAGGTCCTCACCGACCGGGGTGACGCCGTCGTCGTCTCCTCACCGGTCTACAACGCCTTCTACGGGTTCATCGGGGGCTACGGGCGGCGGGTCGTCGAGGCGCCGCTCGGCGCGGACCTCCGGCTCGACCTCACGGCCTTGGACCGGGCCTTCGGCGAGGCGACCCGCGGAGGTCGGCGCGCGGCATACCTCCTGTGCAACCCGCACAACCCGACCGGGATCGTGCCCACCCCGGAGGAGCTGACCGCCCTCGCGGCACTCGCCGAGGCGCACGGGGTGCCGGTCGTCTCCGACGAGATCCACGCGCCGCTCGTCCAGCCGCCGGCCGTCTTCACGCCGTATGCCACGGTGCCCGGCGGCGAGCGCGGCGTCACCCTGTTCTCGGCCTCCAAGGCCTGGAATCTGGCCGGCCTCAAGTGCGCGCTCGCCATCCCCGGGGCCGAGGCGGGTGAGGTCCTCGCCGCCGTGCCGGAGGTCGCGACGCACGGCGCGAGCCATCTCGGCGCGATCGCCCACACCGCGGCGCTGACCGACGGGCGTGACTGGCTGGACGAGCTGGTCCGCGAGCTGGACGACAACCGCCGGCACCTTGCGACGCGGCTCGCTGCCGAGGCACCCGAGGTGGGCTACCGCGTGCCCGACGCGACGTACCTCGCCTGGCTCGACCTGCGTGCCTACGGGCTCGGCGACGACCCGGCCGCCGCGCTCGTCGGGGCCGGGGTGGGCCTGTCGAGCGGGCCGGAGTTCGGGACCGGGGGTGCCGGTCACGCCCGGCTGAACTTCGCGACGTCGCCGGCCGTCCTCGACCTCGTCATCGACCGGCTCGTGGCCGGGCTCGCCTCCCGCGGCGGGGGTGGTGGATAGGGCGGTTGGAGGGCGTCCATCCCTACCTCCCTATCCCCTGACCATCCCCCCTGCCCCCAGCCTCCTTGCCCCGCCCCTGACCACAGCAGCCCCAGCAGTCCTATTGGCCCCATTGGCACCGCTGGTCGCCGCCATGGCGGGCCCGGCGTGTGCAGCCGGACCGGCAATGGGTGGCTGGGCGGTCTGTGCTGCTGGTGTCCTGTGCTCAGGGTCGGCGGTCTCGGCAGGGGTGGGAGGGCCATTGCCGGTCCGGCTGTCGTGGGGGTCCGCGGGATCATCGCGACGACAGGCCGCTGTGGCATGCCCGGGCCTGTCCTCCTCCGACCTCGTCCCGACGTGACGGCGGCTGGCCGGGCCCTCCTGGGTCGGCTGGCCGATGCCTTGGGCGGTCTGGTGGGTGCTCAGTGAAGGCCGTCTCCCCCATCTGCCCCTTTGGTCCCACCGGTCCCACTGGTCGCCCATCGTGTGGTCCCTGCCGTGCAGCCGGACCGGCAATGGGCCGCTGGCCGGTCTGTGCCGCTGGCGTGTTGTGCTCAGGATCGGCGGGCTCGGCTGGGGTGGGAGGGCCATTGCCGGTCCGGCTGTCGTCGGGTCCGAGGGAATCGTCGCGACGGCGGGCCGCTGCCGGCTGGTCGTATGCGGACCGGCGGCGCCTCGTATGCGGACCAGTGGGCGCCGAAGCCCGGACAGCGGTGGGCGATGCCAAGTGCGGGCAATCCGGCCGACCATCGAGGTCGGGTCGTGCCGTGTCAATGTGAGGTCGAGTCGCGCCCGCGTCAAGGTCAGGCGGGCGTCCGACCTCGCCACCAGCGCCAGCCCGCCGTCACGACGACCGCACCGAGGATCGACCCGATGATGCCGCTCGGCCGGAAGGCCAGGCCGTCCCCCGAGGCGAGGCTGAGGATGAGCCCTCCCACGAAGGATCCGATGAGCCCGGAGACGATGGCCAGCGTCCAGTCGATGCCGTTCCGGCCCTTGCCGAGGAGGAGCTGCGCCGCGGCTCCGATGAGCATGCCGAAGAGGATGAGGCCGATGAGAAGCATGCGCGCAGCCTAGTCGTCGCGGCCGAGTCCTCAGGCCGTCGCCACCGCAGCGAACCCGGTGGTGACCAGCCAGGTGCGGACGAGTCGCCGGACCCGGTCGGGGTGGTGCATGACGTCCTCGTAGGTGAACCGCAGCACCCACCACCCGTGGGCGGTGAGGTCGGTGAAACGACGAGCATCGCTGCGCCAGTCGGCTCGCGAGCCGTGGTAGGCGAAGCCCTCGGCCTCGACGACGAGCCGCAGCCGGCGATCGGCGAGGTCGGCGACGGCGAAGCACCCGTCGTCGGCGATGACGCACTGGGGGACGAGGTCGAGCTCGGGGACGTCGGCGAGGATGGCGCGCAGGGTCGACTCGAGAGGGTTGGCCGCCCGGCCGTCGGCCAGCATGGCGACCCGGCGTGCGGCGGCCGACCCCGGTCCGCGGAGCTCGGCGGCAGCGGTCCGGAGCTCGGCCGGCGTGATCGCATCGTCGCGCAGTGCCGAGTCGGCCACGGCCAGGCCCTCTCCGAGTGGCAGCGTCCGGGCGCAGTCGAGCACGGTCCGCAGCGGGGTCGTCACACCCTCGGACACGTCCGTCTCGGGCAGGTCAGCCCAGGCGACGACGCCGATCGTTGTCGGGACCCGCCGTTTGCGCATACGGGGAATGGTCATCGTGGGCAGCGGAGGCGTCGCGGCCACCTTCCAGCCGTGGTGGAGCGCCGCGCTGAGATGGCTCAGCGTCGCGCTGTGGGCGTGAGCGGCCCGCCGGTGGTCGGCGACGGCGGGCGACACGTAGCGTCCCCGACTGACGCGGATCAGCTCCCCGGACGCGACGGCCGCGCTGAGCTCGCCGCGGGTGTGGTGGACGACCAGCTCGTTCCACGACGCGCAGCCGCCGAGCCCCGAGAGGGTCTCGTCCAGGGTATGCGCGGTCTCCACCCGATCATCGTGCCGCGCCTCGGGCGGTGGCTCCCCCCGTCATCCACAGCCCTGCATGAATCCGACCCAATTGGACAGTCTCATGCAGGGCCGTAGGCGACGCCTCACCGGCCGGGTGGGAGCGGTGGAGGGCCAGGAGGGCTGGGGTCCTGCATGAATCCGACCCAATTGGACAGTCTCATGCAGGGCTGTAGGCAACGCCTCATGCAGGGCCGTGGGCAACGCCTCACCGGCCGGCGCGCGTCTCACCGGCCGGGTGGGAGCGGTGGAGGGCCAGGAGGGGTGAGGTCTTGCATGAATCCGACCCAATTGGACAGTCTCATGCAGGGCCGTAGGCGACGTCTCACCGGGCCGGCCGCGCGTCTCACCGGCCGGGTGGGAGCGGTGGAGGGCCAGGAGGGGTGGGGTCTTGCATGAATCCGACCCAATTGGACAGTCTCATGCAGGGCCGTGGGCAACGCCTCACCGGCCGGCCGCGATGTCTCACCGGCCGGGTGGGAGGGGTGAGGGCCGAGGGGTGGGGTCTTGCATGAATCCGACCCAATTGGACAGTCTCATGCAGGCCGCCGGGTCTGCGGTGAGGGCAGCCAGCGCACCTCTCCCGCGGAGACCCGGGCGACGGCGCCGTTGGGAACCTCGACCCACTCGGCCTCGTGCGGTGCGACACCGGTGAGGTGCGCCACCGCCAGCCGGATCGCGTCGCCGTGGCTCACGAGGACGGTGATCCGCGTCGGATCGACCTCGTCGAGGACGGCCGCCATCCGATCGTGGACCTCACGCACCGACTCGCCGCCGAAGACGGGCAGGTCGGGGTCGGACCAGTCGTGCTCGGCCGCCGCGGCCCACGTCTCCTCGTAACCGCGGCCCTGCAGCGAGCCGAGATGCTGCTCCCGGAGCCGGGGGTCGAGGGCCAGCGAGCCGCCGAGCACCGACCGGACGATCTCGGCCGACTCCACGGCGCGGAGGAGGTCGCTGGACACGATGACGGGCGGCGCGGACCCCTGTCCCGGACAGAGGCCCCGGTCCTGTGCCAAGCTCCGGTCCTGCGACGGTCCCCGCTCCTGCGCCAAGCCCCGGTCCTGCGACGGTCCCCGCTCCTGCGCCAAGCCCCGCCCCCGCGACAGGCCCCGGTCCCGCCTCTGCCCCTTCCCCAGTCCGGGCCCCTGCGATGGTCCCCACCCCTGCCCGGAGCCGCCTTCGAGGGCGAGGTCCGCGCGGATCAGCTCGGCGGCATACCGGATCTGACCGCGTCCCCGGTCGGTGAGCCGGGGATGCGCCGTCTGCCCCTGGGTGAGCCGCCGGACGTTCCACTCCGACTCGCCGTGCCGGAGGAGGTAGAGCGGGGCGGCCATGCCACGATTCTGTCGTGTCGGCCGCGGATCTTCGGGAGAGCTGGCGGTTCGCCGTCGGGACGTTGACGGCCCTCCCCGTGCGCTCGCCCCGGTCCCCCGACGCGGGGATCACCGGTCCGGCGATGGTCATGGCGCCGTATGCCGTCGTGCCGCTCGGTGTCCTCGTCGCCCTCGTCTGCTGGGCCGGTCGCGAACTCGGCCTTGCGCCGATCGGGGTCGCGGCCGCCGCCGTCGCGGCCCTCGCCCTCGGCAGCCGCGCCTTCCACCTCGACGGACTCGCCGACACCGCGGACGGGCTGACGGCCTCCTACGACCGGGCCCGGTCGCTCGCCATCATGCGGACCGGCGACACCGGGCCGGCGGGAGCAGCCGCGATCGTCCTCACCCTCGGTGTCCAGATCGGCTCTCTCACAGCGCTTCTCGGTATGCGATGGGGGCCACTTCTCGCCGGCGTGCTCGTCTGCGTGTCGCGTGGCGCCGTCCTGCTGACCTGCCAGCGCGCCGTCCCCGGCGCCCGACCGGACGGGCTGGGCGCGACGTACGTCGGGGTCGTGACCCCGGTCGTCGGCGTCGTGGGCTGGCTCGTCCTCACGGTGGCGGCGAGCCTGGCCTACCAGATCACCGGCGAGCCGTGGTGGCGTGGCCCCCTCTCCACCGTCCTCGCGGCCGGGGCCGTGGCCTGGCTCGTCCGCCGCGCCGTCACCCGGCTCGGTGGGGTCACCGGGGACGTCTACGGCGCGTCCATCGAGGTCGCCCTCGCCGTGCTCCTGCTCTCGGCGACCTAACGGTCCCGCTGGAGCAGGTAGAGGTCCATGATCCAGCCCGCCTCCCGCGCGACCTCGGCCCGGGCCTCCTCGATGCCGGGCAGGGCCTGGGACAGCCGGCCGGCGACGAGGCGCTCCGTCGGGGTGCCGAGGTTGGCGGCCCACCAGATCCGCCACGCGGCGCCGTCCAGGTCGTGCAGCGGCTCGAGCGACCGGTTGAGCAGCACCGCGATGGAGCGCTGGCCCTGGTCGACGGCCTCGGCGAGACGCCGGCCCGTCGTCACGAGGAACGGCTCCCCCACCTCGTGCAGGACGATGCGGTGCCGGGCGGCGAGGGCGGACAGGCTCGAGATGCCCGGCACGACGACCAGCTCAGCCCCCACCGACGGGGCGACGCGCTCGAGGACCCGGATCGTCGAGTCGTAGAGCGCCGGGTCGCCCCAGACGAGGAACCCGACGTCGCCGGGCTCGCCGGCCAGCACCGCGGCATACCGCTCCGCTCGGGCGGCGTGCCAGTCGGCGACCGCCCGCTCGTACCCCGCCTGGTCGCGGGTGCCCTCGGGCGAGCGGTCACGGACGGCGTCCCCGACGACGAGGACCCGGGGCTCGCCGTCGAGGTGGCGGGAGACGAGGGCGGTGCGGGCGGCGGCGAGCGGGTCGCCCTGGGGCCGGTGCTTCTCCGTGACGACGAAGCAGTCGACGGACCGGATCCACCGCACCGCCTCCAGCGTCACCTGCTCCGGGTCGCCCGGGCCGACGCCGATGAGGACGAGCCGTCGGGTCACTCGTCGTCCTCCAGGTCGCCCTCGACGGACAGGTAGACCTCCTGGAGCCGGGCCATGACCTCGGGGTCGGGCTCGGCCCACAGCCCGCGGTCGGCCGCCTCGTGGAGCCGCTCGACGATGCCGCGCAGCGCCCACGGGTTGGACCGGCGCAGGAAGTCCTGGTTCGTCGCGTCGAGGACGTAGTCCTTGGCGAGCCGGTCGTACATCCAGTCGTGGACCACCCCGGCCGTCGCGTCGAACCCGAAGAGGTAGTCGACGGTCGCGGCGAGCTCGAACGCTCCCTTGTAGCCGTGCCGCTGCATCGCGCCGATCCAGCGCGGGTTGACCACCCGGGCGCGGAACACCCGGGCCGTCTCCTCCGCGAGCGTGCGCGTGCGGACCGCGTCCGGCGAGGTCGAGTCGCCCACGTATGCCTTGGGGTCGGCGCCCGTGAGGGCCCGCACCGTGGCGACCATCCCCCCGTGGTACTGGAAGTAGTCGTCGGAGTCGGCGATGTCGTGCTCGAGGCTGTCGACGTTCTTCGCCGCGACCTTGATGCGCCGGTAGTTGGTCCGCATGTCGTCCGCCGCCGGGGCGCCGTCGAGCCCGCGGCCGTAGGCGAACCCGCCCCAGGCCGTGTAGACCTCGGCGAGGTCCTGGTCGTCGCGCCACGACCCGGACTCGACGGCCTGGAGGATGCCGGCGCCGTAGGAGCCCGGCTTGGAGCCGAAGATGCGGGTCGTGGCCCGGCGCGGGTCGCCGTGCGCGGCCAGGTCGGCCTGGGCGTGGGCGCGGACGTGGTTGCGGTCGTCCGGCTCGTCGAGCTCGGCGACCATCCGGACGGCGTCGTCGAGCATGGCGACGACGTGGGGGAAGGCGTCGCGGAAGAAGCCGGAGATCCGCACCGTCACGTCGATGCGGGGCCGTCCGAGCTCCTCGAGCGGGACGACCTCCAGACGGCTCACCCGACGCGACTGCTCGTCCCACTCGGGGCGGACGCCGAGCAGGGCGAGGACCTCGGCGATGTCGTCGCCGGACGTCCGCATCGCGGAGGTCCCCCACACCGACAGGCCGACCGACGTGGGGTACTCCCCCGTCTCGTCGAGGTAGCGGCGCAGCAGCGAGTCGGCCATCGCCTGACCGGTCTGCCAGGCGAGGCGGGACGGGACGGCCCGCGGGTCGACGGTGTAGAAGTTGCGGCCCGTGGGAAGCACGTTGACCAGGCCCCGCAGCGGTGACCCCGAAGGTCCGGCGGGCACGAATCCCCCTGCCAGAGCATGGAGCACGGCCTCGAGCTCCCCTGTCGTGCCGGCCAGCCGGGGGACGACCTGGGTCGCGGCGAAGGTGAGGACGCGCTGCACCTCCGGGTCGTCGTGGAGGGTCGTGACGACGCCGGGGTCCCAGTCGGCAGCCTCCATCCGCTCGACGAGCCCGCGGGCCCTGGCCTCGATCTCGTCGACGGCCGCGAGCTGCTCGTCCTCCTTCAGGCCGAGAGCCGAGCGCAGCCCGGGGACGGCCTGGCCGACGCCGCCCCACACCTGCGGGGCGCGCAGGATGGCGAGGACGAGGTTGACCCGCGCCTCCCCGACGGGCGCCGCGCCGAGCACGTGGAGACCGTCGCGGATCTGCGCGTCCTTGATCTCGCAGAGCCACCCGTCGACGTGGAGGATGAAGTCGTCGAAGTCCTCGTCGCCCGGGCGCTCCTCGAGTCCGAGGTCCTGGTGCAGCTGGGCGGCCTGCATGAGGGTCCAGATCTCGCCGCGGACCGCGGGCAGCTTCGCCGGGTCCATCGCGGCGATGTTGGCGTGCTCGTCGAGGAGCTGCTCGAGCCGGGCGATGTCGCCGTATGCCTCGGCCCGCGCCATCGGGGGCACGAGGTGGTCGACGATCGTCGCGTGGGCCCGTCGCTTGGCCTGGGCGCCCTCACCCGGGTCGTTGACGAGGAAGGGGTAGACGAGGGGCATGCTCGCGATGGCGGCATCGGTCCCACAGGCGGCGGACATCGCGGCGTTCTTGCCCGGCAGCCACTCCATCGAGCCGTGCTTGCCGAGGTGGATGACCGCATGTGCGCCGAATCCCCGCTCCAGCCAACGGTATGCCGCGAGGTAGTGATGCGTCGGCGGCAGGTCCGGGTCGTGGTAGATGGCGATCGGGTTCTCCCCGAACCCGCGCGGGGGCTGGACGAGGATGACGAGGTTCCCGGCCTGCAGGGTCGCGAGTACCAGCTCCCCGGCATCGTTGACGAAGAGGGTGCCGGGCGCCGCGCCCCATGCCTCCGTCATCGCCTCGCGAAGGGGGGCCGGCAGATCGGCCGTCCACGCGGCATACTCCCCCGGCGTGACCCGGACATGGGCGTCGGTGAGCTGGACCGTGGTGAGCCACTCCTCGTCCTGGCCGCCCGCCTCGATGAGCCGGTGGATGAGCGCGTCACCGGCCTCGGTGTCGGTGAGGTCGCCGTCGAGGATGTCGACGACGGGGTTGCCGGTGCCGAGGTCGTAGCCGTCGGAGCGCATCCGGCGCAGCAGCCGGATCGCGGAGACCGGGGTGTCGAGCCCGACGGCGTTGCCGATCCGGGCGTGCTTGGTCGGGTAGGCCGACAGGACGAGGGCGATGCGCTTGTCCGCGTTGGGCAGTCGTCGGAGCAGGGCGTGGTTGACGGCGATCCGGGCGACCCGGTCGCAGCGCTCGGGGTCGGCGACGTAGTGCGGCAGGCCCTGGTCGTCGATCTCCTTGAAGGAGAACGGTGCCGTGATGATCCGGCCGTCGAACTCGGGGATGGCGATCTGGGTCGCCGAGTCCAGCGGCGTGACGCCCTCGTCGGAGGCCTCCCACTCGGCGCGGCTCGTCGTGAGGCACAGGCCCTGCAGGACGGGGATGTCGAGGGCCGCCATCCGCTCGACGTCCCAGGCCTCGTCGTCGCCGCCCGCCCCCGCGCCGGCCGGGACGCTGCCACCGGCCGCGAGGACGGTGACGACGAGCGCGTCGAGGGTGCCGAGGGCGTCGTAGAGGTCGTCGGGCGCGGCCCGCAGCGAGCCGGCGAAGACGGGTATGCCGACGGCGCGTCCCGTCGCGTCGACCGCGTCGGCGAGGGCGTGGGCGAAGGCGGTGTTCCCGCTCGCCTCGTGGGCCCGGTAGTAGAGGATGCCGATGCGGGGCAGGGCCGGGTCTGCGGAGGCCGGGCGCGTGGCATACCCCCAGGCGGGGATGGTGACGGGGGGCTCGAACCCCTCCCCCGTGAGCAGCACGGTGTCGGAGAGGAAGGCGTGGAGCTGGGCGAGGTTCGCCGGGCCGCCCTCGGCGAGGTAGCGGTGGGCCTCGGCGGCCACCCCCATGGGCACCGTCGAGAGCTCCATGAGCTCGGCGCTCGGCTGCTGCTCCCCGCCGAGGACGACGAGCGGCGTGCCCCGGTCGCGGACGGTGGCGAGGCCCGTCCACAGGTCGTCCGGGGAGCCGAGGAGCCGGACGACGACGAGCGCCGCGCCGTCGACGGCCCGGTCCAGCTCGGCGTCCGTGGCGCGGGCGGGGTTGGCCCATCGGTATGCGACGCCGGCGGCGCGGGCCGAGAGCAGGTCGGTGTCAGAGGTCGACAGCAGCGCGACGACGGGGCCGGATGAGGCCATGGTGTTCCTCCTCGGGGTTCTCGCCCCGGACGGTCGGACGTGGCCGCGACCAGTGTCTGGCTCGCCCGCGGCGACGACACGCTCGATGTCGCCCGCGGGCTCACAGTGGCGGAACCGCCCCGGCATCGCACCGGAGTTCCTGGCCCGCGGCCGGCGGGCCCTGCCAGCCTAGACGGTCGCCGCCGCCCTGGCGCGGCCGCGCCGATCGGTGGCCGGTGTTCCTGCTGGGGAGGATGGCACGAGTCAGGGCAGGGGCCATCCTCCCCAGCAGGACTGACGCCCGACCGCCTGTCAGGCCAGGCGGGACGACGGCTCAGCTCGTGCTCGACGGGCGCGGCGGGTCCACGCCGACACAGACCGGTCGCCGGCCTCGCCGCGCTGGCGGATCGCGGCGAGCCGCTCGTCGGTGAGCCACACACCGGGATCGGTACGCCCAGGCGACGCGGTCGACCCTGGGGCTCCTGGTCTTCAGGACCGGGGTAGGACTGGTAGCCCTCGTCCAACTCATGAAGTCTCCGGACATCCCGGGGCCTTCACGTGGCGGCTGGTCGTACCCGTAGTCTGTGCGCCGTGCACGAGCCCAGTGGGGTTCGTTGTAGTTGGTCTCGACGCGGCTCGTGGGTTCGCCCGAGCATGCCGAAGCGACGTGCGACCAGCGGCGTCGAAAGCGGCGTAGCCATAGGCGCGAGCAGGCGATGGTCCGCTCGTGCTCGACGGCGTGATGCGCCGACCCTCGCCGATCCGTCTCCGCGAGGTGAACAGTCTGAGAAGCTGCCGTATGCCGACTGGCCGCTGCATGGGTAGAGGCTGCACAGTTTACGAATGATCGCTGTGAGAACGCTGGGAGTTTCACCAAGGGCTGGTAAGTTTTCCGGGTTTTGCTGAGATTTCTTGAACATTTACCTGTCTTCTTGCTGTGTATGGGGGTATCACTCTTCTCGGGCATCTGTTGGGTGCTGTGGAGGGCTCCACTGGGTGATCCGCTCGGGCGGGCTGTCAGGTGTGAGCGTGTGGAGGGGGCGTTGGATGTATCGGTTGAGAGTGGTGACACTGCTGGCTGTGCTGAGCCCGGTGTCGACGGTGATGCTGCTGGTGGGTATGGCTGCCCCCGCCGCTGGGGTGTCGTCGTCCTCGGGTGTCGTCGATAGGTTGACCACGACGTGGCAGGAGGCGACCCGTCATGGCAATGGGTCGTTCACGGCGGGTGTCGCGACCCCCTCCACTACCAGCCCGTGCGCCTGAGCCGACCAGGAGAGGTCACCATGTCACCCCGCGCCCTGCCTTCCCTGCGGCTCCTGGCCCTTGTCTCGACGACGGCCGTCCTGACGGCGACGGGCGCCGCGGTCGCGCCTCAGGCCCTCGCGGCCCCGGCCGCGCATCAGGGGCCCCCACACGTGGCGCGCGACCGGGTGGGCACGGTGAGGGCCGTCCATGCCCACGCGCGCCGGGCGCCGGTGTGGCCCACCCACCCGATCCGTCCCCGACCGTGGCCGACTGCCCTCGAGAGCACCGCCACTGCCTCGGCAGGTCACACCCTGGCCGTCCGCGGCACCCCGGTCACCGTCGTGGTGGGCAAGAGCCTCACCGGGCCGGCCGAGCCACCAGCCACGCCCGCCTCGCCGGCCCCCTCCGCTCCGACGAGCACCGCGCCTACTTCACCTACCTCGCCTACCTCGCCTACCTCCGCTGCGACATCCTCAGCCGCTGCGACGTCCGCGGCCGCATCGAAGGCCACCTCCGCGTCGACGGCGACTTCCGCGCCAAAGGCCGCTTCGGCCACGACAACCACGTCCGCGACAGCGCACCGGGCCGCGGCTGTGACGACCCGGGTGTATGCCCGAGGCGCCGGCACGGCCGCGGGGGTGGGCACGGACGCCCTCCTGGTGGCCGTCACCGAGCCCACCAAAGGCTCGGTGAAGACGGTGACGCTGGACGTGTCGGCGGTCGCCTCGAACGAGGGCGGGGACTGGCTTGGCCGGGCCCACGTGGTGCAGCTGATCGGGTGCACCGTCACCGCGTCTGCGGTGAAGGGCTGCACCGGGCAGAAGAACCTGCCCACGCGCACCGACCCCCACGGCCACCTGAGCGTCGCGTGGCCGGGCACGACCGGCACGGCCACTGTCACGCCGGCCGCGTCCGCGGCGACGACCCTGGTGCTGGCCGCGGCAGCGGCCCCGGCCGGGTCCACCGGGTCGTATGCGGCGACCAGCCTCTCCCCGTCCAGCACGTGGGCTGCGGGGTCCGGTGCGGGCGACTTCACCTGGTCCGATCCGCTGGCCGTGCCACCGGCGCCCGGCGACCTGACCCCGGACCTTGCCGTCACCTACGACTCCGGCATCGTCGACGGCCGGGTGTCTGCGGCGAACAACCAGCCGTCCTGGCTCGGCGACGGGTTCGACCTCGCTCCGGGCGGGTACATCGAACGGCGGTACATCGCCTGCAGCGACGACATGACCGGCTCCAACACGACGACCAAGACCGGCGACCTGTGCTGGAAGTCCGACAACGCCACGATCGACCTGGACGGCACCTCGGGGCCGCTGGTGAAGGACTCCTCCTCCGGGACCTGGCGGATGTACGACGACGACGGGTCGAAGATCACCCATTACGGCACGCTCGGTGCAGCAGGGGAGTACTGGACGCTCACGACGATCGACGGGACGACCTACACCTTCGGCAAGGGCACGCCCGTCGTCGGGTCGGGTTCGACCAACAGCGCGTGGAGCGTGCCGGTGTTCGGCAACCAGTCCGGCGAGCCGTGCTACAAGTCTGGCAATTTCGCCGGCTCGGTGTGCTCCTCGGCCGTGTGGCGGTGGAACCTGGACAGCGTCGTCGACGCCCACGGCAACGCCGAGGTGTTCCGCTACACCGCCGAGACCAACCACTACGGGGAGAACAACAACCACACCGTCGTCTCCTACACGCGCGGCGGATACCTGTCCGAGATCGACTACGGCCTGCGCACCGACGCCACGTCCACCCCGGCGTCGGGCAAGGTGGTGTTCACCACGGCCGAGCGATGCATCCCGACGTCGTCCTTCACCAACTGCGCAGCGTCCAACCTGACCTCGGCCAACCAGGCCCATTGGCCTGACGTCCCGTTCAGCCAGATCTGCACCGCGGCAACCGGGTCGGTGAGCAAGCCGGCCACGGGCGGCTGCTCACCGGCTGCCCAGCAGGTGCCCACCTTCTTCAGCCGGATCCGGCTGACCGCAGTCGCCACCCAGGTCCTGACGGGGGCCTCCAGCTACAGCACGGTCGACACCTGGACCTTCGGGCAGAAGTTCCTGGACCCCGGCGACACGACCAGCCAGCTGCTGTGGACCTCCACCATCGCCCACACCGGCAATGGCGGCACCGCTCTCGATGCTCCGATCACGACACTGGTGCCGATGAGCCAGCCCACGCCCAACCGCGTCGACGCTGTCGGCGACGGTGCCCCGGCGATCAACCGGTTCCGCCTGTCCTGGATCGACAACGGCACCGGGGGCACGACCAGCGTCGGGTATACCCCCATCGACTGCACCCCCTCCAATCACCCGTCGGACCCGGCCAGCAACACCCGCCGCTGCTTCCCCGCGCAGTACCTTGCCCCGGGCGCCACGTCCCCGACGCTGAACTGGTTCAACAAGTACCTGGTCTCCCGGGTCGTCCAGACCGACAACGTCGACTTCCAACCCAGTGTCACGACCAGCTACCAGTACCTGGGTGGCGCAGCCTGGCACTTCGACCGCGATGACGTGGTCCCCGCCAAGCAGCGGACCTGGGGGCAGTGGCGCGGCTACCAGACCGTGCGGACCTTCACCGGCGGCTCGAGCGGCCCGTGGACCACGAGCGAGTCGCTGTACCTCCGCGGCATGGACGGTGACTGCGCCAACGCCTCGTGCTCGACGACGAAGTCCGTCAGCGTCACCGACTCCCGCGGTGGCAGCATCACCGATGCCGACCTCGACGACGGCTTCACCCGTGAGAGCCGCACCTTCGCCTCCGGCACTCCGACCTTCGACTCCGGCGGCAACGTGACCGCCTCCTCCGTGGGCGCGGTCCTCACCGACACTCTCGACACCCCCACCCTCGGCGCCGGCACCGCCTCCGACGGCACCCGCACCGCCCGGATCCGCTCCCTGAAGGAGGCCGACGCCCGCACCTACCGCTCCGACGGCGGGTTCGAGGACGTGGACGCCACCACCAGCTACGACGCCTACGGTCAGCCGCTGACCCAGGAGCTGGCCACCAACGACGCCGGCACCACGTGCACCACCACGACGTATGCCAACGACACCACCGGCTGGATCCACGATGCGGTCACCTCCACCCGCACCGTCGCCGACGCCTGCTCGGCCACCCCCACCCTGCCCGACGACCTGCTGTCCGGGTCCCGGACCCTGTACGACGGCGCTACCACCTGGTCGGCCACTCCTCCCCTCACCCACGCCGACCCCACCACCAGCCAGGCCCTGGTCGGATGGGACTCCGGCGCCGGCACCTATCTGACCACCGCCACGACGTCCTACGACGCCGTCGGGCGCCCGGTCAGCGTCACGGACGCCGAAGGACACGCCACCACCACGGCATACACCCCGGCGCTGGCCGGGCCCACGACCGCCGAGGCCACCACGAACGCTCTGGGGCAGACCAGCAGCATCACGCTATCTCCTGGCCGCGGGCAGACCCTGACCTCCACCGACGCCAACAACAACGTCACCACCGAGGCCTACGACGCCCTCGGGGAGCTGACCGGCGTATGGCTGCCCGGACGGGCCACCACCGCCACCGCCAGCCGCACCTACGGCTACACCTTCGGCACCTCCAGCACCCCCTCCAAGGTCACCTCCGGCACCCTGCGCAACAGCGGGAACTACACCTACACCGCGACGTACTACGACGGGCTGCTGCGCCCGGTGGAGACCCAGACGCCGGCCACCGGCAACACCACCGCCCGGCTGGTCACCCAGACCACGTACGACGAGCGCGGTCAGGACAGCGTGGTCTACGGGCCCGTCCTGGACACCACCGGCACCCCCGGCGACGGCCTGGTCGCTGTCGACGACGGCTCGGTCCCCAACAAGGTCACCACCAGCTACGACGGCGCCGGCCGACCCACCCGCGTCGACACCCGCTCCGGCGCCGGCTCCGCCGCCTGGCATACCGTCACCACGACGACCGGTTACGACGGCAACATCACCACCACCGTCCCCCCGGACGGTGCCACCCCTCAGACCGTCATCAGCGATGCCCTGGGCCACACCACCACCCTGCGGCAGTACACCACCACGGCCGGCACCTCCGGCGCCTCCCAGGACACCACCTACACCTACCGGGCCGATGGACTGCTGGCCTCGATGACCGACCCCGCCGGCGACACCTGGACCCGCAGCTACGACCTGCAGGGCCAGCTCGTCCGCTCGGTCGACCCCGACACCGGCACCACCACCACCAGCTACGACGACGACGGCAACATCGCCACCACCACCGATGCCAAGCATCAGACTCTCGCCTACGGCTACGACGCGTTGGACCGCAAGACCGCCGAGCATGCCGATAGTGCCACCGGAGCCTTGTTGGCTTCGTGGGCTTATGACACGGCGACGGGGGGCAAGGGCCTGCCTGCCTCGTCCACGCGCTACGTCGATGGCGACGCCTACACACGCACGGTCACCGGGTATGACAACCAGGGCCGTGTCACTGGCACCAAGCTGACCATCCCCGCCTCCCAGAGCGGGCTGGCCGGGACCTACACCACGGCCACCACGTACAACCTGGACGGGCAGGTCAAGACGTATCTGATGCCTACGGCGGCCGGTATCGCCGCAGCTGGTGTGACCCCTGCGTACACCAGTCAGGGTGTCCCGTATCAGCTGTCTATCGGCGGGGCCCCTGGTGGGGGCGGGATCACCGGCACCACCTACTCCGCCTACGGCGAGCCGTCCATGGTGCAGGCCGGTGTGGCCAACGCGACCGTCTACTCCACCTATGCGTATGCCGATGGTACGCGTCGTTTGGTTGAGGCTGCGGTGTCTCGGTCCAGCGGTAGCGGGGATCTTGCCGATACGCGGTACGTCTGGGATGACGCGGGGAATCTGACCAAGGCCGCTGACACCACGACTGACACTGGTGTCGGGCCTGCTGACACCGATACTCAGTGCTACTCCTATGACCCGTTGGGGCATCTCACCGGTGCGTGGACTCCGGCCAGTGGTGACTGCGCCACCGCGCCGACTGCTGCGGGTCTGGGCGGGCCGGCGCCTTACTGGGATCAGTGGACCTATGACAACGCGACCGGCGCCCGGAAGACCCAGACCGTCACTGCGGCTGATGGCACCGCGGCTACTACCAGCTATGCCGCTGTGGCCCATGGTGGTGACCAGCCGCATACGCTGACCTCGGTCACTACCGGTGGTGCGACCACCGGGTATGCCTATGACGCGGACGGCAACACCACTACGGTCACGCCCGCTGCCGGCGGGGCCACCGGGTACACGTGGGACGCCGAGGGGCACCTGGCTGCCACCTCTGGCCCGGCCGGGGACACCCGCAACATCTACGACGCGGACGGGGCCCTGCTGATCGCCGCCGACCCGGCCGGGTCCACCCTGTACGCCGATGCCACCACCGAGATCCGCCATGACACCGGCACCGGCGCGGTCAGCGTCACCCACACCTACACCTGGCTGGGCAAGACCGTGGCGGAGATGACCTCCACCACCACCGGCAACACGCTCACCTACCTGGCCACCGACCCCGAGAACACCGGCCAGATCGCCATCGCCGCCGCCCAGGCCGCTGTCACCGCCGTCCGCCGCGACGATCCTTTCGGCAACCCCCGCGGCACCAGCACCGGGACCTGGCCCACCACCCACACCTTCCTGGACCACCCCGACAACACCACCACCGGCCTGGTCCACCTCGGCGCCCGCGACTACGACCCGGCCCTGGGCCGGTTCATCAGCCCCGACCCCCTCCTGGACCTGGCCGACCCCACCCAGTGGAACCCCTACCAGTACGCCGACGCCAACCCCACCAGCCTCACCGACCCCGACGGCACCCGACCCGCCTGCCTCGACCAAGGCTCCTGCACCGCCCTGTCCAACCACCACGGCGGCATCCGCACCTCCACCAGCCCCCACGACGGCTACGTCCGCTACCACCCCAACCCCCACGGACCCTGGGCCGGCAACCCATACGGCGGCACCTACACCCAGCCCGGCGACGGACCCCACGGCCGCCCCGCCGCAGCCCCCAGGCAGTCGGTCTCGCCGGCCGCCATGGCGGCGGAAGCTGTTGCAGCCCAACGAGCCCACGACAGGGCCGCCAATGCCGCGAACGCGAACGCTTCGGGGCGGAGCATCGCCCAATGGGCAGGGGCGATCGGTCTAGGGCTCGGAGTCGCTGCACTCACGGTGGCGGACATCGCCCAGCTGGGGCTAGACCCCCTCACCGACGCAGCAACTGCCGGACTTGCTGGCGCAGAGAGCGATCTCGTTGCCGAGATGGCGGCCGAAAGCGGCGAGGAGGCCGCAGGCGCAGCCGAACGAACCGCCGCAAAGGGCGCAGCCTCTGCGGGCGATCACATCGTCTTGGGATTGAAGGCGCAGGGCTTGGAGGCGACTGCAGCGAAGGCTGGCGGTCGCACCCTGTTGAAGGATCCGGAGTGGATGTCGACTCTGCAGAAGGGCATCGGTGATCCGTCGACCAAGTTCACAGTTAGCCTGGATGGCATGTCTGGTTCGTCGACCTACTCGCAGGTGATGCAGGCGGCACAACGGGGTGCATCGGGCGCTGGCGGCTACACGGACTGGGAGATGGCTCAACTGTTCCAGGGGGGCCGATTGGCTGATACGACCTTCCTGCGTGGCGGGTCGGCTGTCTCGAATCCGTTCGCACCATGACGGTTCGGCTGGTCGACTTCCCGGAGCGGATGTTCCAGGTGTGGGGCTACACCGTGAGTATGGGTCGATTGTTGTTGCGGAGCACGAAGTCGGAGACCTTCCCGACGCGGGTGGATGTCCTCTTCCAAAACGTGAAGGCGATCTTTCTGCCGACGTCGTTGGACGGGTTGGTGGTCGAGGTTGCTGACGCGACGACCGCCGACAGGGTCACTCGCGAGACCGGCTTGCTTGCCGATGAGGACACGACCTTCTTCGAACTGAGGACGGCGCATGGGGTCGGCTACGTCGTTGCCGGAGTCGTGGTGGCAGATGAGGACCACGGCGAGTTCTTCGAGCCGGGCAGGTACTGGCCTGGTCCAGAGGGGAATCTCCGCTAGGGCCCGCGTTTGGTTAGCCTGTCGGTGCTGGGGGCGGCGAGGATGCGGGTGTTGGCGAGGAGTCCGTCGAGGACGTGGAGGAGCGCGTCGCGGTCGGCGTCGGTGAGGTTGTCGAGGTGGTCGGTGAGGGGGTTGTCGCCGCGCAGCGCGCGCCTCGGGCCACACTGAGGCGTTCAAACCGGGACCGCTGTGTGCTCAGCGCTCGCGTTGCCGCAAACACGGCAGCCGCAAGCAGCTAAACAGCGGCAGCCGGGCGCCCGGAAGCGGTCCTCGCCCCGGACGCCCGGGGCAGGTGGTGGAGTGCGGCTGGTGCGGGACCACGGTCACCATTCCAGCGCGTGGGCGGGTGCCGAAATGGTGATCCGCGACGTGCCGGCACCGGGCCTGGGAGCAACGCAGAGCCGCGGCGTCCGAGCTGGTTGCGGTCGACGTGAAGGACCGCGTGGTCGAGACCGTGAAGACCGTCACCGTGGTCCAACACTACCGCGTCGACCCGCTCCCGGCGGCCCGCCCTCGCACCTCAGTGAGGTCGTCGATGTCCTGGCCGACCTCACCGCCCGGGTGGATTCCGGGCGGGTGTACGACCGCGACCTACCCACCCTCGTGACGGCGGTCCGCGGCCTCGTCGACGCCCTGAACCGCCGCAACAAGGACCAGCACCCGGCCCCGGTGGTGACGCCTGTGTTGGAGCCAGACACCCGCGGCATACAGCCGCGATACTGACCCATGACCACGGCGACCAGCACGACGAAGGCGAGGTCGGGAGCGGTAGCGACTTCAAGCACCGCTCATCGCACCCGAGGAAGGGGCCCCACCCGCGGACCGCGGCAAGGCAGACGACGTCGTGTCGGGCAGATCCCACGACCGTCAGCGTTCAGTTCTCATGACCGCCAGCGTTCAGCTTCGTGACCGTCTCCGTTCATTTTCTCGCGACCGCCGACACACATGGCCACCGGCGAGCAGCGCGATGAAGGCTGGGTGTGGCGCCTTCTCCTGGCCGTTGGCGGCGCGGGCATCATTACAGGATTCCCTCTGCCATGAGAGGAGAGCAGATGGACTCCGGAGCTTTGGCGGGAGAACTGCGTCAGGTACTTGCGGGCGCGGACGGGCTGCCAGTCGCTGATGTTGACTCGGTCATTGTCTTGATCAGCGCTGGCGAATGGCGAGTTGCACTTGAGACGCTCTGCACCCAGATATATGAATACGATCTAGAAGTAAATGACGTACAACGAGCACTTCTTGGCCATCTCGGACGGCAGTTGGAGGTGCCGGCGGACTATTTACTTGGCGATCCCTGGGCAGACGCTCCGAAGAGGTCATGAGGAAATCGCGACGCCTCAGCCGCGGAAGAGAACCCCGATCTGGCGGGCAGGCACTCCGGCTTGAGGCTGCCGCTCGATCGGGCTGGGTGCTTCTTCTCCTAGTGTCGCGCGTCGTTAATTGATGTACATGTTGGGTTGCCCGAGAATGAGGCATGGCAGCTGCAGCGTTGGCGATTGGTGATGAGGATCGAGCGGCGTTGGAGTCGTGGGCGCGGTCTGGGACGATTCGGGCCTCGCACGTGGAACGGGCGCGGATCGTGCTCGCGGTTGCCGATGGTGCGGGGACCTCGGGCGCGGCTCGGCAGTGCGGAGTGTCGCGTCCGACGGTGATCAAGTGGCGGGACCGGTTCATTGCGCACGGGCTCGCGGGGTTGGAGGACGAGCCGCGCCCGGGCCGGCCCAAGACCGTGGATGACTCGGCGATCATCGCGGCCACGTTGGAGCCGCCGCCGGAACGGCTCGCGGTGACGCACTGGTCCTCCCGACTGCTCGGGAAGCACCTGGGGGTCGGGGATGCGACGGTGGCTCGGGCGTGGCGCAAGTACCGGGTCCAGCCGTGGCGGCGGGAGACGTTCAAGTTCTCCACCGACCCGCAGCTGGAGGCCAAGGTCCGCGACGTCGTCGGGTTGTATCTGAACCCGCCCGAGAAGGCGATCGTGCTGTGCGTGGACGAGAAGTCCCAGATCCAGGCGTTGAACCGGACCGCGCCGATCCTGCCGCTGCGTGAAGGACTGCCGGAGAAGGCGACCCCTGACTACAAGCGCAACGGAACGACCACCCTGTTCGCTGCGCTCGAGATCGCGACCGGGAAGGTGACCGACCAGTGCTACGACCGACACGGCAAGGCCGAGTTCCTCGACTTCTTGAAGAAGGTCGCCAAGGCTTACCCGCGTCGGCGGTTGCACGTCGTGGTGGACAACTACCACACCCACAAGCACGCCGACATCAACGCGTGGCTGGAGAAGAACCCTCGGATCACGCTACACTTCACGCCGACCTCCGGGTCGTGGCTGAACCTGGTCGAGGTGTTCTTCGGGATCATCACCAGGCAGGCGATCCGCCGCGGATCGTTCGACAGCGTCAAGGAACTCGTGACCGCAATCAGCCGATTCATCGACGGCTGGAACGACCGCTGCCACCCGTTCACCTGGACCAAGACCGCCGACGAGATCCTGCTCCACGCCACCCGTCAACGAGATTCAGACGCGCGACACTAGGTGCTCTCGTGACCACCCTGACGGTCCTGGGCTTGGCCAGAACCGTATCAGCCGCCACTCATGTCGGGGCTGAAAACGGCGTCGGGGCCTCGAACCGAAATCCCGCGGCACTCGTCGGGCCACCGGATCGCATCGCCGCTGGTCAGCGGCTAGGTGACGACCTTCCGGGGGTCCTTTTGGTGGTGGCTACCGCTGTTGCCGCCAAGTCATCGTCTGGCTTGCTTGATCAGCAATGCGTGAGTCACGCGCCGAGCTCAAAGGGTTGGGCGGGCATAGCCGGCGCCTCGGTCGGCGAGGTCCTGGTCGGCGGAGTCGAGGCCTCCGGCACTGACTCAGCAGGGGGGAAGGTGATCTGGACGGTTCAGCCTAGCAACGGAGTCGGCCTCGTCGCTCCGGATGGAATACCACCTTGGGAGATCCACGGGGGCGCCAGTTACACCAAAGTAGGGTGAGGCAATGACCTCCTTTTCACTTCGGGGAGCCGCAGTCATCACGTGCGCGGGGACCCGTCTGTACGCATCTTGGCCGTTTGCCCTCCTACAGATAGGCACCAGTGTACGAGTAGCAATCAGCCCATCGATGGCGCGCGGAATCGCCCGAGCCTTAGGACGGGGCGGTCTGACGAGCTGGGAGGCGGAGGCATCGGAGATCGTTGCCGCAAAAGTCATAGGGCGACGGCTCGCTCTGCGCAACCGCTCGGGGGAAGAGCTCTCGTTCATCGTCTTTCGCCACGCGCAACTTAAGACAGTTCAAGAATGGCTGTGGGCGCACGACCTATTAAATAGTGAACCGCCCCCGGCCTCCGGCAAGTTGAACCGCCGCCGTCGATGTCATTGAGCATCAGATCGAGACCATCAAGACCGTCAGGCCTACACGCAGCAACTGAAGGACTACGTGACCTTCTCGATCGACACGAACCGCCAGTTCTTCCTGTACGTCCGGGCGGTGCGAATCCGACAACCTCGATACCGGCATGGATGTGGAGTTCAAGTTCCCATGATTGTCCGATGCATCGCCGACTCGGGCTCCGCGCTACCCGAAGCCAACATCGACCCGCGCCGCGGATACGGCCCGTTGACCGAGTTTCCCCTAACCGTTGGCCGGGATCACACCGTCTTTGCGTTGGCGGTGTTCCGCGGAACCGCATGGTATTACGTGCTGGATGATGATGAGCACCGTTGGCCGACGTGGTCGCCGTCGGCGCTGTTCGACGTTGTCGACGACTCAATACCGTCGAGCTGGGTCGTTGGTTATTTCCGTGCCTCAACTGAAGACCAGCATCCGCTCATCTCCTTCCCGGGCTCGAGATCATACCTTCTACGAACGATTGCTCGATGGCGAACCTGCGGCCGTTGAGACGTTTGCGCGCCGGCGATAAGAGATCGAAGGTGGCCCGTGAGACACGCCCTCACGATTGGGTGAATCCCATCGGTCCCCGGCGCTTCGATCTGATGCCGGATGGTATGTATTCGTTGACGCTATTAATCGGAGTCATTACGGTCCTGTCGGCTTCCGTCGTAGGGGCTTTACGCTACGCCTGAAATGGGAGATATCATGCTTTGTTCGCGAAGAACTCCCACCGAAGGATGCTCAATCGACGTTCATCAAACGCCGCTAGGCATCGATGCAGGAATCGATGTCGTATCCTAGCCTATGCTGGCTCGCTAAGCTCGGATTCCTCCGCGAGCTAGCCTGGATTGCTCACGAGGCCCGTGCCTGATCGGCGTGTGAGAGCATGGATCTCGTGAACGTTCCGGCTAGGCTGGGTTACTAGTAACGCGATCGATAACCACTACGGAATAGATGACTAAGATGCTGTATCTTCCTGTCTTTCCTGTCTCGGCGTTTTTCGGCTGGCTGTTCTGTCTAGGAATCAGGTTCTTTAAGGATCCGGCGCTTGCGGAACGTCATGCACAGGCGACCGAGGAGCGGTTGGGCCATACACCCGAGTGGGCTCGTGGCCTCACGGGAATAATGTGGATTGGCGGCCTGGGAGGACTCCTGCTGATGATTTCAGCATGGCCGATGGCGATCCAAGCCGCCTTCTCTGGTCAGTCAAATTTAAGTGGCATTACAAAGTATACTGACCCGCTGGCATTTATTGGAATTCTGCTAATTCTCGCGGGTCTACTGGTTGCATGGACCATGCGACCACGGTGGGCCCTCCCGTCGGCACTTCGAACAGGCAACTCCCCCCTCGAAGCCCGCAGGTCGAAGCTCAGGAATTCGAGGTAGGTGAACCCCCGCCCTGCCTGCCTCGACCAAGGCTCCTGCACCGCCCTGTCCAACCACCACGGCGGCATCCGCACCTCCACCAGCCCCACGACGCTACGTCCGCTACCACCCCAACCCCCACGGACCCTGGGCCGGCAACCCCCACGGACCCTGGGCCGGCAACCCCCACCCACCCACCACCCACGACCAACCCGGAGACAACCCCCGCTACCACCCCACCCCCATCGGCGGCCACCCCACCACCAACCCTGACCCCTGCCCAAGCCGCCGCCACCGCCCTCGCCCACAACAGGGCCGCCAATGCCGCGAACGCTGCTGGCGCCGCCACTGCCAACGCCAAGGAGTCGACGTTGAAGCCGTGGACTTGGACCCACCACGAAATACTTCACCGCGGCTCCACAATCCTCGGCGCAGTGGCGGGCGCGTCAGATGTAGTGGCGCTCGGCTGCGCAGGCATACCGGGCGTGGATGCGGTCTGCGACTCTACAGCCCTGGGCCTAAGCGGATTTTCGGGGTCGGCTAGCGCGATGCTGGACATTACCGACATGGCCACTCACGGTAAGCGATGGAACACAACTGACTTGATCATAGATGCCGCTGCGCCCCTCACGCTGGGCATCGGAAAGGGGTTACAGTCATCAACGAGATTCGCCGAGGCATTCGAGCGGACTGATCGGACAAGTGCAGGTGTGGCGGGAGCCCTGGGATCTGGATTCGATTGGGCCGGATTCATGTCCAATGCTCTTGATTGGAATGGCTAGGATGGGTCGCCCGAAGGCCCGTGGTAAAAGTCCAGAGGCCACCATCGAGGACTTGCGGAGCAGGTTCAATAAATATGCCATCTACTGGATGGTTCCGATTGTGTTATGCATCGTTGCGGTTGGGCTCATAGGGCAATATGTTGACGAGCGCCTGGCCAAGGCCATGGTCTTCGGTCTGTGGCCACTAGTTATCGTGTGGTGGGTTCTCCTTGGTAGAGCTTGGTGGAAGTTAAACAAGGCGGTCCGAGCGAGCCACAAGAGTGAGCATTAAGCGCGCTGGCTTCTTGCATGGGTGCTCGGCGCAGACCTTGAGCGATCTGTTCACGCCGACGATCAAGAATCCGTGCAGGTAACAGGTCATGATTTCGGACGAGATGCTCGTGTGACTCAAGCAACTGTCGGGGCGGTGCGATCCGCCGCCGTGGCGGGCCAGTGTGGAAGGGCGTGACCATGATTCGGGTGAGGACATGACATGACCGGCGTGGACGACGACCGCGGGGAGGACATATATGTTTCGCGGGATAGTGGCCCGGCAAGCCCTGCATACCTGGACCTGATTGCTGCAGCAGTGACGTACTTGCCTGAGCTTGTTGACGGGGTCCAATCAGCCCGACGCAACCGTGATTCTTAACCACAGGCTACCGGCGAGCAGCGCGATGAAGGCTGGGTGTGGCGCCTTCTCCTGGCCGTTGGCGGCGAGGGCATCATTACAGGATTCCCTCTGCCATGAGAGGAGAGCAGATGGACTCCGGAGCTTTGGCGGGAGAACTGCGTCAGGTACTTGCGGGCGCGGACGGGCTGCCAGTCGCTGATGTTGACTCGGTCATTGTCTTGATCAGCGCTGGCGAATGGCGAGTTGCACTTGAGACGCTCTGCACCCAGATATATGAATACGATCTAGAAGTAAATGACGTACAACGAGCACTTCTTGGCCATCTCGGACGGCAGTTGGAGGTGCCGGTGGACCATTTACTTGGCGATCCATGGGCAGACGCTCCGAAGAGGTCATGAGAAAACGCACTGGTACGAGAACATGCTAACCAGGAACCAGGTCGAATTCAAGGTCAAGACACAGTGGTTGCCATGACGCTGGATTCGCTCGGGATCTCGGAGCTGTTGGCGCTGCGGTCTCTTGATCTCGTTGGACCGCAGGAGATCATCCACTGGGCGGTAGATCGAGTTGCCGCAGGCGCTGGCGACAGCGCTCTTGTTGCGCTGGCTGCGCTTCCACCCGGAAGTGCTGACGTCGATGAGTGGTTGCGTGCGTGTGCCGCGGATCGTGGGGTGGTCACACCACCGGAATCAAGGGCTGGAGTCCTCGCTGCGCGCGTGGTTGCGCGATCGCTGGCGTCTGGCGATGTCGAGGCGATCGACGCCGCGAGGCAGATTTGGCGGATCGCAGTGCTGGCACCGGCAGCAGAGCCTGCACTGCGAACGTTCATTGGCCTTGCGAGCGAGTGGGACGATGATGTCGAGAACCGCGGGCAGTACGAGGAGGAAATCCGGTCGGCGGCATCACCGCTTTCGGTCGGCCCTACATGAGGTGGCCGGCTCGCACCGGTGATTGAAGCGCCAGGTTCTCTGCCGCTGCTATACGGTTGCGGCTCGGTTGAGAGCCCCGTGGTAGGCGGTCGAGGACCCGCACGATGCCGGAGGACCGTCGAGGCCAGGGGTGACGCGGCCACCTTTCGTGACGGGAGACCTGCGGCCGGTGTCGACCATGGGTGTCTGGGTCTCGGCGTGGGGTGGCCCGACGCCCGGCAGCCCACGCGACGAGGGATGGCAGCATAGGCGCGTGACGACCCGCACCCATCCGGACCGCTGCCCTGGGGTCTTCCGACCATGGCAGGCCCAGGACGGCGGCATCGTCCGGGTCCGCATACCGGGGGGTCGGCTCCCCGCCTCGGCGCTGAGCACGCTCGTCGACGCGGCCGAGCGCTGGGCCGACGGCGGTGTGTTGCTCACCTCGCGGGCCAACCTGCAGCTGCGCGGGATCGCGGTGCAGGATGGCGTCGTGCCGAGCGGGCTCGTCGAAGCGCTGCGGGCCGGCGGGCTGCTGCCATCCGACACCCATGAGCTCGTGCGCAACGTCGTCGCCTCGCCCCTGACCGGTCGTCTCGGCGGTCGGGCGGACCTGCGACCGGTCGTGGCTGCCCTCGACGGGGCGCTGTGCGCCGACGCCGCCCTCGCCGGCCTCGGGGGGCGGTTCCTCTTCGTCCTCGACGACGGGCGAGGCGACGTGCTCGGGCGCCCGCTCGACCTGGGCCTCGTGGCGCTCGACGACCAGCTCGCCCAGCTGCGAACCGGGTCCGACGGGTGGGGGCCGGTCGTCCCCCTCGACGGCGCGGCGGCTGCTCTCGCGGGCCTGGCCCGGCGGTTCCACGAGATCCGTGGGACCGGCGCGGCCGTACCGTGGCATGTCGACGAGCTGCCCGACCCGGGCGCCGTCGGGACGCGTGGCACCCGTGACGCGCGGACGCTGGTGTCCGGCGAGCCGGTGCCGGCCGGCACCTACCGTCAGAGCGACGGTCGCCGGCTCCGGGTCGTCGCCGTCCCGGACGGGGTCGTGACACGCGACGTCGCCGACCAGCTCCTCGCTGACGCTCCGGCTGAGCTCGTCGTCACCCCCTGGCGAAGCGTCGTCGTCCCGGACCTGGAGGCATCGTGACCCACCCGCTCCCCTCGGTCGAGCCCCCTCCCGCCGCTCCCCCGACCCGCCGCTACGCCTACGAGCGTGACGGGGCGGCGATTTATGTCGAGTCGTTCGCGACGATCCGGCGCGAGTCGTCCCTGACCCACCTGCCGCCCGATGCCGAGACGGTCGCGGTCCGCATGGTCCACGCCTGCGGCCAGCCCTCCCTCGTCGACGACCTCGTCATCCACCCCTCGCTCGTCGTCGCGGCACGATCCGCCCTGCGCGCCGGAGCCCCGATCCTCACCGACGCCCACATGGTCGCCTCGGGTGTGACCCGGGCGCGCCTGCCCGCGGACAACGAGGTCGTCTGCCTGCTGCGCGACGAGCGGGTGCCAGACCTGGCCCGGGCCTGGGGGACGACCCGGTCCGCGGCGGCCGTCTCGCTCTGGGGGGACCGGCTCGAGGGCGCCGTCGTGGCCATCGGCAACGCGCCGACGGCGCTGTTCCATCTCCTGGAGCTGATCCTCGACGGCGGGCCCAGGCCGGCGGCGGTCATCGGGGTCCCGGTGGGCTTCGTCGGTGCCGCCGAGTCGAAGGACGCCCTCGCGTCGCTGGCGGCCGACCACGGCGTCGACGTCCCCTTCCTCACCGTCCGGGGTCGGCGCGGCGGGTCGGCTCTCGCTGCGTCCGCACTCAACGCCATCGCTCAGGAGCGTGAATAGCATTGTCCGTCAACGGATCCGGCCGTCTCCTCGGCGTGGGGCTCGGCCCGGGGGACCCTGAGCTGGTGACCGTGAGGGCGGCCCGCCTCATCGCGCAGGCCGACGTCATCGCATACCACCAGGGGCCGCGCAAGCGGTCCAACGCGCGCCGGATCGCCGACCCGTACGTGCGGGAGGGCGTCGTCGAGGAGCTGCTCGAGTATCCGGTGACGACCGGGATCACCGACCACCCCGGTGGGTATGCCGGGGCGATGGCCGACTTCTACGAGGAGTGTGCGACCCGGCTGGCCGAGCATCTCGTGGCGGGACGGGACGTCGTCGTGCTCGCCGAGGGCGACCCGTTCCTCTACGGGTCGTACATGTACCTCCACGACCGTCTCGCGGGCCGTTTCGAGACGGAGGTGGTGCCCGGGGTGCCCGCGTTCGCGGCGGCCACCGCGGCGCTGCGGCAGCCGCTGGCCCGGCAGACCGACGTCCTCACGGTGCTCCAGGGCACCCTCCCCCGGCCCGAGCTGGCCCGCCGTCTCGCCGACACCGACGCCGCCGTCGTCATGAAGCTGGGCCGGACCTTCCGCGACGTGCGCGCGGCGCTGGAGGAGGCGGGCCGCCTCGAGGGGGCGTGGTACGTCGAGCGGGCCTCGATGGACTCCGAGCGATGGCTGCCCGTCGCCGACGTCGACCCCGACACCGTGCCGTACTTCTCCGTCGTCGTCGTGCCTGGTGACGGCAACGAGCGGCGCCGTCGCTATGCGGACCCCGCACCGGATCCCATTGTGTCACAGCCTGATCCGACGACGCTCTTCGTCGTCGGGCTGGGACCCGGGCCGGACCGGTGGCTCACGCCGGAGGCTTCGGCGGTCCTCGCCGAGGTGGACCACGTCGTCGGCTACGGCCCCTATGTCGACCGGGTGGCCCAGCGTCCCGGTCTGGTCCGGCACGCGTCGGGCAACACCGTCGAGGTGGAGCGGGCCCGGCTCGCCCTCGGCCTCGCCCGGTCCGGTGAGCGGGTGGCCGTCGTGTCGGGCGGCGACGCGGGGGTCTTCGGGATGGCCTCCGCTGTGTTCGAGGCGGCCGAGGACCCGGCTTACGAGACGGTGGAGGTATGCGTCGTGCCCGGCGTGAGCGCGGTCCAGGCCGTCGCGGCGCGGGCCGGTGCACCCGTGGGTGCCGACTTCGCGGTCCTCAGCCTCTCCGACCGTCTCAAGCCGTGGCCGGTCGTCGAGGCCCGGCTCCACGCGATCGGTGCGGCGGACCTCGTGCTCGCCGTCTACAACCCGCGATCGCGGGCCCGCCCGACCCAGGTCGGCGAGCTGCGCCGGATCATGCTCGAGCACCGCGACCCCGCGACGGTCGTCGTCGTCGGCCGGGACGTCGGCCGCGCCGGCGAGTCGCTCACCGTGACGACGCTCGGAGCGCTCGACCCGGAGACCGTCGACATGCGGTGCCTGCTCCTCGTCGGGGCGAGCAGCACGCGGGTCACGCCGTCGGGCCGGGTCTGGACGCCCCGCTTCGTCGAGCCCTGACCGCCGGGTCGGCGCCGGATCGCGTCGGACCCGGTCGGCTCAGGCCTGCTCGCAGGCGATCCCGTCCTTGTCGCGGTCGAGGCCCTTGTTGTACTTCATGGCCTCGTTGTAGAGCGAGTCGGACTTCTTGAAGGTCGTGACGGGCCGGCCGCTCGTGTGGTCCTTCGCGTTCGTCCTCCCCACGCCGTGGGGGTACTTCTTGTGGAGCTCGGTGCAGTTCTTGGTCCACGACGGCTTGGTCGCGGCCTGCGCCGGAGCGGAGACGGCGACTCCCCCGAGAGAGCCGAGGACACAGACGGAGAGGGCCACAACGGCCGAACGACGGAGAGTCACGATATGGGAGTTTGACATGACATGGGCGGCCCGCGCAGGCGTTTGACGGACGTCGGGCCACCCCGGGCGGGGATCCCGTCGGGTGGTGCGTCGTTCCCGGACAGATGGCGCGTCCCCGGGGCAGCCAGGTGTCCGGGAGCGACGCATCGGGGTGGGGAAGGCCCGAGGCCCGCCCGGCTCACGGGCGGGAGTGACGCATCGGGGTGGGGAAGGCCCGAGGCCCGCCCGGCTCATGGGCGGGAGCGACGCATCGGGGCGGGGAAGGCCCGAGGCCCGCCCGGCTCACGGGCGGGAGCGACGCATCGGGGCGGGGAAGGGCCGAGGCCCGCCCGGCTCACGGGGCGGAGCGGTCGCGGGCGGCGTCGTAGAGGTAGGACTCGACGCCCCGCACGTCCGGCCCCACGGCCGGGCCGACGAGGATGACGGCGGCCTGTCGCAGACCGGCGCTCTCGACCTGGTCGGCGATGTCGCCCAGGGTCCCGCGCAGGACGAGCTCGGCCGGCTGGGAGACGCGGGAGACGACGGCGACGGGGCATGCCGCCCCGTAGTGCTCGGCGAGCTGCGCCGCGAGCTCCCGGGTGCGGGTGATGGCGAGGTGGAGCACGAGGGTGGCGCCGGTCGCGGCATACGCGCCGAGGTCCTCCCCCGCCGGCATCGCCGTGGACCGTGCCTGGGTGCGGGTGAGGACGACCGTCTGGGCGACCTCGGGGACGGTCAGCTCGGCTCCGATCCGGGCGGCCGCGGCGGCGTATGCCGGCACTCCCGGCACGACCTCCCACGGCACCCCGAGCGCGTCGAGGCGCCGGGCCTGCTCGTGGAGGGCGGAGTACACCGACGGGTCGCCGGAGGTGAGACGGACCACCTGGAGGCCCTCGGCGTGCGCGTCGGACATGACGGCGACGATGGCGTCGAGGTCGAGGCTCTGGGTGTCGACGAGACGAGTCGTGGGGCCGCAGTGGCCGAGGACGGCGGCGTCGAGGTAGGTGCCCGGGTAGAGGCACACGTCGGCCGATTGAAGCAGGGACACCGCGCGGAGGGTCAGCAGGTCCGCCGCCCCAGGCCCGGCGCCGACGAACCGGACCGTCATCGCCTGCCCCCCGACGACTGCCCTCGCGTCACCGACCACTGGGTCACCGCCCGGGCGGGGCTCCAGCCGGTGAGCGACCCGAGCGGGGCGGCGAGCTCGACGCCGAGCCGGGTGAGCGTGCCGCCCCGGGCCGCGTGCCGGTCGGTGAGGACGCGGTCCGACTCGAGGGTCACCGAGTGGACGACCAGGCGTCCCCCGACGGGCACGGCGTCCCAGCAGGCGTCCAGGAGCCCTGGAGCCGTGGCTCCCCCGCCCACGAACACCGCGTCCGGGGCGGGCAGACCATGCAGGGCCTCGGGGGCCGAGCCCTCCACGATCCGCAGCCCGGGGACCCCGAGCGCCAGCGCGTTGCGCCGGATCCGGGCGCAGCGCTCCGCCGACCGCTCGACGGCGATCGCGCGGCACGTCGGGTGGGCCCGCATCCACTCGACGGCGACCGAGCCGGCCCCGGCCCCGACGTCCCAGAGCAGCTCGCCGGGTCGGGGCGCGAGATGGGCCAGCGCGCTGGCCCGCACGTCGCGCTTGGTCAGCTGCCCGTCGTGCTCGAACGCTCCGTCGGGAAGCCCCGGCACGAGCCCCAGCGCGGTGGTCCCGAGGCACTCCAGCGCGACGACGTGCAGGGCGGGCCCCTCCCCCGTCCAGTCGGCAGCGGTCGTCTCCCGGCGGGCCTCGGCGGGCGATCCGAGGTCGGACAGGATGGTGAGCCGCGAGGCGCCGAACCCGTTGTCGCGCAACATGGCCGAGAGGTATGCGGGGGTGGCGGCATCCGTCGAGAGGACGAGGATCCGGCGGCCCGGGGCGAGGTGGCGGACCACGGTCGCGGGGTCGCGGACCACCTCGACCGTCTCCGCGGGCCAGCGCATCCGGGCCCGGGCGAGGGCCACGGAGGACACGGCCGGGTCGATCGTCACGGCCTGCGGCCCGAGGAGGTCGATGAGGGTCGAGCCGACGCCGGCGACGAGCGGGTCCCCGGACGCGAGCGCGACGACGGTGCCCTCGCACGTCGGGAGCAGCGCGGCGAGCCCCTCGCGCAGCGGCGAGGGCCACGGCATACGGCGTTGACCGGGACGCTCGGGCACGAGGCTGAGGTGCCGGGGCGCGCCGAGGAGGACGTCGGCGGAGCGCACGACGAAGCGCGCCGACTCCGGCAGGCCGTCCCAGCCGTCGGCGCCGATGCCCACGACCCGGACCGACGTCACGAAGGGCCACCGTACGCGATCCGGTGGGCAGGATCCGCGAGCCGCCCGCCGCGGACGACGGCTAGACTGCGAGGTCCAGGCCCGAGGTGCTCACGCCGGCTCACAGCAGACGGCACGAGAGAATCGGGAAGCCGGTGGGAGTCCGGCACAGGGCCCGCTGCGGTGACCCGGACGCGATCCGGGAAGTCCGAAGACCGGCCTCGGCGCCTGGCGGCCACCGCGAGCCCGCGGCGGCCGCAGGCATGGCACAGAGCGCGGGAGCCCCGAATGCCACAGCAGTACCCGTTGTCAGCCGTCGTCGGCTCCGACGACCTCGTCCTCGGACTCCTCCTCGCAGCCGTCGCCCCGGAGATCGGCGGCGTCCTCGCCCGGGGTGAGAAGGGGACGGCGAAGACCACCTCGGTCCGGGCCCTCGCGGCGGTGCTGCCGCCCATCGACGTCGTCGCCGGGGACCGCTTCTCCTCCGACCCGCACGACCCCGCCGCCGCCTCCCCGGACGGCCCGTTCGGTCCCGGCGCCGCCGTCGAGACGCGGCCGGTGCGGCTCGTCGAGCTGCCCGTCGGCGCGACCGAGGACCGGGTCCTCGGCTCCCTGCACCTCCAGCGTGCCCTGTCCGAGGGGGTCACCGAGTTCGAGCCGGGCCTGCTCGCCCGAGCCCACCGGGGCATCCTCTACGTCGACGAGGTGAACCTCCTCCACGACCACCTCGTCGACGTCCTCCTCGACGCCGCCGCGACCGGTCGGGTGACGGTCGAGCGCGACGGCGTGTCGGTCGAGCACACGGCCCGGTTCGTCCTCATCGGCACGATGAACCCCGAGGAGGGGGAGCTGCGCCCCCAGCTGCTCGACCGGTTCGGCCTCACCGTCGAGGTCGCCGCGCCCCGCGACCCCGACCTGCGCGCCGAGGTGGTGCGCCGGAGGCTCGCCTTCGACGCCGACCCGGAGGGCTTCGTCAGGCGGTTCGCGGAGGCCGAGGACGAGCTGCGGATGCGGGTCGCCCGGGCCCGCGAGCTGCTCCCCCGGGTGGTGCTCGACGATGCGAGCCTGCGCCGGATCGCCGAGATCTGCGCGGCGTTCGAGGTCGACGGGATGCGGGCCGACATCGTCACGGCGCGGGCGGCCGCGGCCCACGCGGCGCTCGAGGGGCGCACGTCCCTCGACGCCTCCGACCTGCGGGTCGCGGCGCGGCTCGCGCTGCCGCACCGTCGGCGTCGCAACCCCTTCGACGCGCCGGGCATCGACGAGGACCGGCTCGACGACCTCCTCGCCGAGCCGGAGCCGGACCCCGGGCCCG
>JBDIAL010000009.1:0-37423 GCA_039812405.1 Nostocoides sp.
AGGCGCCGCAGCCGCACTCGGCCGGCGGCCTCCCGGTCGGCCCGGGCCGACTCGCGCTCCGCGTCCAGCCTCGCTGCCCGCGCGGATGCCGCCAGGTAGTCCTGCTCCACCGGGGTGAAGTCGCGGTGCTGCTCGGACCACGCCAGCGCTGCGACGAGGCGCGGCCCGCGGAGCAGGTCGGTGTCGGGGCGCCCGTCGTCGCTCCAGCCCCGGGCCCGGTCCGCCACCTGGCGCAGCAGGTCGTCGGCCGCGGCCCGCTCGTCGAGCCAGGCGGCGAGCCGGAGCCAGGAGCGCAGCAGCGCCTCGTGGGTCAGGGCGACCCGGTCCTCGTCGAGCGTGACGACGCGGGCCGCCGCGAACCCGGCCAGGGCCGTCGAGACGTGGGGGATGTCGTCCGCCTCGACCCGGGACAGAGGGCGGGAGCTCCACCGCCCACCGTGCCGGGTCACGAGCCGCGGCATCAGCTGGGCTGCGGCCTGCTGCCCCTGCGGGCCGAGCTGGGAGTATGCGTCCTCGGCCGTCGCGTCGAGCGCGGCCGCCACCCCGCCGCTCGATCCGTAGTCGGACACCGTGATCCGGTCGCCGGCCCGCCGTCGCCACAGCCGGCCCATCGTGGCGGCGACGAGGGGGAGGGCGTCGGGGTTCCCCTCGACGTCGTCGAGGATGGCGTCGGCAACCTCGTCCTCGACGACGACGCCGGCCCGACTGCCCGGGACGCGGATGGCCCGGCGCAGGTCGTCCGGCCGGAGCGGGCGGACCAGGTCGGTGGCCCGCTCGACCTGGGGCCCGATGCCCGGCAGCGCGGCGAGGTCCGCGTAGCAGTCGCCCCGCAGCGCGACGACGAGGCGTCGTCCGGAGGAGATGCGGTCGGTGAGGGCCCGGTCGGCGGCCGCCCTGGCCGGGTCGTCGAGGATCGTGAAGAGCTCCTCGCCCTGGTCGAGGATGACGAGGTCCCGGTCCGCGAGCTCGGCCAGGCGGGGGGCGCTGCGCGCCGAGACGGCGGCCACCGACCAGGCGGCGCTGCCGGGGAGCACTCCGGTCCGCAGCGCGGGAAGGAGACCGGCGGCGAGCAGGGAGCTCTTGCCCACCCCGCTGGCCCCGACCACGACGACGAACCGGTCGCTGTGCAGGCGGCTGACGAGCCGCGCGACCACGCGCTCCCGTCCGACGAAGGCCCACGCGTCCCCCTCGCCGAAGCCGGCCAGCCCGGGATAGGGGCACGCCCCACCGGCCGGTGCCGTGCCGTCCCACTCCCGCCGCGCCGGGAGGTGGGCGTCCTGGGCGAGGATGCGCCGCTCCAGCTCCTGGAGGGCGGGTCCCGGCTCCACGCCGAGATCGCGACCGAGCAGGGACCGGGCCCTCCGGTATGCCCCGAGGGCGTCGGCCTGGCGACCGGCCCGGTAGAGGGCGAGCATGAGGTGCTCCCAGGTCTGCTCCCGGTACGGGTCGGTGGCGATCCGGGCCTCCAGGACGGGGACGAGGTCCGGGCCGTGGCCGAGGGCGAGTGCGGCGGAGTCACGCCGGTCGAGGGCCAGCAGCCGCAGCTCGCCGAGTCGCACCCGCTCGGTCTGGGCGAACGGGGAGTGGGTGAACTCGGCATACGGGTCGCCACGCCAGAGGGACATCGCGGACTCGAGGTCGGCGAGGACCTGCTCCTCCTCGCCCGGGGGCCGATGCACTGCCTCGACGACGAGCCGCTGGAAGTGTTCGGCGTCGACCAGGTCCGCCTCGACCGCGAGCCGGTAGCCGCCCGGCTCGGTGACGATGACCGAGCCGGCGGTGCCGCGGCCCAGGGCGTCGCGCAGCCGCACCACGTGGCTCTGCAGGGTCTTGGCCGCCGAGGGAGGCGGGCGGTCGGGCCACAGGTCGTCGATGAGCTCGTCGACGACCGCCACCCGCCCGCCCCGGGAGATCAACGCGGCGAGCAGGGTGCGACGCACACTCCCGTGCACCGCGAGGGGCCGGCCGTCGAGCCTGACCTCCAGTGGGCCGAGCACGCCGAACCACATGCTTGGACAGTACGACAGCCCGGTCACCGGCGCGGGTCGAACCACGCGGTCCGGATCGCGCCACCACCCGCCTGGACGGCGACCGGGTCGACCTGCCCCGGCCGGCCGGAGACGGCGGTCGGGCTGGTGGGTGCGAGGGGCGCGCCGTGACGGGCCATGGTCGGACGGGCCATGGTCGCCTCACCCCGGGTGCGGTGCGCGCGGAGGCTCGGCGGCGCGTGGGCCGAGGTCGGGGCCGGCGGGGTCCTCCTCGGCGGGGGCGTCCTTGGCCGGGCCGGTCACCTGGGCGAGGGCCCGGGTGAGCGTGTCCCGGTATGCCGCGTCGAAGCCCGGCGACAGGTAGGACGTGAGCGTGGGCGCGAGGACGTCGGTCGCGGCTCGCAGGGTCACGGTCGCCAGGAGGTCGGTGAGGAGGTCGGTCTCGGGCCGCGCCGCGACGGCGTCGATGATCCTCCGCGCCTCGGCGGGGTCGCCCATCGTCCAGAGCTGGGGGATGAAATGGTTCACCGGCCAGCGGAACCGGGCGTCCGCCGCCCCGTAGGTCGCGAAGGCGATGGCGGACCGGCCGGCGTCCACCGAGACGCTCTGACCGGCGACCGTCGCCGTGCCGCTCACGACAGCCCAGCCGGTGAAGGACAGGTCGGGGCGGCCCGGCCACTCCGCCGTCGGGACGCTCACCGTGACGTGGTCCGTGCTGGAGTCGGCGAGGTCGTCGCGCCGGTCGGCGGCCGGCGTCACCTCGAACGGGTCGACGTCCCAGTCGAGGAACGCGCCGTCGACGTCGGACCATGCGTCGAAGAGCAGGCCTGGAGGACCCGGCTGCTTGGAACTGCCCTCGGGCCGGTACCAGGAGCTGACCGATCCCCGTGGGTCTCCCCCGGGGAAGGTCACGTCGATGTGGCGGGCGTCGCCCGGGTCCCGATGCTCGGCGGTGGCGGCTCCGCTCGACCACCAGAGGAAGTCGCACGGGCCGAAGCCGGGGAAGACGACGGTCTCGTCCGCCTCGTCGGTCCAGCCCGTGAGGCCGAAGCCCGTCCCGCGCGAGATGACCGCGCTCGCGCCCGCCCCGCGGTGGTTCCGGTGCGTGCCCGGCAGCCAGACCGCCTCGAACACCTGGATGTCGCTCATCGTCGTGCCCTCCCTCGTCCGTGGTGTCCGGGCCCCGGGTGGGGCCCCGGGATGCACGATCCGCCGGTGCGGTTGCATCCTGGTTGCAGCGGCCGGCGGGGCTGCGGGCCCGGCCCGAGGTAGAAGGGGTGTGTCCGTATCGGGATCGTGGATTCCGGAGGGGAGTACGCCCGGTCGAGTCGAGCCGACCGGCTGTCACGCCGGTGCAACCGTGCTGCAACCGGTATGCGGTGTGCTGGGCGGTGTCTCTCCCACAGTCCTCGGCCCAGCTCGTGGCGTGCCGCTCCGGAGAGGTCTCCCGCTGGGAGAGCATGCGGCGGCCCGGTCGGGTGCTGCTCGGCCTGCTCGGCGTCGGAGCGCTCGTCGCGTCGGTGTGGGCCCCGCGGCGATACCACCTCGCCGAGGTCGGCGCCGCCGTCCTGTTCGCCGTCGTCATCCTGCCGCTGCTGACCGAGTTCGAGCTCGACGCCCTCGGCATCCACGCGACGGTGCCCGTGCCGAGCCGCCGCCGCGCCCTGCGAAGCGTCTGCGAGGGCGGGTCGCGGCAGCTGGTGTCGATCGCGCGCATCGTCGGGGTCGACCCCGACCAGATCGGCGACCTCGTCGCGGAGGCCGTCGACGACACGGCCCGGCTGTGGCGTGGGCGGGTCGTCGAGGAGACGGCCCGGACGTTCCTCATCTGTCGCGCCGTCGGGCTCATCCGGCACTCGCTGCGGCTGGGGCAGCCCTATCGGGTCGTCGCGCCGCCGGTGACCGACCAGGACGCGGCGCCGGTGCAGGACGTCGCGCGGCGCCCACCCCTCGAGCGCATCGTCATCGCCCTCGTCGACTACGCCGAGCTGCCCGAGGCCTCCGTCGCCGCGATGCTGCGCCTGGACCCCTCCGAGGTCTCTCGGATCCTCGGCCCGCCGGTCGGCGACGGACGTGAGCCGGCCGACCGGGGAGAGCCCGCCGGCTCGGGGGAGGGCCTGTCGTGGTGAGCGGGTCCCGGCGAGAGTCGTTGCGGCGCTGGGACGCCCAGCAGCCCATGGCGGAGTCCGACGTCGCCGCGGCGGTCGGCCGGGGCCACCGACGCCGGCGCCGCTGGCTCGCGGTTCGTGCCCTGGTCGCCGTGCTCCTCACCGCGGCCCTGCTCGTCGCGGTCGAGGCGCTGCACCGAGCCGACCACTCGACGGCCCGCCGGACGGAGGCCATCCCGACCACGGGGCATACCGCCGGGTCGGGAGCCACCGGCCGACCGAGCGGACACCTCGTCCTCACGCCCTCCCACGACATCACTCGGGCCCGGGTCACATCGACGCCGCCTGCCGCGCCGGTCGCCGTGCTGCGGGTCGAGCCGCGGTCCGGACCGGCCCCGCTCGTCGTCACCCTGGACGCCTCGGGCTCCCACCCGGCCGCGGGAGCTCGGGTCGTGTCCTACCGGTTCTCCTTCGGCGACGGCACGACCGGAGGACCCCAGCCGAGTCCGGCCACCAAGCACGGGTATGCCACGGCCGGCACCTTCGCGATCGCTCTCACCATCACCGACTCCACGGGCGCCACGGCGACGACGACGCGGCCGGTCGTGGTGACCGACGCCGTGACCGACACCGGCTCGAAGGGGTCGGCGGGCCTGCCCCCGAGCCCCTCGCCCGGAGCGTCGAAGAGCCCTCCGGGCACGTCAGCTCCGGACGACGCGGTAGTCGGCGAGCAGGTGGCCGGTCGGTGACGTCGCGACCCGGACCGTGTCGAGCCGGATCGCCGGCAGGCCGTCGAGAAGTCGCCGTCCGCTGCCGGCGATGGCCGGCGCGATCACCAGCCTGAGCTCGTCGACGAGGTCGGCGGCGAGCAGGGATCGGGCCAGCGAGATGCTGGCATGGACGCCGATGTCGCCGCCGGGCCCCCGCCGCAGGTCCTGCAGGGCGTCGACCGGGTCACCGTCCATCACGGTCGTCCCGGCCCAGGGCGCGTCCAGCGGCGTGGAGGTCGCCACGTACTTCGCGACGCCGTTGATGAAGGTGGCGAACGGATGGTTCTCGATGCCTGGCCAGAACCGGGACCACTCGTCGTAGCTGCGCCTGCCGAGGACGACGGCGTCCTGCGTGGCGATCACCGCGGCCAGGTTCGCCGCCATCTCCTCGTCCCACTCCGTGACGAACCGGTCGGGATCCTCGGCGACCCCGTCGAGGGAGAGCAGCTCGTACATCACGATCTTCCGCATGCTGAGGACCTCCGGTTGCTCGTGGAACCGACGGCGTCGAGGGCTCTGACATCTCGCGCCACCGACCTGCTCGCCGTTTGACGTCTTCCCACTGTGCACCCTCGACGGGCTGGCTGGGGGTCGTCGCTCGATGGGGACGGTGTGGGTCGCTCGTATGCCTTACAGCTGCAGGCCGTGACCGAACCCGAACAGCGGGTCGGCCGTGTCCGAGGGGACATCGGAACGGCTCGCCTCGACGGCGGCCATGCTCGAGGGCAGCTCGACGGGAAGTCGCCCCCGTGGGACAGCATCGCCGAACAGGACGTCGAGCACCGCCGCATCGGAGGCGCCGAAGTCGGCCGTGATGGCGGCAACCGCACCGACGAAGGGAGTGAGGATCGCGGGACGTTCGAGGAAGACGTCGAGCACGGTCGGAACCCTCGAGGCCAGCCCGGTGATGTGCGCGATCGTCTCGTCGGGGAAGTCGAGCGAACCCGAGTGGAAGAAGGACTCGAAGCCGGTGCCCCGAGGCTCGTAGGGGGCCGCGACCCGGACGATCGCGAGATCGGCTTCGTCCGGGTCGTCGACGACGGTGCCGTACCGTTCGGCCACCTCGCGCTGCACGTTCTCCACGTAGATGTGCCTGCCTCGGGGCAGCGGCAGTGTCGCGGTCCCGTCACTCACAGTGTTGCTCAGCACAGTCATCGCCGCACGCTGGGCGGCGTCGCCCGCGGCACGGAACTCCGCTGTGCCCACGATCTGCCGGGCCGCCTCGGCATCGACGTATGGTGCGTCGAAGAGGCCGAGCACGAACTTCTCCCGCAGCAGCCGGCGGACGGAGACGTCGAGGCGCTCTTCGCTGACCTGTCCCGAGCGCACGAGGCTCACGAGGACCT
Source organism: Nostocoides sp. (assembly GCA_039812405.1). GTDB lineage: Bacteria > Actinomycetota > Actinomycetes > Actinomycetales > Dermatophilaceae > Nostocoides. The sequence continues at coordinate 6,213 of JBDIAL010000009.1, forward strand.
CGGGGATCGCCTCGCCCCCGAACTGGTCCACGCCTGCGTCCAGGGCCTTCAGCACGCGCTCGGGAACCGAGAGGTGCTCGACTCCCCAGGCCCGAGCGGGGAAGACCTCACCGAGGATCGACGCGTCGCTGAGCAGCCCCCAGTCCGTGCAGACGATGCCGTCGAATCCGTAGTGCTCGCGCAGGAGTCCGGTGATCACGGCACGGTTGAAGCCGAACCCGACCTCCTCGTACTCGGTCCCGACCGGCATACCGTAGTAGGGCATCACCTGGCTGACCCCGGCCTCGAGCACGGCTTCGAAGGGCCTCAGGTGGTAGTCGAAGTTGCCGCCCGGATAGACCTGCTCCCGGCCGTGCGCGAAATGCGGGTCCTCGCCGTCCTTCTGAGGCCCACCGCCGGGGAAGTGCTTGACGATGGCCGCGACGGAGGTGGCGCCCAGCGATGGGCCCTGGAGCCCGCGGATGAAGGCCACGCCGAGCCTTCCGCTCAGCTCGGCGTCCTCACCGTAGGTGCCGATCAGCCGGGACCAGCGGGGCTCCGTCGCGAGGTCGACCTGGGGGTGCAGCGCCACCCGCAGCCCGACCGCGGTGTACTCGGTGCGGACGATCTCACCGAAGCGCTCCACGAGCTGCTCGTCACCGACTGCGCCGAAGCCGAGTGCTTCGGGCCACTGGGAGAACATGCCGGCCTGGGTCGAGGTGCCAGGGTTGTGGGTGAACGCATGCCGGGGATCGGTGGACAGCGACACCGGGATCCCGAGCCGCGTCGACGCGGCCAGCCGCTGAAGGCGGTTGTGCCATTCCGCGGTGACCCGGGCGTCGGTGACCTCACCAAGCAGGTTGAAATGGTTCAGATGACGACCGACGACCAGGTCCTCGGTTCCGAGGATGTCGAAGACGGGATCGGGTCCGGCCAGCTCACCGTCAGGCCCGGGCTTGATCATCGGCTGGAAGAAGAGACCCGCCTTCTCTTCGACGGTCATCTGCTCGAGCAGGATCTCCACGCGCGTGCCGATCGGCACGGACGCGTCACGATAGCGGTCGTCGATCATTGCTTCCCCAATCTTGTCGGTCGATCCCGTGAGCTGCCTGCCGATCCGGTCGGCGCCGCTCAACCCTGTGCGGTGGAGGACGTGCCGTCGCCGGAGAAAAGGACGGTGTATGCGTCGACGATGAGTCGCACACAGGTGTCCAGCCCGAGCTGGGAAGTGTGCAGCTGGAGCTGGTACCAGCGTTGATCGGAGGGGTGGAACTCGAGCCCGTACATGTGCTGCCAGTACCTGATCCGGGCCCGGTCCGACTCCATCAGGTCCTTGCGCGCGGTCGCCTCGTCCACGTTGTCGTAGTGCTCGACGGCAAAGGCGATCCGCTCCTCGATCTCCCCGTACACCCTCACCCGGAAGACGTCGGGACGGTGCTGCAGGGCGACTGCGCCGGCTCGACCGAGGATCACCGTGCCGCCGTCCGCCAACGCCTCCTCCATGACCTTCTCGGCCGCGATGCGCAGCTCTGTCGAGTCGCCGATGGTGCCGGCATCGTTGCCCAGCACGTTCTGCGCCGCGGGCAGGAACGCGCGGCCGAGACGCTGGCCGAAGGTGAGCCGGTGCTGGCCACTCGCCACCTCGTCCTCGGCCAGGTTGAGCTCGGCGGCGACCTTCGCGTTGATCGCCCGGCCCAGGACCTTGAAGCCCAGCTCCTCGGCGACTCGATCCGCGATCTCCTCTCCGCCCGCGCCGTATGCGGAGGCGATGGTGATACCTGTCATGACTGACTCTCCTGTCTCATGTGCGATGTCTCAGCGCGGTTGGGGTGGACGGTGAACGTGGTATGCAGCTGATGCTCGGCGCGGCTGGACCGTCCGACGCGGAGCTCGAACTCACCCGGCTCCACGACGCGCCGGCCCTCGGCGTCCACGATCGTGAACTCCGAGACCGGGACGTCGAAGTCGACCGTCCGCTGCTCGCCCGGCTCGAGGTCGACATGGCGAAACGCCTTCAGCTCCTGATCGGCCCAGCTGACCGAGGTGACCAGATCGCTCCCGTACAGCTGGACGACCTCGTGCGCGGGGCGCGCGCCGACATTGCGGACGCTGACCGAGGCGTGCAGCGTGTCCGAGGGGCCGACGTCGGGCTCGGACAGCTGGAGGTCCTCGTACTCGACCCAGGTGTATGCATACCCCTCGCCGAACGCGAAGGCAGGCTCCTGGGTGAGGTCGGCGTAGCGGCTGCCGTGCTGGCCATGGATCTGGTTGTAGAAGGTGGGCTGCTGGCCGGCGTGTCGGGCGAACGAGATCGGCAACCGGCCGCTGGGCTCGATGAGGCCGAGCAGCAGCTCCGCGATCGCCCGGCCACCCTCCATTCCCGGGCTCGCCACCCACACCAGTGCAGCGGCCTCGGTGACCGAGGAGGGGAGCACCAGCGGTTTCGACGCCATGAGGATGACGATCAGGGGGACACCCGTGCGAGCCAGCGCCTCCAGGAGGGCGTTCTGGCCGCCGACCAGCTCCAACGTGGCGGTCGAGCGCCCCTCGCCGACCAGCTCGATACGGTCACCGACGACGGCCACCACATAGTCGGCGCGCTTCGCGTCCGCGACCGCGTCGGCGATCAGGTCATCGTCTGCGGGTGCCGGGACGATGACCGGTGGGCGGGGCTGCCCGTCCGGGAAGAGCTCTCCGGCGGGGTCGGGAGTCACGGTGAGGATGTCGGCTCCGCGGGCGTGGGTGACGGTCCAGTCGACCGGCACGTGGGCCCGCAGGCCGTCCAGCACCGTGCTGATCATCTCCCGTGGCTGGCCGTCCAACCAGCCGGCCTGGCCCGATCCGCCGGCCCAGTCGCCGAGTTGGGTCTGCGCGTCGTCGGCCAGCGGGCCCACCACCGCAATGCGCCTCGGCCGCCGGCCGGTTGGCATGGCTCGGCCTCGTCCATCCGTCGGATCCGCGACGAGGCCGCCGTCCAGCGGCAGCAGGCTGCCGTCGTTGCGCAGCAGCACCAGCGATCGGCGGGTGATCTCCAGATTGATCGCACGATGCTCGGTGGCTCCCACACACTCGTCGATGCGTGCCTGGGACGGCGACCGCGGGTCCTCGAACAGCCCGAGCTCGAACTTCAGGGTGAGGATCCTCCCGACGGCGGCGTCCACGTCGCTCGGGGACAGCAAGCCCTGCTCGATCGCCTCCAGGGCGCCGTCGAAGAAGCCTGGCGTGGTCATCACCATGTCGTTGCCGGCTCTCACCGCGGCCGCGGCCGCATGCGCGTAGTCCGGCTGGACACGCTGCTCCCACACCATGCGACCGACGTTGTCCCAGTCGGTCACCAGCGTCCCGGTGTACTCCCATTCACCCCGCAGGACCTCGCTCAGCAGCCAGTGGTTGATCGTGACCGGCACACCGTCGATGCTCTGATAGCCGAGCATGAACGTGCGGCACCCCTCTCGGGCCACTCGCTCGAAGGGCGGCAGGAACCACGACCGCAGCTTGCGACGGGAGATGTCCGCTTCGCTGGCATCCCGCCCACCCTGTGTCTCGGAGTACCCGGCGAAGTGCTTCGCGGAGGCGAGCACCGCCGTCGGGTCGGACAGCCCGTCCCCTTGGTAGCCCCGCACCATCGCGCTGGCCAGCTCCCCGATGAGATGGGGATCCTCGCCGAACGTCTCGTCCACCCGCCCCCAGCGCAGGTCCCGCGCGATGCAGAGGACCGGCGAGAACGTCCAGTGCACTCCCGTGGCAGAGACCTCGACTGCCGTCGCCCGGGCCACCTGCTCGACCAGGTCCGGATCCCACGATCCCGCCATTCCCAGCTGGGTGGGAAAGATGGTCGCACCCTCCCAGAAGGAGTGGCCGTGGATGCAGTCCTCACCCACCAGCAGGGGGATCCGCAGCCGGGTCTGCCGGCTCAGCTCGTTGGCCCGGAGCACCCGCTCCGGTGAGGCATGCAGGACCGAGCCGACGTGCATCCGCAGCACCTGGTCGTCGAGGTCGTCGCGGGCGTCCAGCTGCAGCATCTGACCCACCTTCTCCTCGACGGTCATCCGGCCGAGGAGATCGGCAACACGCGCCGGTATCTCGACCCCTGGGTCGAGATAGGGCAGCGGTTCGGGATCCACCTGATTCGTTCCTTCCAGAGACTCGCGATCACGCACGGAGTCTCTATCCGATGATCTATCCAATGAAGAGGCTCATTCGAGGCTCAGTCCGGGTGGTGTGACGCGATACAGGCGTTCCTCCACAAGACACGAAGCCTCCCTGCGACATCGATGTCCGGGTTCAGCAGCCATTGCACCTGCAATCCGTCTGCGGCGGCGATCAGCAGATCGGCGAGCACCTCAGGTGAGACGTGCGGACCCATCTCGCCGGTGGACTGTGCGTCCGCGATGTCGGTGCATAGGGCCTCTCTCAGATACGTATAGCGTTCGAGGAAGAACTCGCGGGCCGGATGCCCCTCACGGGTCGCCTCGACGGAGAACTCCGCATAGAGCCGCGCCAGTCCGGGAACCTCGCGATTGTGCTCGATGACCGCGAAATATCCTTCGACACCTCTGCGATCCGTGGTGTATTGGTCCCGGTCGTGCACATCGCGCGCTCGCAGCACCTCCTCGTAGAGCACTTCTCTGGTCGGGAAGTAGTGCAACAGGCCGGCCTTCGTGAGACCAACCTTCCTGGCGACCTCACTCAGATGTGCGTATCGGCTGCCTCCGGCTGCAACTGCCTCGGTTACTGCGGAAAGAATCTGCTTTCGCTTGATCTCCCCTTTGGCGTAATTCCCTCGTGCGCCCATGTCGTGACCATACCGGGGGCCCAGCGGGTCGCGGCATACCGGTGACGACCCGACGGATCGCGGCCTTCTCGTCGCGGAGATCATGTCGCGGATCACGGTTGGAAGGAGGCTGCTACCCGACCCGGATCACTCCGGTCAGCCGCACATCGCTGACCGAGGCCCCCAGGAACATCTCCACCTCTCCGGCCGGCGTGGTCCATCCGTGACGATCCACGTCGTAGTAGGAGACGGCACGCCGGGGGATCTCCAGTGTCACGCGCTGCGAAGCGCCGGCGGCCAGCCGCACCTTCTGGAAGGCCGCGAGTTGCCGGGACGGGGTGATCGTCTCGGTGGGCAGGGTTCCCACGTACAGCTGGACCACCTCGGATCCCTCACGCGGACCGGAGTTGCGGATCGTGCACGAGACCCGGGCGACCGCCTCGTCCTCGCTCGAGTCGGCGATCTGGAGGTCCTCGAACTCGAATCGGGTGTATCCCAGACCGTGTCCGAACGGGTAGGCCGGCTCGAGGCCCTCGGTGGCGAAGCCGCGGTACCCCACCAGCACACCTTCGGTGTAGGTGACCCGGCCCTTCGCGCCGGGGTAGGAGAGCGGGTCGCGAGCCGGTGTCTGGGCCAACGAGGCCGGGAAGGTCAGCGGCAGGCGCCCACCCGGCTCGGCCGCACCGGTCAACACCCGCCCGAGGGCGCCTCCCTGGGCCTGCCCGGGGAACCAGGCCTGCAGCAACGCCGCAGGGGCGCCGCCCCAGGCGTTCACAGCGACCGGAGAGCCCGTCATGAGGACCACCACGGTCCGCGGGTTCGCCTTCAGCACCTCACGGATGAGCTCGTTCTGACCGTTGGGGAGGCGCAGGTGCGGGCGGTCCTCGCCCTCGGACTCGTAGGTGCGCACCACGACGACGGCCACGTCGGAACGCGCGGCGAGTGCAGCGGCCTCGACGACCGAGGGCGCCACCACCTCTGGGGGAGCGACCCAGCCCAACCGCACCTGGGCGCCGAGCTCGAAGCCCTGGGAGGAGTCGTTCGCCTTGTACTCGACGACGATCCGGTAGGAGCGGCCGGCGCTCAGCTCGACGGCGTGGAGGTATTGCGAGACTGCGCCCGGTTCACCGCTCGTCTCGGGCTGGCCGGCACCGTAGGCATACCCGTATCCGGTCGCCTGCTCGGTGCCAGGCTCGGATGCCGATTCGGAGACCGACGCGCCGACGGGTGACGGCTGGCTGGCGTCAGCCGCCGCGTCCTTCGGCCTCGACACCGAGTCCAGCACGAGCTCGCCGTCCAGCCACATCCGTCCCTCGCCGAGGACGGACAGGGCGAGGACGTAGAGACCGTCCACCGGTGGCGTCAGATCGGTGTGCCAGCGTGCCGAGATCTGGCCGTTGAGCTCTCCGGGCAGGGGCACGTAGCGCCCGGAATGCGCGTTGAACCCGGGGAAGTTGAAGAACCCGAGGTTGAGATCGAGCTGGGTGTCGGTGCGCACCGTGAACGGATCGCCGCCGAAGTCGGTGTTCGTCCAGTACTCCGCATGCAGGCCGGGCTCTCCCTCCGGGGTGGTGAGGAAGCCCGACGGGATCGGGTCAGGGCCCTTGAGCACCGCACCCGGTGTGATCGGGTCGGTGCCGTATGCGATCTCGACCTGCACCTGACTGCCGAGCGCCTCGGTCAGGCCACCCAGCGGCGAGGTCACCCGGGTCGGCTTGACCATGGAGCTGCCGCCGCCGCGCGCCGTGTCGGCGTCGACATCCGGCCCGATCAGCGCCACCGTCCGCACCTCGCGCAGCGGCAGGATGCCGTCGTTGTGCAGGAGAACCATGGAGTCCTCGGCGATCCGCTGTGCCGCGATGTGGTGTGCGTCCTCGTCGAACTCGCTGATCCCGACCGGGTTCTCCATCTGGCCCAAGCCGATGATCGGACGGAGAGTGTTGCGGATCTTGGTGTCGAGGGCCTCCTCGGTGACCTCCCCACGGCGCACCGCGTCGGCCAGCTGTCCGCCCCAGAATCCTGCGCCGGGCTGTTCGTTGTCCAGACCGGCATTGGCCGCCTCGGCAGTGGAGTGGTTCGCACCGAAGTCGCTCATGATCCAGCCGCGGAACCCGAGGTCGTCACGCAGGATGTCATGGAGGAGCTCGGTGTGCTCGCACACGAAGGTGCCGTTCACCTTGTTGAAGGAGGCCATCATCGAGGCGACGCCGCCCTCGCGGATCAGCGCCTCGAACGAGGGCAGGTAGATCTCCCGTGTCGTGCGTTCGTCGACCTCTGAGGAGATCGAGCTCCGCTCGTGCTCCTGGTTGTTGAGCGCGTAGTGCTTCGCGCAGGCCTGCACGCCCTGAGCCTGCACACCCTGGACCACCCCGACGCCGATCCGTGCGGTCAGCACCGGATCCTCGCCGTAGGACTCGAAGGTCCGGCCCGCCACCGGAACCCGGGCGATGTCGACGGCCGGGCCGAGGGAGACGTTGTGATCGGTGGCCCGACACTCGACACCGATCACCGTGCCGTACTCGTGCGCCTGCTCGGGATCCCAGGTGGCGGCCAGGGCGATGGGCGCCGGCAGGGCGGTCGCCCGGCCGTCGTGGACATCTCCTCGGTTGATGCGCACTCCCGCCGGGCCGTCGGCCATCTGCATGTTGGGAATGCCCAGTCGGTCGAGGCCGGCCGAGAAGAAGCCGTAGTTGAAGTTCCAGCCGCCGGTGACGAACTCCGCCTTCTCCTCCAGACTCATCTGCGCGAGCAGCTCGTCGATGCGCGCCTCGATCTCGGGCGAGTCCGCCCACGATGTCCCTGCAACCACGTCGTCCATTACTGAGGATCCTTCCGAATCGTCGACCGGGAATCTCCGGGAGAGTTTGAGTGCGGGCTGCGTGACGCCCGTTCCTACCTCACGCCCTTGATGAAGGCGATGCAGCTGGCGCCGAGAACGGCGAAGACGAAGCAGACCGGGAACATGAGCCGGTATCCGGCGCTGCCGCCGCCGCCGACCAGGACGATGACACCGGCGAGGAACGGGGCCATCACCTGCGGCAGAGTCGCCGCGATGTTGACCACGCCGAGGTCCTTTCCGAACGACTCGGCGGACGGCAGCACCTCGCTCATCAGCGCGGTGTCGACTCCCTGGAAGGCACCGAACCCGAGGCCCATGACGGCCGCGTAGACGTACCAGATGGCGACGTGGCTGTTGAAGAACGGGATGATCAGCGCGAGCGACATGAGTGCCGAGGAGACGAAGACGACCGGCTTGCGGCGCCCCATCTTGTCCGACAGCGGGCCACCGACTGCCGTGCTCAGCAGGATGGTGATCAGGCTGACCACGCCGACCGCGGCGACGGTGTCCGCGGCCTTGCCCTCGCTCAGGCCGATGTAGTGCTCCAGGATCAGCAGCTGGTAGCCCGCGACGGCGAAGTAGGCGATGTAGAGCAGCAGGCGCCCCATGAAGGCCCAGAAGAAGTCGGGGTGCTGCTTCGGGCTGATCATGAAGGTCTTGAGGAACTCCTTCAGCTCGAACGGAGGCTTCGGCTCGTCGACGTTCGAGTGGTCCGGGTTGAAGAAGACGAAGCCGAGCACCACGACGAACACGATGATCGCGAACAGGATGTAGGCGGCCGGAATGCGGTGGATGAACTGCGAGCCGACGATGCCGCCGATGGTCGAGCCGGCCATCAGGCCGCACCCGAAGATCGCGGAGAAGGTGCCGCGACGGTTGAGCGGCACCCGGTCGGGCAGGATCGCGGACAGCGGCCCCTGCACGAAGTTGTAGGCGATCTGCACCACGCACCACGCGATCGTGATCATCACCAGGCTCTTGCTGGAGATGGCCAGACCGAGCAAGCCGACGCCGCCGACGATGGTCCCGAGGACCATCCAGGGGGTGCGACGCCCCAGCTTCGACCGGGTCCGGTCGCTCACCTCGCCGGCGAGCGGCTGGGCGATCATCGCGCAGATCGAGCCCGCCACCGTCACGATCATCATGTGCGGCACGACATTGGCAGGGTCGATGTTCTGGACCTGGGTGGTCAGCAGGATGCCGGGGATGGCACCCCACATCAGGAAGATCGAGAAGTTCGTCGGGAAGATCCAGAACAGCAGCCGGTTCAGGGTTCCCTTCACGGGAGGCGGCGGATCGTTGGGCCCGCCCATTTCGCTGAGTGCACTCTGCACCGGTTGGGCTGGGTGAGCTGTCATGGGATTCCTCGGATCATTCGACGTTGAACATCCAGATCGGCCGCCCTCCCGACCGGCTTCACGGATCGGCGGGGCTCCGAAAAGCAACCAACGATAGGTTTATACTCCTGAAAACCTTCTAGGGGAAGGGTTTCACGGAGCCCTGTCCGCGGTGTCTCACATCGTGGATTCCTGGTCGGGACCGGGAGCCGGCCGGTCCCGACCAGGCTCGACCGCGTGTGTCGTGGGCCAGGGGGCGGCCCCTTGGTAGCTGCTGCTGGACGGGCAGCAGGGGGTGCGGGGGTGCGGCCGGTCGCAGCGGTGTCAGCCCTCCGGGTCCCGGGGCCCGGAGAGGTCGAGCCCGTCCTCACCGACGTATGTCCCGCGGTTGTTCGCCAGCAGGGTGATGCCGTCGGCCCCCGCGTCGAGCGCCCGCTCGACCTCCGTGGCAGCCGCGTCGACGTCCGGCAGGGGGACCGTGGCGAACCATCCGAACCGCTCCGGCCGGTCGCCGGCTTGTCTCGGGTATGCCGCAGGAGGGCACCCTCGACACGTCAGGTGGTCTGCCGGAGGCCGACGCCGTCGAGCTGCATGACGTAGTCGACCAGCGCCGCGGTGGTGCGCTCGATATGGCACCCGAGCGCTTCGGCGGCGGCGTCTGCGTCTCTGGCCAGGGTGAGCTCCGCGATGTTCTGATGCTCGGCTGCGACGTCGCGGCCGGTGTCGTGGGCCAGCTCGCGGGACCAGTGCAGGTACAGGTTGGAGCAGTCGCGGAGGTTGTCGGCGATGCTGGTGAGACGGCTGCTCCTGCCGCCGGCGAGCAGCACGTGATGGAAGGCCACGTGGGCATCGGCCCATTCGTCGGCGATGTGTCCGTCAGGGGTCGACATCGGGGTCCGGCTGAGCCGGTGGTGGGCGGCCAGCACGCGGGACTCCCAGGCGATGTCGCCGTCGGCGATGGACTCCCGCAACGCCATCATCTCGATGAGGCGTCGCGCGCGGGTGAGGTCCTCGAGCTCGGGGATCGAGAGCTCCATGACGGCGAAACCCCGCTGAGGCATCGCAACGACGAGCCCTTGCTCGGCCAAGCGGGTGAGGACCTCCCGCAGGACGCTGGGGCTGACCGCGTAGCGGCCCGCCATCTCGTTGATGCGCAGTTTCGAGCCGGGGGCCTGCTCGCCGCGCAGCAGCTCGCCGCGCAACCGAAGGTAGACGCCCTCGGCAAGGGTGGCGGGCGGCGTCCTCTGGGCCATGCGGCCAGCATAGGCACTCAAGGCTCAGGAATTTAAGATGTCCACATAGAAAATCTTTTTTTTCTTGAAAAGTTGCGCTCGGCGGCGCAGACTGTGCCGGGACGCCACGTGGCGGTCCGCGGGTCACTCCACCGAGGGCGGTCCACGAAGTCCCGATCCCGAACGTGCCGAGGAGGCATCCCATGGCGGACACCGAGGTCCCTGCCCTGATCGTCGGCGCCGGTCTCACCGCGTCGATGACGCTCGCCGCCCCGACCAGCGCCCACCAGCCCGGCTGATGGAGGCCATCTGGACCCCTGACCCGACCACGGTGGCGGCCTCCGCGATCCAGCGGTTCACCGAGCGGGCAGCGGAGCGATCCGGCCGCAACCTCACCGGCTACCACGACCTCTGGTTGTGGTCGGTCGAGGATCTCGAGGCGTTCTGGGCGTCGATCTGGACCTTCTTCGACGTGCAGGCCGACGGGAACCCGGCCGTGGCGCTCGCCGACGACCGCATGCCCGGCGCGCGCTGGTTCCCCGACGTGCGGCTCAACTATGCCGAGCACGCCCTTCGCCGGGCAGGCGACCCCGCCGTGGCCGACACCGTCGCGGTCACCTCGCTCGGCGAGCACGGCAAGGTCGAGCGGACGACCTGGCGCGAGCTCCGGGCTCAGGTCGGCGCGCTCGCCGGCTGGCTCGAGGACCAGGGAGTCGGCCAGGGGGACCGGGTGATCGGCTACCTGCCGAACACCACCCCGACGTTGGTGGCGTTCCTCGCCACGGCGAGCCTGGGCGCCGTGTGGTCGGCCTGCGCCCAGGACTACTCCGGAGCAGGAGCAGCCACCCGATTCGCCCAGCTCGAGCCGACCGTGCTCTTCGCGGCCGACGGCTACCTGTGGAACGGTCGTGCCCATGACCGTCGGGCCGAGGTCGCCGAGCTCCGGCGTGCCCTGCCGACGCTGCGGGCCACCGTCCACGTGCCGAACCTCGGCCTCGACGCGCCATCCGGCGCCGTGCCGTGGACGGACGCCGTCGGCGTCCCCGCGGAGCCGACGTTCACCCGGGTGTCGTTCGCCGCGCCCCTGTGGGTGCTCTTCTCCTCCGGGACGACGGGTCTGCCCAAGGGCATCGTGCACAGCCACGGAGGGGTCGTCCTGGAGCACCTCAAGATCCTCGGGCTCCACCTCGACCTCGGCCCGGCGCGACCGCTGTTCTGGTATACGACGACGAACTGGATGATGTGGAACCTGGTCGCCTCCGGCCTTCTGGTGGGCGCCCCGGTCGTCCTCTACGACGGCAGCCCCAGCCATCCAGGCCCTGATCGTCTCTGGCGCATCGCGGCCGAGGAGCGGGTCGCCGCCCTCGGCGTCAGCCCGGGCTATCTCCTGGCCAGTGCTCAGGCCGACCTCCACCCGGGCCGAGACCTGGACCTCTCGGCCCTGCGCACCATCGGTGCGACGGGCGCACCCGTTCCGGCGGCGTCGTACACCTGGGTCTCCGAGCGCGTGAGCTCTCGCGTCCAGCTGGCCTCGACGACCGGCGGCACCGACGTCGTCACCGGGTTCGCCGGCGCCGCGCCGAACCTGCCCGTCTGGCCCGGAGAGATCTCCGGCCCGTGTCTCGGCGTGGCCCTCGAATCCTGGGACCCCGACGGCGAAGCGATGGTCGGTGAGGTCGGCGAGCTGGTCGTCACCCGGCCTATGCCCTCTATGCCCGTGAGCTTCTGGAACGACCCCGGCGACGAGCGTTACCGCGAGGCCTACTTCTCGACCTACCCGGGCGTGTGGCGTCACGGGGACTGGATGCTCACCACGCCGCGAGGGAGCGTCGTGGTCTCCGGCCGATCGGACTCCACCCTCAACCGGCACGGCGTGCGTCTCGGCAGCGCCGACATCTATGCCGTCGTCGACCAGGCGTCGGAGGTGCGGGAGTCCCTGGTCATCGGGGCCGAGCTCGACGACGGGGGCTACTGGCTGGCCCTCTTCCTGGTCCTCGCGGACGGGGTCGTCCTCGACGACGCCCTCGTCGCGAGCATCAAGAACCGGATCCGGACCGGTCTGTCCCCGCGGCACGTGCCCGACGACGTCATCGCCGTCCCGGCGATCCCGCATACCCGCACCGGCAAGAAGCTCGAGGTCCCGGTCAAGAGACTCATCCAGGGCCACCCCCTCGACAAGGTCGCGAGCAGGGACGCCGTCGACGACTTCGCGTCGCTCGCCCGCTTCCAAGAGTTCCGCCGCGGCTCCTCCAACCCCGAGTGAACGCCGATGATCGAACCCGCGCCGCCTGGTCATCGTTAGTTAAGTAACTACTTGACTATTACGTGGCTGTTCCCTAGGCTCGCAGCGACATGGCTGCCTCGACGATCGATCTCGACCGGACCTTCCACGCGCTTGCTGACCGCAGCAGACGGGGAATGGTGGAGCGTCTCAGCGCGGGACCGGCGTCGGTGAGCGAGTTGGCGCGGCCACTCGAGATGTCTCTGGCGGCAGTGGTCCAACACGTCCAGGTGCTGGAGGCGTCCGGCCTGGTGACGACCACGAAGACCGGGAGGACGCGGATGTGCCACCTCCAGCCGCTCGCGGTGACCGCTGTGGAGCAGTGGATCGCCGATCGACGCCGGAGCTGGGAGTCCCGGCTGGATCGGCTGGGCGACCTGCTCAACGAAGAAACCCGATGACCGACGAAGGAGACTTGATGACCACGCCGACCGTCACGCACGACACCTTCGTCATCGAGCGGACCTACGATGCTCCGGTCGACATGGTGTTCAGGGCCTGGGCCGACCCCGAGCGCAAGGTCCGGTGGTTCGCCGGTTCGCCCGAGGCGCTCGGCACGGCATACACCCTCGACTTCCGGGTCGGGGGCCGTGAGGTCAACCGGGGTGCGTCGCCCGATGGTGTCGTCTACACCTACACCGCCGAGTTCCGCGACATCGTCCCGGGGACGCGGATCGTGGCCACCACCGAGATGCTCGCTGACGACACCCGCATCTCGGTGACGCTGTTCAGCGTGGAGTTCCATGACGCGGGCGCTGCCACCAAGCTCGTCCTGACCGAGCATGGCGCCTATCTCGACGGCCGCGAGACAGCAGCCGCTCGAGAACACGGCACCCGAGCCCTGCTCGACTCGCTGGCCAGGTCGATCGCCGCCGGCGAGAGCTGAGGACGCGAGCCGTCGAGGAAGGAGCACACGATGCGAACCGTGGCGTCGTTCATCTTCGTCAGTCTCGACGGCTTCTCGGAGGGCCCGAACGGCGAGCTCGACTGGCCCGACGTCGACACCGAGTTCGAGGACTTCGCGGTCCGCCAGCTCGACGACGCAGACACCCTCGGATTCGGCCGCGCCACCTACGAGCACATGGCCGCCTACTGGCCGACCGAGCACGCCGAGGCGAACGACCCGGCCATCACCTCGCGGATGAACGGCATGGACAAGGCGGTGTTCTCCCGGACCATGACAGAGGCCGGCTGGACCGGGACCACGGTGCTGCGCGGCGAGGCCGTCGAGCACATCGCCGGGATCAGGACCACGGCCGGGAAGGATCTGCTCATCCTCGGCAGCGCCCACCTGACCGCCGAGCTTCTGACGGCCGGCATGCTCGACGAGCTGCGGATCATGATCTTTCCGATCGTGCTCGGTCAGGGCCGGTCGCTCTTCGAGGATCTCGAAGGGCGCGCCTCACTCACGCTCCTGCGCACCCAGCAGTTCGACTCCGGCAACGTCCTGCTCACCTACCAGCCGAAGCCGTAACGGTCCGCCGCAGACGACGACGGTCGCGACCCGAGCCGGCGCGGACGTTCGACGCCACGGGCTCGACCCCGACGTCATCGGCCACGTCCGTCTCTTGCCGGACTGGCCGGTCAGCTCTCCGCGAAACTTGAGGCTCATCGCCCGCCAGAAGCTAGTTCAAGAAGGTTCTCGCCGACATGATGGGCTGCTCTCGGCTTCCCTTCTGATCGGGGCCCACTATGGCTATCCAGGCGCCAGACCAGCCCTGAAGTGCGCGTAGGGCACCCAGCTGAGAGGATCAGGCCCTGTCTCCGGATCCAATCGAAGCGCTTGAACGGCGACATCCAACGCAGCGGGCACCGACTCGAACACGAGGTCGGCGGACTCATCAAGCATCCGATACACGGCGCTCACGACGGGCAAGGAGGATGCGTCGCGAACGGGCAGGGTGGCGGCGATGACGTCCGGGAAGCCGGCCTGATGGGCGGCACCGGCGACATGAAGAGCCTCATCCGGGGACTGCGTGTCACCCGTCGCGGATTCGCATGTGAGCAGCATGGCCAGTTTTCCATGATCGGCATTGCAGCCCGCCAGGTCACGAAGTGTGAACCGGCCGTCCGACAGCTGAAAGCCCGCATCCAGGAAGTCATCGGTGCCGATTGCTCCGTGCGCCGCGATGTGCAAGAAGCTGCACGCCGGAATCGCCTCGCGTAGGCGGGCGACGGTGGCGTCGTGGTCGACGAGGTCATCGATCGGGACTTGGCGAAGAGCTGCGCCAACAATCTCTCGCTCCTTCTCCAAGTGAGTCAGACTGCCTGAAGCGTCATTCGCGGAGACATAGAGCAGATGGCCGTCCGCGCGCGTCGTTCGCGCCTGCCCGGATCGCGATCCGAGGATCGTGGGCAGATACGAGGAACTGGCCTGATCCGGGACAGTTCTCGCCTTGGCTGCTTTCTTGTTCGCGAGCTGCACACTCTTGCGAGGGTGACGACCTGCTGCATGCACTGGTAGCAGGGCGAAATCACCGACGGGCGACCACCACAACTGAGGCCGTTCGCCGGGTTCGGGCGCGATTTCGCTCAGGACTGGCTCGGCGATGGCGTCCCAGAGCCAGTCGAGGCAGTCGAAGATCGCGTGGCGGGCTTTCAATTCCTCGTTTGGGTTCGCACCATCAGCTGCCAAGAACACGGCGGATGCTTGACGTAGCGCCTCGACGTGAGTAGAGAGCTGCTCCGCCGGGGCGAGCGGCAGTCTGACCTGCTGCGGGTCGTCGTGGGCGCGGAGCAGCAGCGCCGAGGACGCTTCTGTTCCGGGTATCAGGAGGATGACGACACCCGAGAATGTGAGCGCCTTGTATCGATCTGGAGAAGCGATCGTCACTCGCAGGGCCTCGCGTTCTGCGTGCGCCCACTGCCGGATCTGCTCCCTCCGACCTCGATCAGCCTCAGGTCTGTCGACTGGCAGTCCGCGTTGGAGACCAGATAATCCTGCAAGCTGTGCATCGTTGCGTTGCGCGCTGAGTGTGGTCGCCTGGATGCCCTGTCGCCACAACACTGAGCGCACATGGTCTGCCCACGCCAATGCGGTCCACGGTTGTTCGGCAGCCGCCGCGCAGGCGACCGCTCGGCCGAGCACCTCGTTCATCTCCCGCAGCAGGCCCAGCCGTTCGGCGAGGCTTAGGCCGATCCAGGCCACCTCCGTCGTTTGGGCGACCGCATGCTCGTATGCTTGCAGCGCCTCCCCGCCCGCCCCGATCAGCTCGGCGTCGTGTGCCCAGCGGCCCGCCTGCCCGAACTTCTCTGCGGGCGTGATCTGCTCTAGCGTCGCGGCACGGCGTTGAACCGCCAGGATCCGTGAGCCGACGTCCGATCCGGGTACGAGATCGCGTTGCCAACGCAGTGCCTCGGCAAGATTGGATAGCGCGGGCAGCAACCGGGCGTCACTTGTTCCCGCGAACATCACTGCGTCCTCGGCCGTTGCCACGGCCGCGATGGCATCCGCTTCGGCGAGTGAGGTGTGGCCGACGTTGTCCATCATGATCGAGCGTTGCCGATAGGCGTCGGCGAGATTCGAGGCTCGGTGAGCGCGGTCGGGATGCTCAGACGGGAGCAGATCGATCGACCGGGCAAGGTTGAGCAGCGCCTGGTCCATGTCCGCCATCAAGCCGGTCACGCGGGCTCGGGTCGCCAAAGCCAGCCCAAGATTTGTCGCGTAGCCTGAAGACTCGAATCCCCTGCCAGTGGCGTCGGCAAGCGCCTGCTCAAAGAGGCTTATCGCCCGGTCCAGATCGTCGACGTCGCCGTCCAGCTCGTAGCGTTCAGCAAGGGCATTGCCCAGGTTGTTGGCGTAGCCAGCCCACGTCAGCTGACCAGGTTTGCTTGCCCCGAGGGCGCTCTCGGCCAATTCGACTGCCTCGCGCAGATCGTCCGCATGACCGGCGTCCTTGTTTCGGTCTCGCAGTGCAAGAGCCAGGTCGTTCAGGCGTTCGGGGATCCTCACTCCGACTCGCTCGCTGGCGTCGAGCGCACTTCGGTAGAGCAGGATGGCGCGGTCGAGTTGGGCCCGATCTGCGCGTTCGGCGAAGTCGTCAGAGAGCAGGACCGCCAGATTGGTGAGTCGCGCAGCTCGTTCTGGATGGCGCTCTGGCGTGAACGCGAGAGCGTCTTCGGCGTAGCCCAGGGCCTGATCGAGATCGGCAAGCAGTCCGGCAAGTACGAACCGGTCTCGCAGACAATTGGCTGTCGCGGTGAGTGCGGCGGCTCTGTAGAGCCCGGGCTGCTCGAAGATGCCCAGCGCCCGTGATCCGGCGTCAATGCCTTCCTCGATCAGCTCAGGTGCGTCCAGCCGTTCGTTACCGTCTCGGCAGACGGACGCGAGGTTGAACAATGCGACCCCTTGTTCGTGGGAGGAATCAGGGGCCACGAAGATGGCCTGTCGATACAGCTCCAACGCCTCGCGGAGAAGCGTCATGTCATCGGACTGGTTCGCTGCCTCACTCATCGCTGCAGCCGCGGTGCTCAAGATCAGGACGCGGTCCCGGTCTGTGTCCGCGATCTGGTTCACGATGCGCAGCGCAAGCCGTACCGCCTCGGTGAGCGGCGCAGCCTCGCCGGTTTCGCGGGCTTGTTGGCGCAGCAAGCCGATCAGGTTGGCCGTGAACCCAGGTGCGTCAGGGTCGTCGGAGTTGAGATGGTCCAAACCCCGGCGAGCATTGACGATGGCTTCCTCAAGCAAGCCGTCGTCTTCAACGAGACTGTGAAGGCTGGCGAGAGCGGTAGCCAGCGCAAACTCGTTCTGGGCTATCTCCTCCGGATCGTCGATGGGCGATTGAACAGACCGACGCCCATAGTAAACAGCGCGACGGAGGTCGCTCTCGCTCGCGCCGTCTCGGCTTAGCGCCTGGGCGATGTTGGCGGCGATCCCGGCCTGCACGCCGGTGTCGAGCAATTCCGACGTCAAGGCCGCTTCCCACAGACCCGTCGCTCGTTCGATGTCCTGTTCGGACGCGCCATAGCGGTTCCGGCTGACCAGACCGGTGGCTAGGTTTGCCTGACTTTTCGCTTTCAGCTCTGCGTCGGAGTCGTCCTCAGCCAGCAGAGCGAGGCTCGCCTCAAGCAGGCGGATGTATTCCTGCAAGTCGTCAGCGCCCTGCGTCTCTTCAATGCGGTCCCACAGCATCAAGGCAAGGTCGTGGAGGTGCGGCGCCGATTTCTCGCCCTGCGCAGCTACGACGAGGCGGCCACGTCGTATCGCCTCGTCAAGGTCGTCAGGCTCCCCGTTCTGCAAGTATCGGTCGTGGTGCTCGTCAGCCACATACCAGTGGAGGTCCGCCCAGTCCGGGTCTGCCGGATCGAGCCCGTCGACTGCGGCCACCAGTTCCGCCAGGGGGATCGGCTCTGGCTCTGTGCTCTCGTGTTCGTCGACCACGGTTCGAATTCTTCCAGTCGTCGAGGGCCGGTGCTGCGTCATACTGGGGTTCTGACCGGCGAGTTGACGACGGCAAGGAGGTTCCCGATTGACGACGCCCGAACTGGACTTCGAAGATGTCTCATCCGCCGAGTTGGATGACAAGGCGGCGAGCCTCGTGATTGCGGGCGCACTCACGCTCTCCTACGTCGAGAACCGGTCCGTCAGTTCCCTGCGCATCGACGGTCCATGCCCTCGGTGTGGGCACTCGTTCCACCAGACGAGGGCGCTTTCGCT
This sequence comes from Nostocoides sp., assembly GCA_039812405.1. GTDB lineage: Bacteria > Actinomycetota > Actinomycetes > Actinomycetales > Dermatophilaceae > Nostocoides. The sequence goes on from JBDIAL010000009.1 coordinate 24,311, forward strand.
CCCGGCTACGTCGGTTCGCGGCGTCGCAACGGCCTTTGAGCCGGCCGCGACCTGGGCAGACTTCATGTGCGATTGCACGATCGTGCACCCTGGAACGCCAGCTGCCGAGCACGGCTGCGGCGCGAGCTACTCCGTCACCCGTCCCACGACAACGGGCGGGTGAGATGGACACGAGTCAACTACGCCCTGATCGGCGACGTCCAACACGCGCCGATCAACAGGCCTTCCAGCAGATGCAATCCGCGGTGTTGGACAAGGCAATGGCGGATGTGAAGGTCTGGCGCAACGGCTACGCGACCTTGGTCACCGCGATCACCGCGATCATGGCCCTCATAGGCACCCAACTGACCAGCAGCGTCGGAGCAGGATGGCGCCTGGTCCTCACGCTCGCGCTCGGCGCTGGCGTTGTCCTGGTGGGCAGGGCACTCACCCTGACGTTGAGAATCGAGGGCGGCAAGGCGGCTACCACCGTCAACTTGCAACAGATCGTGCAGGAGTACAACTCCGTCGAGATGTACCGCGCCCAACAGGCAGCCACCGCCCTGGAGCAACTCGATCGATCGAAGAAATGGGCTGGCTGGGGCGCGCTGTTCTGCCTGATTGGCCTCATATGCACCCTCTGGATGACCTCCACACCAGGCAGCGACAAGGGCCCAAAACCATCCCCGTCCGGTAGCGCGAGCGTCCCCGCGGTGAAGACGGTGCCCACCCCGTGATTTGGGAACAGATCCTGAGGTTGGCACTACCAGTTCGACCTCCGCCCTCGCGCCAATCACCGCCGAAAATGCAGAGTCATTGACCGAAGGAGCGCGTCAACCGAAGCCTGGCCGATCGCGAACAGAGTGGGCAAGAACCAGCGCATGATTTGACTCTCTTCCCGGTTATGCCGTGACTTTGAATGTCGGAGGTCTCCAACGCTCTGCGTGCCACAAGATAAGCTGCCTCCGCCCAACACACTTCAGTCATTCGATGTGGCATGGGCGGATATCCCGTCGCCGACGAAGCCGGTGTAGGACGACCCTGTCGGCGTCCGTGTCAATCCGTCCGCCCCTTCGGCCCGCTCTTGACTCCATCAAATGCGGGTCGGGGGGCTTATGGAATGATGGGTAGCTCACCCATTGGAACAGGCTCGACGCCCACCCCCATCGCTTCACCGTCGAGAATCGCTTCTTCCATTCCCAACTTCTGCTCCATCGTCAGTGGTTGGGGTCGGATGCCGAGTCGCAGGGTTCGTCCCGTAATCTGCGCCTGGTCCACACTGTATTCGGCCGTCGAGCCTCCGTTGAAGGCGGCGAGACTCCGGACGTATGACATGATCCGAGAGTAGATGCCGGATCTGGTCTGATAAGACGGCGCCAATGTGTCCATCGTCTTGATGGACGTGACGGGTCCGGACTGGCCGGGGAGAGGGCCCTGGTCGATCGTTGGGAAGCTGTTGTTCATGCCCCCTAGCGCCCACTCGGATAGATATCCTCTGATATTCCACGGTTCCGTCCAAAAGCCCGGCGGGTTGACCGCCATAGGTCCGGTGAATATCAGAGGGGAGGGCGGTCCGAAGACCGAGGACCCGGAGGATGCCTGCGATTCTCGTGGGCTATGAGTCGCTGGTGCGACGACAGGCGTGCTTCGCGTCGGCCCAACATTTGTTGAGAGTCCCAGGCGGTCAAGCACCTCCCGCGCGAGACGCACGCCGCGGTCCTGGCCTGCCGGGAGAGCCCGCGACTCGTCCAGGCCGGCGCCGTAGATATCTGAGACCACCTGGAATTGAGGGTCTTCAATCGTGCCGTAGACCCAGACGGTTTCGCAGATCTCCATTGCCGGGCACGGGACGTCATCCTCGTCGTTGCTCGATGTCTCGACGCGCACCGAGCTGGTCTGGAGCTGGACGCCAGGGCTCGACGGCAGGCCGCGCGTCGCGTAACCCTGCGCGGTCGCGAGGAAGTTGTTCCAGCCTGTGACGTCGAAGCAGGAGCCGTCGGTACACGACGTCTCGGCATGTCCGGACGGGTCGGTGTGGTCGACCGGGTCGTCGTCGACGTAGGTGTAGCGGTTGGCGCCGACTGCGGTGTCGCCCGGTCGGATGGTGTCGGCGCTGAGGAAGCGGCCGGTGTCGGGGTCGTAGTCGCGAGCGTTGAGATCGAGCAGCCGGCTCGTGCCGACCCGCCGGGCGGCCGTGTAGCCGTGGTCGCGGTCCGTCGGGCTCTGGGCCGCGCCGTATGCCGTGTAGCTGGTCCGGCTCGTCACGCGGCCGAAGCGGTCGGTCGTGGCACGCGTCGAGCCCTGGTGGTCGGTGACGTCCCACGACGTGCCGCTCGCCGTGTGCTCGGCCACGAGGGTCGATCCGAGGTAGACGGCGTCGCGCCAGCCGGCGCGGGTGTGAGTGGCGAGGCTGCCGACATACGTCGTCGTACCGTGGGCGTCGGTCTCCTCGACGAGCTGGTCGTCGGCGTCGTAGGTGTTGGTGACCGTCGAGCCGGACGGGGTGCGGATGCTGGCGAGCATGCCGTCGGTGGTCCACGCATAGTGCGTGGTGGCCGTGCCGACGCGGTCGGTGAGGGTGTCGCCGTCGGCGTCGTAGGTGTAGCTGTGCGTCCCGACAGTGGTGGCGGCGTCGGGCCCGGCGCAGGTGCTGGCAGTGGTGCAGGTGCGTCGGCTGGGGTAGCCGTATGCCCCGGCGAGGGTGTTGGTGCGGATGTTGCCGGAGTCGTCGTAGGACAGCGACTGCTCGACGTGGCCGGTGCCGGCATCGGTGACCGTGGTGAGCTCGTCGAGCGCGTTGTAGGTATAGCGCTGGCGTTGTGTCGCTCTGCCGGTCGCCGCTCCGCCGGTGGTGCTGTCCCCGCTCGCGGCGGTGCGGATGGTGCCGACCGCGTCGTGGGTGTATGCCTCGGTGAACAGGCCGGCGCCGGTGGCGATCTGGACGACGTCGTGGCGGGTGAGCCAGCCCCGCGTGGGGCTGTAGGCATAGGCGGACCGGGTGCCATTGGCATACTGCACGGACTGGGGAGACCCGTCGGGGGTGTAGGTGACGGCGCTGACGAAGCCGGGGACGGCGGTGAGCGCGCCGGCGGCGTCGTAGGTCTGGGTGACGGTGAGCCCGTCGGGGTAGGTGGTCGAGCGCGGTCGGTCGAGGGCGTCGTAGGTGGTGTGCGTCGTGGCAGTCAGGCCGTGCGTGCACTGCGTGGCGGCGGCGATGTCGCCGAGCACCGTGTACGTCCACCGGTGGGAGGTGCCGCCGGCACAGCCGGTGGCGGAGGGGTCGGTCTCGCTGGTGAGGTGGCCGACGTCCGCGGGGCCGCCGGCGTCGTAGGTCCACGTCCTGACCTCGTGCGTGGCTCCGTCGAGGCTCCTCGTGGGGCGTCCCAGCCGGTCGTAGCCGGTCGTCGTCACCCGGCCGCGCGCATCGGTGGTCGAGAGCAGGAGCCCGGCCGGGTCGTAGGCGTAGGTCGTGACGCCACGGTCGGGGTCGTCGTCGACGGTGTTCTGCCCGAGGGTGTTGTAGGTGAGTCGCTCGGTGTTGCCGTGCGGGTCGGTGATCGAGGTCTCGTGGCCGAGCACGTCGTCGGTGTAGCGCACGGTCGCCTGGGTGCCGGGGTGCTCCGGGGATGCCTGGCTCACCGCGGTGACGTCGCCCCAGCCGTCGGTGGTGCGGGTGGTGACCTGGTGATGGTTCTCGGGGGTGGAGGTGGTGACCAGGTATCCGTTGTCGACGGCATAGGCGGTCCTGCTGATCGCTCCGTCGGCATGCGTCGTGGCGACGGACCGGCCGAGGGCGTCGTAGGTGGTGGCGGTCCAGTCGGTGACGCCGGCGCCGGTGTCGTGGGTGGTGTCGGACAGGGCCGGGAGGGTGGCGTCGAGGTAGAGGGTCTCGCTCTGGACGGTGTGCCCGTCCGGGCCGGCGGTCCGGGTGCGGATGGTGTGACCGAGGCCGTCGGTGAGCGTGCTGGTCCACCGCGACAGGCCGCCCGCGCGGGTCCTGGTGGTGGTCAGGGTGCCGGCCGGGCCGAGGCGGTAGGTGATGTGGGTGCGTATGCCGGTCGGCCCGACGATGCGCTCGGTCCGGCCCAGGGCGTCGGTGCGCGTCGTCGTGCGGCCGCCGTTGACGGCGACGGAGACACCGGGCTGCTCGCTCACCCGGCTCCAGTCGGTCGTGCTGCTGCACTGGTCGAGGGCGTTGCACGTCCGGACCGGGAAGAGCCCGCTCGGGTCGTAGGTCGTGGTCGTCGGCTCGCCGTCCGCGTCCGTGGAGCGGACGGCGTTGCCGAGTCCGTCGTAGTCGTGGGTGCTCGTGGTGATCCAGGTGTCCGTGTCGTCGTCGAAGGCGCGGGTGAGGGTGACCAGCCCGCGCGCGGTCGAGGCCTGGGGGGAGTCGCACTGCGGAGTGGTGTCGTGGTCGTAGCAGCTCAGCGTGTCCGCCAGGGTGGTCGTCCCTCCCTCGGGCCCCGGCTGGGTCGTCGTCGTGCGTCGGGGCTGGTCGCGCAGCCAGAGCAGGTCGTCGTAGAGCCACTGGGTGGTCGTCGTGCGCTGCCGTCCGTCCCCGGCGGCGGTGTCGACCTGCCGGGTCACGTTGCCGTCGGCGTCGTGGGTCAGCGTGGTGACCGTGTCGCTGCACGTCGAGCCGGTGCACGGGCCGGTGTCCGTGCGGCTCACCTGGTCCAGGTAGGGCGGTGCGCTCCCGGTGGGCTCGTATTCCGTCGTGGTCCGCCGCAACAGTCCGCCGGTCCCGTCGGTGGTCTCGTCGACGGCGACGTGGTCGATGCCGCTGACGACGTCGATGGCGCGGCTGAGGTGCTCGATGGAGGCGGGGCGGGCGACGCCTCCCGTGACGGGGCTCGTCGCGGCTGCGTGCCTGGTCCAGGTGTCCTGCCAGCCGACGAAGGTGCCGAGCGGCACCGAGTAGCGGGGGCAGCTGTAGGCGAGGGTGCTCGTGTCTCGCGTGGTGCGGCCGCCGACGACACGCAGCGCGCCGTGCGCGGCACCGGTGCGGGCGGATCCGGCGCCGGCGGGCCGGGCCAGTCCGGGCGCGACGACCGAGGTGCCCAGACGGGTGGCGACGTAGGGGACCGAGCCCTGTGGCGTGGCGCACGCGGCCTCGACCGGGTCGGTGACCGGCAGGAACGATGCCCCCGGCTGGTATGCGATGTGCGTGGTCGCGCCCAGCCCGTTGCGGGTCGTGGTGATGGTGTCCGGGGCGACGCCGGAGGTGACCGCCTCGAGGGCAGGGGCACTCGCACCCGTCAGGTGGGTCAGCTGCAGGGGGCCGCTGTCGGCCTCGACCTGCCAGCCGGTGCCTCCCGCGCTGACGGTGGTCTCCCACTGCCGGTGGGTCCACTGCCCGGTGCCGTCGGACAGGAGGGCGTCGACCCGCAGGGTGGTCCCGGTCTGGGTGGCCTTGACCAGGTCGCCTCGTCCGTCGAGGTCGACGTCGGCGGCCTGCCAGTCCTCGGTGTCGCCGTCGGCGACGGCGTCGGGTACGGCCGGCGACGACTCCCAGGCCAGGTCGTCGACGCGCTGGAAGGTGCCGTCGCCACGGCTGATCAGCGTCTGGGCGTCCAGGCGGTTGCCGTCGGGGACGACCCGGGCAAGGTCCTGCATCCCGTCGCCGTTGACGTCGACCGGGGTCCAGGCGGCGTCGTCGTCCCCAGCCGTCCCGATACCGAGGGTGAGCTCGGAGGACCGTTGGCAGAACCGGGTCCCTGGTCGGCAGATCTGGCCGGTGCCGAGCGATGGTCCAGCCGCCGCGACCGACCACGTGCTGCCGTGGCTGACCAGGGTGTGGGTGGCTCCGGTGGAGGTGTCGACGTTGACCAGGTCGGCCTTGCCGTCGCCGTTGACGTCGGCGGTATGCCACCCGAGCGGCTTGGTCAGGGCGGCGGCCGTCGTGGCGTCCGGGGCGGGTGTCCAGTGGACGGCGAGGTGCCCGTCGGCGGAGCCGGCCAGGACCAGCACGCCGGGCTCGTTCCACGGCGCCGGCCCCGGGCCGGCGTGGACGAGGTCGGTGATGCCGTCGCCGGTGACGTCGGCGAGCTGCCACGATCCGATGGCCGGCAGCAGCGCCGGCACGGTGTTCGTCGTGGCACCACCGTCGCCCGCGTCCCCGCCGCCGTCTCCGTCGTCTCCGTCGTCGTCGCAGTCGAGATGGTGTCCGGGCCCGCCGTAGGTGCAGGTGGGACGCGGGTGGGCCGTCGGGTGGCCTGTGGTGCTCGACGTGCGGTCGAGCGCCGACAGGGTCGGGGTCTGCTCGACCCAGCCCTCTCCCGGCGTGGCGACCAGCAGGACGCCGGATCGCTGACCTGGGGGGAGGTCGACCAGGTCGGCCCGGTGGTCACCGGTCAGGTCGGCCAGGCGCCACCCGTCGGCCGGCAGGTGGATGATGCCGGCGCCGGCGACCGACACGGTGACGGGAGGGGTGGCCTGGTAGCCGCCGTCGGGTCTGCCCAGGCTGGTGCGGACCTGCACGGCGGTGTCCGAGGCCATGGTGACGCTCACCCGATCCGGACGCCCGTCGCCGTTGACGTCCCCGGTCAGGATGCGGGTCAGCGAGGGGCCGGGGCTGCTGAGGTCCGTCGCCGTCGTCGCCTGGCCGCCGACCCGGCCGGTGATGACCATGATGTCGTCGCGGCCGTCGCCGTTGACGTCGCCGGTGGCGACGAGGGGCCGGGCGCAGCCGTCGTTGACGATGGAAGCGCAGTCGGCGACCGCCCAGTCGACGCTACGGGAGGGGCCGTCGGCGAGGAAGGCGTCCCGCTCGTCGTCGACCAGACGGGTCACTCCCGTGTAGGTGTCACCGTCCTTGTTCCTCGTGAGGGCGACCAGGTCGTCGATGCCGTCGCCGGTGACGTCGGCGGCCTGGACCTGGACGGGCACCTTGGTGACGTCGTCGGCGGGAGTGGGCTGGACGCAGCCGTCGCTGTCCCAGCCGTGCTTCTTGACGATGGTGCTCAGCGACCCGTCGGGCAGGCTGGTCGACCAGTCGTGCCGGCTGAAGGTGCCGTCCCCGAGGGAGCTGAACACGTGGGCGACGATCGTGCCGTGCTGGATGCCGGAGCAGGGGCTCGTGTCAGCCTCGGTGAGGACGGTCAGATCGGTCCCGGGCCGCGTGTCGAAGGTGCCCCACAGCGCCGGCTGGTCGGCCGTCTCGAAGGAGCCGCACGTGCGGATCGGGTCCCCATCGGTGGCACAGGACTTGCTGCCCTCCCACCGGGTGTCGGTCCAGGGCTGTCCGGTGTCGAAGACGGCCGTGGCGAAGTGGCCGTCGCCGCGGGAGATCGCGGTGACGATCTGTGCCGTGCTCGGCCCGGGATGCAGGTGACTTCCCTCGTCAGCCGGCAGGTAGTCGGCGAGATCGGACTTCAGGTCGCCGTTGAGATCGACCGGGTCGAGGACGGGCACCGCGTGCCAGGAGCCGACCGCCTCCGGCAGGCAGCTGACCGGCCCGGGCGCGAAGCGACCGGTGCCGTCCCCGAGGAAGGCGTGGAGGCTGGGCGCGTCGCCGGCACACTGCTGGTCGAGGGAGGTCTCGACGACCAGGTCCCCGTCGGCGTCCCCCGTCACGTCGGCGACGACGACGGAGTGCCCGCCGCCGGCGAGCGTCGTCAGCGGGGCGGTGCTGGCGGCGAACCGGCCTGGAGCCCCTGCGGGCGAGGTGTTGAGGGCGACGGCGACCGACACCCCGGTGCTCTCCTGGACCGTGAGGACCAGGTCCGGATAGCCGTCCCCGTTGACGTCGGCGAGCTGGACGGCGGCATCCCGGATGTCGTTGTGCGTCTGCTGGGCCGCGGTCAGGCCCGCTGCCGGGTCGGGGTCGGTGGGCCACGGGAAGCGCAGGTAGGAGTCCTGCGAGGCGTATCCACCGCTGTCACGGTTGATCTCGGAGGTGACCTGGATGACGTTGGGGTCCTGGTCGGCGTCGGTGACGGTCTGGACGTGGACGATGTCCTGCCGCTCGTCCCGGTTGAGGTCGCCGGTGAGCCACCGCTGCCCGTCGTGAGGCTCCGACCAGGCAAGCTGGCCGCTCTGACCGCCGGTCAGGGCGGCTGCCCATCGCGTGGAGTCGTTCGGGCCGGCCGGCCAGCTGCTGTCGTCCAGGCCGGCCACTCGGTGGCTCCGGGTGGGAGTGGTGGAGACGACGGAGTGCCGGGGGCTCGTGGCATACATCATGGCCGGATAGGTGGTGGTGCCGTCGCTGCCCACCTGCTGGACGGTGTGCAGGAACGACTCCCGGGTCCGGCGGCTGTGGACGACGTAGGTGAGCCGGTAGGACCGCAGCGGCTTCCCGGCGGCCGTCTCGGTGATCCGCGCGAGGCGGTCGCTCATGGTGAGCAGGCCGTCGCCGTCGGCGGCCGTGATCACGTCGGGGCGTGCCTCGCCGGAGAAGCCGATGACGACGTCGCCGTAGGTGATGGTGGACAGCTGCGCTTGCTGCCCGCTGCTCCGGGTCCAGTGGTAGGTCACGGTGTTGCCGGAGGTGTCGCGCACCGTGGTGACCCGCCAGTCCAGGACGCCGCTCGTGCTGCTCGTGACCGGCTGGTAGGTGAAGGTCGTGCCGTCGGTCTGCCACACGGTCCAGGTGCCCCCGGAGGCGTTGGGGGAGAAGGAGATCCGCCGGTCGTCCTCGATGGAGCCGGCGTATGCGATGGTGCCGCTGACTGCGTGGGCGCAGCTCGGCGCGGTGGCCGCCTGCGGCCCTCCCGTACCGCACGCGACGAGGTCGAGCCCGTCGAGCGCATAGTGGTCGGTGCCGGACCACGTCGGCAGCCCGTGGACGCCGGACTGGCGGGTGATGACCGAGGCGCCTGTGAGCTGCCAGCCCTCGCCCACCCACCCGTTGCCGGCCTGGGAGGAATAGGCCAGCGACAGCTGCGGCTGCAGACCGTGGAACGAGGGAACCGTCACCGGCACGCTCGTCGTGAAGGCCCCGCTGGGGCCCACCTCCGCCCACGCGGCGGGGCGTCCGAGCAGCCACAGGAGGATCGCGCCGAACACGACTGCCGCACACAGGGCCAGCCGGCCCAGTCGTCGATGGAGCATCTTCGGGACCCCTGACGCATACGAGTGGATGGACCACTCCAGGCTGGGGCTCGGTGACGTGCTGAGACATCCGCCGAAATGCGCATCTCGACTCGCGTCGCCGGCTCGGAACGGAGGAGGATCGGTTGCGTGTCCGACCTGGTGTTTCCCAGCGCCGCGTGGCTCGATCGCTGGGTCGAGGTGTGCAACGACGACGAGGAGTTCCGGCGCGCCGGGCAGGGCTGGGTCGGGACGATCGGCGCCGTCGTGTCCGCGGATGCGCACGACCTCGCCTCCGCGGTCTATCTGCGCCTCGATGGCCGGGACGGGCGGTGGACCAGTCACCAGATCTCCACCGCCGAGGATGCCGTGGCCGATGCCACGGTGACCCTCGTCGCGCCCTATGACGTGTGGAAGTCGGTGATCCGTCAGGACCTCGACCCGCTGCGCGCCATGATTCGCGGACAGGTCCGGGTCACGGGGCGGCTGTCGGTCATCCTCGGCCGCGTCCCGGCCATGCGCCGCATGACCCGCCTGGCCGGCACGCTGCCGACCCGCTTCCCCGACGAGCAGTCGTGACCAGGCCCGGATCCACGACCCCGGCGGTGCGGTATGCCGACTCCGGCGGCGTCCACATCGCATACCAGGTCTTCGGCGACGGGCCGGTCGACCTGGTCCTCGTGCCGGGGTTCGTCTCCCACATCGAGTACTCCTGGCAGGAGCCGCTGCTGGCCCGGTTCCTGCGCCTGCTGTCCGGCTTCGCCCGGGTCATCGCGTTCGACAAGCGCGGCATGGGACTGTCCGACCGAGACCCCGACGGGGCAACCCCTGATCTGTCCCAGCGCGTACGGGACGTCGTGGCCGTCCTGGACGCCGTCGGATCTCCGCGAGCGGCGCTGCTGGCCTGGTCCGAGGGCGGGCCGACCGCGATCTCCTTCGCGCACACCTGCCCCGAGCGCGCCAGCAGCCTGGTGCTGCTGGAGACCACCGCCCGCTTCCTGGAGGCTCCCGGATATCCCGAAGGCGTCCCTCCCGAGGTGCTGGACGTCTTCATCGACACCATGCGCAGCGACTGGGGGACCGGCGTCGGGTTCGACCTGTATGCACCCAGCCTGTCCGACGACACCCGGGCCCGGGCCTGGTGGGCGTCCTACCAGCGGTACGCCGCCACTCCCGGAGCCGTCGCCGCCTCGTTGCGGCTGCAGGTCGACATCGACGTGCGCGACCTGCTGCCCCGGCTCCGTCTCCCCGTCCTGGTCTTCCACCGCCCGGGCGACATGGTCGTCCCCGTCGAGTGCGGGCAGTACCTGGCCCGGCATATCCCGGGTGCGACGCTCGTCGAGCCACCCGGCGAGGACCACATGTACTGGGTCGGGCACCAGGACGACACCATCGAGCGGATCCGGAGCTTCCTGGCCGCCACTCCGGACGGGGCGGCTCTGGCGACGATGCGTCGGACCCAGACCCGCGCCCGCGTCGGGTGGGAGAGCCTCACCCGCGCCGAGCTCGACATCGCCGCCCTCGTCGCCGAAGGGATGAGCAACGCCCAGATCGCCGCCCGGCTGACCATCTCACCCCGAACCGTCCAGAGCCATCTGCGCCACATCCAGGCCAAGCTGGACGCCCGCAACCGCAGTGAGATCGCAGCCCACGCCGTGCAACGCGCAGCCGTCGAGTGACGGGTGGATGCGGTGAAGCTCCGGTCGACGCGTGGTAGAGGCAAATCGGTGTTCGGCGAGTCGGGGTTGGGCAGCTCTCAGGTCCTGGGGCCGTCCAGGCCGGTAGTCCTCGAGGATGCCTGCCTGAGCGGCGATGGTCGCCGCCTGGACCCCGAGCCGCCCCGCTGCCCGCCACCGAGGCTCGATGCGTCGCTCCCGGACGGATGGCTCAGCCGGGGACGGGCCAGGTGTCCGGGAGCGACGCACTCGGACCGGTCAGGCCGCTGACCAGTGCAGAGGCCGGGTGCCCCCGGGCAGATTCGAACTGCCGACACCCGCTTTAGGAGAGCGGTGCTCTATCCCCTGAGCTACGGGGGCGGGGGCTGATCGGGGCCGCATCGACGGCTCGGATGCTGACCAGCGTGGAACATCATAGGTGGAGCGCTACGCGGGACACGCCGAGTCCCGGTCCGGCCCGCGGCCCTAGCCCCGGCCGACCCTCAGCCGGCCCCCAACGCATCAGGGCCCACCCAGGTCAGAGTCCTCGCGAGGGGTGAGGCGGAAGGCGCGCGCTCCCGACCGCCAGGCCGCCGCCAGGTCGCCGGGATCCGGCTCGCCGTGCGCGTCCATCGCGATCCGGTTGAACGAGGGGAACTGCCGGCTCGACCGGCAGATCGCGGCATATGCCTCGACGACGTCCTGCTCGGCGGTGAGGACGGTGACGTCGGCGACCCGGCGGACGCCGCCGAGCACGATGGTGACCGGCTCGCCCGTGCGCAGGTTGCGGCCCCACGGGAACTCGGTGCCGACGAGCAGGTCCCGATGTCCGCTGCGGCCGGCCGCCTCGCCGCCCGCGTCGGCCGGGCGTCCGCCACCCCCGCGGCGCCCGCCACCCTCGCTGTCCCGCACATAGGCCACCGGCACGGCATACCGCCTGCCCGTCCGGCGGCCGACCACCTCGATGAGGAGGATCTGGCGGCTGACCACTCGGTGCAGCACCGGCACGCGGAGCACGCCGCACATGACGCGGTTGACGATCCGCTGCCCGGGCAGGGTCCGCGCGTGCCCCCGTCCGTCGGCCGCCGGCCGCGCGCACATCACCGCTCTCCCGTCGCGGGCATGCCGGAGGGTATGCCGGGCCGCCAGGCCACGAGGAACGGCCCGACCACCCGGTGGAGCTCCCACGAGACGAGCGCAATCAGCGCGAAGGCGAGTGGCGGCACGATGTTCCCGAGCCCGTCACGCACGGCCAAGTGCGACGCGGCGGCGCCGATCATGTTGATGAGGATCCCCGCATAGGCCCATTCCTTGAGCCGCGGCAGCCCCGGCGCGAGGAGGGCGAGGACGGCGAGCAGCTTCGCGGTGCCGAGGATGTCGGCGAAGTACGCCGGGTAGCCGAGCTGCCGCATCGCCGGGTAGAACGGTGCCTGCCGGGCGAGGTCGAGCATGCCGCCGGCGAGGGACTCCGCGAGCACGATCGTCGTGCTCGTGAGGTATGCCACCCGCACCGTCCGGCGCGGAAGCACGCCTCCCGGGAGGGGATGGGACATGGCGAACCACCTCGATCGAAACGCTGTCGTTTCGCTAGATATCGATACTGTACCGTACCGATATGCCGAAGGGAACGCCCCCGTCCGAGGCGCCGGAGCCCGTGGGTCGGGGCGACCAGGCCCGGGCACGCGTGCTGTCCGCGGCCCTCGAGGTGCTCGCCGACACCGGGATGCGCGGCTTCACGATGGAGGCCGTCGCCCGCCGGGCCGGTGCCAGCAAGGCGACGCTCTACCGGCGCTGGCCGTCGGCCCCGGCCCTGCTCGTCGACGCGATGGACGTCGGGTTCTCGCCCGCGCCGGAGCGGGTGACCGGCGACCTGCGGGCCGACCTCGTCGCCCTCCTCGAGGGGTTCGTCCGGACGCTGCGCGACTCGCCCTTCCCCCGGCTCATGGCCGCCTTCGTCGACGCGGCCGAGCGTCACCCCGAGCTGGCCGACCTGCATGCCCAGCTCACCGCGCGCCGCCGGGCGCCGATGCTGCGCCTGCTCGAGGAGGCGCGGGCGCGGGGGGAGATCGTCGTCGACACCGACCTCGACGTCATCGTCGACCTGCTCGCCGCTCCCTTCTTCTACCGGCGCTTCATCGCGCACCGGCCCATCCCCGACGACCTCCCGGCGATCGTCGTCGACCAGGTGCTCGGCACGCTGCGCCCGCGTCCACAGGGCGTTGCCGTCCACAGCCCGAGGGGCGGCAGCGGTTAGCCTTCTGAGGTGAGTGACACGCAGTCCGGGACGACCGACGAGACGCCGACCGAGGCCTCCGCCGCCGTGCCGCAGCCCGAGCCGGGTCCCGAGGCCGCCCCGGCTCCCGGGTCCACGCCCGAGCCGGAGCCCGAACCCGTGCCCGAGCCGGACCCCGACCCGCGCGGCACCCGGGTCCGCGCCGCCGTCCAGGCG
>JBDIAL010000010.1:0-37126 GCA_039812405.1 Nostocoides sp.
AGGCGATCGAGCGGAGCACGGCCACCTGCCACACGGCCATGGCCAGGCCGACCGCCGCCGTCGCGACGGCGGTCCCGACGTAGCCGCCGGCCGCGAGCCGGCCGCGTCGCACCGGGTCCGCGGCGAGCGGGCCGCCGGCCAGCTTGGCGAGACCCGCCAGGGCGTCGGCTACCCCGTCGATGGCTCCGAGGCCGGCGGGCCCGGCATGCAGGGTCGAGGTGACGAAGGTGGGGAGCAGGGCGGTGACGAGCTCGTGACCGGTGTCCGAGCACAGCGATGCGCCGCCGACACCGAGAATCCCCGGCGTGAGCCAGGATCCGGCGGACTCGTCGGCAGCGGTGCCAGGCTCGGTCACCGCCGGACGAGGCCGAACGGCAGGCGGGGACTCTCGTGGGCGATCTGGAGGAGCCGGTTGTACTTGGCGACCCGCTCGCCGCGGGCCGGGGCCCCCGACTTCAGCTGACCGCACCCGCTGGAGACCACGAGGTCGGCGATGAAGTCGTCGGTGGTCTCGCCGGAGCGGTGGGACACCATCGCGCCGAACCCGACGTCACGGCATGCCTGGAGGGCGTCGAGGGTCCGGGTCACCGTGCCGGTCTGGTTGACCTTGATGAGGGAGGCGTTCGCGACACCGCGGGCGGCGGCGCCGCGGATCGTCGCGGCGTCGGTGACGAAGTTGTCGTCGCCGACGAGCTGGACGCGGTCTCCCAGCCGAGCGGTGAGCTCGACCCACCCGTCCCAGTCGTCCTCCGCCAGGCCGTCCTCGATGCTCCAGACGGGGAAGTGGGTGACGATGAACTCGTAGCGCTCGATGAGCTGGGTCGCGTTGATCGTCTGGCCGGCGACGTGGTAGCCGGCGCCGTCGTGGAACTCGCTCGCCGCGGGGTCCAGCGCGATGGCGATGCCCTGGCGTCCGGGGGTGTAGCCCGCGTCCGCGATGGCGTGGACGAGGACGTCGAGCACCTGCTCCGGCTCGGCGATCTGCGGCGCGAACCCGCCCTCGTCCCCGAGCCCGACGGCCTCGCCGGCGTCCGCGAGCCGGCGCCGCAGTGCGGCATACACCTCCGTGCCGGCCCGGACCGCCTCGGCGAGGGACGGCGCACCGACCGGCGCGATCATGAACTCCTGGAAGTCGAGGTCGTTGGGCGCGTGGACCCCGCCGTTGACGACGTTGAAGTGCGGCACGGGCAGCCGGGGCTCGTGCGTTCCGAGGGACTCCCACAGGGGGACACCCCGGTCGACCGACACGGCGCGGGCGACGGCCATCGAGACCCCGACGATGGCGTTGGCTCCGAGCGCCGACATGGTCGGCGTCGCGTCGGCGGCCACGAGGGCCTCGTCGACCTCCGCGACGTCCCCGAACGTCCGGCCGGCGAGCGCGTCGGCGAGCTCGCCCCCCACGTGGGCCACGGCCTGGCGCACCCCCTGGCCGGCGTAGCGGCTCGGGTCGCCGTCGCGGAGCTCGACGACCTCGCGGGTGCCGGTCGAGGCGCCGGAGGGGACGCCGGCCACGGCCGAGGCGCCGGAGCCCAGCGTCGCGGTGACCTGCAGAGTGGGGCGGCCGCGGGAGTCGAGGATCTCCAGAGCCTCGAGCGCGGTGACGGTGAACTCGGACATCGGGCGACCTCCACGGGGGTGTGGACGGGCAGGGGCGAGCCGCCCGTCACGGGGACGGGGCAGGGCCCATCAGCCGTCGCTGGCGGTTCGGATGCGGGGCATCCCGGCGAGGTCCATCACCGCGGCCCACGATAGCGGCTCGCCTCCGGCTCAGCGCTCCGGCACGACACCGACGGCGTCGACGACCCAGGCGCCGTCCTCACGCCGCACGTCGCTGATGCTCGCGGTCGGCACGACGAACCCGCCGGGGTCGGCCCCGAGGTCGGTAAGCAGCAGGGTGATCACCGCGTCGTGGCTCACGAGGACGACGTCCCCGGGCCCGGATCGGACGCCGTACTCCTCGAGGACGGCGCGCGCCCGGGCGACGAGCGCGGTCCGCGGCTCGACCCCGGGAGCGGCGTCGAGCGAGCCGTACCGCTCGACCACCTCCTCGGTCCGCGCGCCCGCGAAGTCGCCGTAGTCGCGGTCGGCGAGCCGGTCGTCGACGACGACGGGGGCGCCCGTCGCCCGGGCCGCCGCCTCGGCCGTCTGCCGGGCCCGGGCGAGCGGGCTCGTCACGACGAGGTCGACGGCGTGTCTCCGGAGCAGCTGGGCCGTGGCCTCCACCTCGTCCCGGCCGACGTCGTCGAGGTCGGGATCGAGCCGTCCCCGCAGCCGCCCGTCGGCGTTGAGGGCGGTCCGTCCGTGGCGCAGCAGCAGCACGTGGCTCGTCATGGCCGGGATCGTATGCCCGCCGCCCGAGACCTCGTCGGACGGTCGAGTGCCGTCCCCGACACCGGCGGGGTAGGTTGGGCTCGACAGGACGGCGGAGGGGCCCGCCGTAACCGCGGAGCCACCGCCAACGGTCCCTGACCTCGACCCGCACGGGACAGGCAGGTGACGATGGCGCAGCTCGACGGCCGGACGGACGCTCCGGCCCCTCCGGTGGTCCTTCCCGCCCGCCCACCACTCGCCGACCTCCTCGACCGGCTCGAGGGGCTCGCCGGAGAGGAGCGTCGGCCGCGGATCGCGGACCTGCGCGCCCGGCTCGCCGTGGGTCGGCTACGCGTCCTGCTCGTCGGCGAGGCCAAGCGCGGCAAGTCAACCCTGGGCAACGCGCTGCTCGGCCGTGACGTGCTGCCGACCGGCGTCACACCGGTCACGGCCATCACGACCCAGGTCGTCCCGGCCGAAGGCGGACCGGAGTGCATCGAGGTCACCGGGACCGACGGGACGGTCTCGCGCTCGCCACTCTCCGCTCTCGCGGATCTCGTGAGCGAGCAAGGGAATCCGCAGAACGTTCGAGGTGTCGCCGACATCGTCGTCCGTCTCCGGTCCCGTCTCGCCGACCGGGGCGTCACCCTCGTGGACACCCCGGGGGTCGGCTCGGCCCTGGCCCACAACACCGCCGAGGCCCAGTCCGCATACGACCGGATGGACGCCGCCGTCGTCGTCCTCACGGCCGATCCGCCCGCCTCGGCGAGCGAGCTGGAGCTGCTGGGCCGGATCCGGGCCGCCTCGGTCCGCACCTTCGTCGTGCTCAACAAGGTCGACCGGCTCGACCCCGTCGAGCGGGCGGAGGCGATGGCCTACGTCTCCTCACTCGTCGGCGACGAGCGGGTCTATCCCTGCTCCGCCCGGTATGCCACGGCCGAGGCGTCGGGGGCGCCGGGCTCGGGGTCCGCGGGCTTCGACGAGTTCGCGGCCGACCTGACGGCCTACCTCGCAGAGCGTGCGGTCGTCGACCTCGAGCGGAGCCTGCGGATGGCAGCCGTCCGGATCGCGCGCGACGCCCTCGACGATGCATTGGTCGAGGGTGCCGTGCTCCGGGCCGACACCGAGGGGCAACGGGCTGCGGTCTCCCAGTTCCTCTCTCGGACAAGGGATCTCGCCGTGCTCGCCGATGCGGCCGACGGCCGGTTGGCGCATCTGCACCATCGGCTGCGTGAGGACCTGGACGGCTCGGCTCGGGCCGAGGTCGCCCGGCTGCGTCCCGAGGTGCGCGAGGCCGTGGACGGCGCTCTCGAGGCTCGTCGGGGGAGCGCCTTCGAGGAGCTCGACGCGGCGGCGCGGGAGGCCCTCGCCGCCGTCGTCGGACCGGCTGCCCACGCGTGGCAGGTCGAGCGGGAGGCGGAGATCCGGGACCGCGTCGAGCAGTCGGTGACGATGGAGTCGGCCCGGCTCCGGCAGGCCTGCGCCGGCATCAGGGACGCCGCCGCCCAGCTCCTGCAGATCGACCTGTCCGTCCGCGACGTCGGTGTGGACCTGCCCCGCGTGCCGCTCGTACCGCTCGACTTCGCCGCCGAGGTCGGCTGGCGCCCGCCTCTCGCCGGGGCGGCGAGGCGCCTGCTCACCCCAGGGCGCGCCTACCGACGGGCCGTCGTCGCGATGGCGGAGGAGGGCAGCCGTCTCACGGACCGGCACGTGGGTCGCGCGCGGAGCAACCTGCAGGCCGGCCTCGACGAGCTGGCGCGCACCTACCACCGGAGCCTGGCGGTGGCATACGCCGATGCCGGAACGAGATTCGGCTCCGTCGTCGAGGATGCCCGGGATCGGGCCGAGGAGGCGACGAGCTCGCTGACGTCCCGGAGTCTGGACAACGGCGCCCGCCTCGCCGACCTCGAGCGGCTCGTCGCCGAGCTCGAGCCGCCCGAGGCGGTGCCTGCCGGTCTCAGAGGGACCGCTCGGCCTCGATGAGGGTCGCGGCGGCGAAGCGCAGACCGTCGAGCTGGTCGAGCTCGGCGTCCTCGTGCTCGATGTTGACGGGCATGTCGGGGTCGACGGAGCGGAGGGCGCGCAGGAACCGGGTCCAGTACGCGACGTCGTGGCCGCGGCCCACCGCGACGAAGTCCCAGGAGGAGCTGGCGGGCCAGCCGGAGAGAGTCGTGCCGCCGCCGAGCTCGAGATAGCCGGGCTGCCCGGGCTCGACTCTGGTGAAGGAGTCGTCGAGGACGCCGTTGATCCGGCACCTCTCGTTGATCCGGGTGTCCTTCGCGGCCGCGTTGTAGACGAGGTCGCCGAGGTCCTCGACGGCGAGGACGGGATCGATGCCCTGCCAGAAGAGGTGGCTGGGGTCCATCTCGGCGCCGACGTGGGTGGCGCCGATCGCGTCGGCGAGCCGGTGCATCGTCGCCGGGTTGAAGACGACGTTGCCCGGGTGCATCTCGACGCAGACCCGCACGTCGGCGTCCGCGGCCCGGGCCTGGACGTCCTTCCAGAACGGCACGGCGACCTGCCACTGGTGGTCGCGGACGTCGAGCAGCGGACTCCACCAGGGCAGGGGGTTCCACACCGGGCTGGTCGAGGCGGGGTCGCCGCCGGGGGTCCCGGACATGGTGACGACCCGCCTGACCCCGAGCAGTGCGGCGAGCTCGATGGAGTCCAGCAGGTCCTGCCGGTGCGGGAATCCGGGGGCGGGGTGCAGCGGGTTGCCGTTGCAGTTGAGGGCGGTGAGGGTCAGGCCGCGGGAGCTGAACTCCCCGAGGTAGTCCTCCCGGGCACCCTGGCTCGCGCGGACGTCGTCCACGGGCAGGTGCACCGGGGGCAGGAAGCCACCGGAGTTGATCTCCACGCTGCTCAGGCCGAGGCTCGCGATGAGGTCGAGAGCCTCGCCGAGCGGCTTGTCGAAGAGGCAGGCGTCGTAGGCACCGAGGAGCACGGTGGGGGTCCTTCCGGGAGCGCGTCGACGGGGCGTCGAGCCGGTCGACAGTTTGTCAGTACAATGTATCGCAGCGTATCCGATCCGGCCCGGCAGAGGCCCGAACGAGTGGGTCCGCGTCCAGGTCAGACCGCTCCGGCTAGGCTCGCTGCAGCGTGCAGCGGACAGCAGCTGGGCGAGTGTCGCGAAGGTGGTCACAGGTGAGCGAGGAGCCGGTCGACCCGCTGCGGCCGTTCGACCGTCGCTCGGTGATGGAGTCGAGGACCGAGCGGGTCCTCCTCGGGCGGCTGCAGACCGAGGACACCGCGGCGGTCATCGCCCGGCGGCTGCGGACGGCGATCAGGCTGGGCGTGCTCGCCCACGGGGAGAAGCTGCCTCGCGAGAGCGACCTGGCGCAGCAGCTGGGGGTGACCCCCTTCGCCCTCCGCGAGGCGCTGGCGACCTTGCGCGACGAGGGCCTGGTGGTGACGCGCCCCGGGGGCCGGGGTGGCAGCTTCGTCCAGTCGGGCGTGGGCACCGCGCCGCTCGCCGCGGAGCGTCTCATGCAGCTGACCGCCACCGAGCTGCGTGACATGGGGGACTGGAGGTCGACGATCACGACATCCGCGGCCTTCCTCGCGGCCCAGCGGGGCTCGGCGCAGAGCGCCGACCGGCTCGCCGAGAACGCCGACGCGCTGGCCGTGGCAGACAGCCCTCAGGCGGCCCGGCGCGCGCTGGGGAGGTTCCACGTCGAGCTGGCGGCGGCCGCCCAGTCCATGCGGCTCACCCGGGCCGACCTGGCCGCCCACGAGGAGTTCGACTGGCTCGTCCAGGTCCTCCTCGGGAACCCCCGGCACCGGGACGACATCGCCGCCGGGATGCGCGCCGTCGGCGACGCCATCCGGGCCGGCGACCCGGATGCGGCGTGGGTCGCGAGCCGGCGCCTCATCCTGCACGAGGTCACCGAGCTGACCAGGCACCGGCTCCGGCTGCTCGCCGAGCGGTCGCGGAGTGCGCCGCACGGTGCCCGGGACGAGCGGGCGGTCCTGTCCTCGGAGATCCGCCGGATCGCCGACCGGACCGTCGGGATGCTCGTGCGGATCTCCGACGCCATCTCCGAGGCCGGACCGCCGACCCCGCGGCTCGCGGGCCTGAAGGCGGCCGTCGCCCGCAGTGTCCTGCCCGAGCTCGTCGAGGCGGAGGAGCTCGTCCACGGCGTCGGCTTCATGGCCGAGCACCGTCTCCTGCCCGAGGCGCCCTACTGGGTGCAGTGGTGGCAGCGCGATGCCGACGGCACATTCGACACCGACTACAGCCACCAGCTCGACCCGGCCCAGGACAGCTTCTACAACTACATCGGGCAGGACTACATCACCCAGCCGCGCGCGCACCGCGAGCCCCACGCGATGGGGCCGTATGTCGACTACGGCGGCGTCGACGACTACCTGGTCACCGTGTCCGTCCCGATCGTGCGGGACGGGACCTTCCTCGGGGTCATGTGCGCGGACATCCGGGTGGCCGGGCTGGAGCGGACGCTGTCCCCCTGGCTGGCGGCCGAAGCAGGCGTCTGCATCGTGCTCAACCAGGACTCGCGGGTCCTGCTGTCCAACTCGGTGACCCACAATGTCGGCGATGTCGTCACCGACGACGCCGGCCTCGACGTGACGTCGGTCGGGCGCTTCGGATGGACGATCGCCCGGGGCCCCCAGGACTTCTAGCCCGCGACGGACGGACCGAGTCGGCCCGGTCCGTCGGGTTCCGGCCGCGGCGCCCGAGTCTTGACGGGGCCAACGACCGATGCCATCATGCTGCGAGTCTTCACGAATATTCTTCGACGAAACTTCACATTCGTGGGATCTGAGCCGATCGCTGCCCACCACGACGACGAGCCCTCGCGAGAGGGTCGGTGACGCAGCGTTGGGTACCACTAGAGACCGGGAGGTCACCATGGCATACCACGCTCCGAGCCTCGCCCGCAGGGCGAGACCGCACCTCCCGCGACCGGAGGTGGCCCGCGACGCCGCCGCCATCCGCAGGGCGCTGCGGGGTTCGCAGCCCACCCGTCCGGAGGAGATCTGATGTCGGCCGTGGACACCTCGCAGTACGAGGCGACGTCGGACGCCTTCAAGCGGCGGTTCATGTGGCGCCTCATCGTCGTGCTGATCGGCGGCATGCTGCTCGACGGCTACATCCTCGGCGTCATCGGCCCGGTCACGCCGACGCTGGAGAAGGACCTCGGGCTGGACTCGACCCAGGTCGGACTGGTCGCGGCGATGGCGCTGCTGGGCATCCTGGTCGGCTCTCCCCTCGGTGGGTGGGCGGCCGACAAGTGGGGCCGCAAGCCGCTGTTCATGGTGGACATGTCGCTGTTCGTCCTCGCCTCGGTCATGCAGTTCTTCACCCATTCGGCCGGGAGCCTGATGATCGTCCGGCTGCTGATGGGCATCGCCATCGGCGCGGAGTACTCCGTCGGCTGGCCGATGATGTCGGAGTTCGCCCCGGCGCACCTGCGCGGTCGGCTGATGGCCACGGTGAACCTGGCCTGGTACTCCGGCTTCATGATCGGCTACACCGTCTCCTACGTGCTCAGCCTGCCGTCGATCAACATGCCGTGGCACCTCATCCTGGGCTCCTCCACCATCCTGGCCGTCGCCCTGCTGCTGGGCCGGATCGGGCTCCCGGAGTCGGCGCGCTGGCTATGGAGCAAGGGCCGCAAGGAGGAGGCGCGCCGGATCGCGTTCAAGTACTTCCAGGGTGATACCGGGCTGGCCGACCTGGAGGAGGAGCAGGTCAAGGAGAAGGGCAAGTTCAGCGAGCTCTTCTCGCCCAAGTACATCCGGGCGACCGTCTTCGTCTCGTGGTTCTGGTTCTGCAACGTCCTGCCGTACTTCGGCATCGCCACCTTCGCCGACGAGGTGCTCAAGCAGTACGGCCTCTCCGGCGGCCTGGCCGGCGGTGTCGGCCTGTCGTTCGTCGCCGTGATCGGCGTCGCCCTCACCATGGCGTTGATCGACAAGGCGGGCCGGCGGGTGTTCACCGTGCCGCCGCAGTGGATCATGCTGGTCCTGTTCCTGATCCTCGGGTTCTGGGCCGGGGCCCCCGCGCCGCTGGTCCTGGGCATGTTCCTGCTCTTCTCCCTCCTCAACGCGGTCAACGGCGTGCTCACCAGCGTCTACCCCGGCGAGGTCTTCCCCACCGAGGTCCGCGGTGTCGGGACCGGGTTCGCCGCCGCCGTCAGCCGTCTCGGCGCCGCCGCCGGCACCTTCCTGCTGCCGGTCGGGATCTCGGCCTGGGGCATCCAGACCGTCCTGCTCATCCTGGCCGCCGTCGTGGCCTCCGGGGCGATCGTGTCCCAGCTGTGGGCCCCGGAGACCAAGGGCAAGAGCCTGGCCGAGACCGCCGCCGGCTTCGGCCACTGACCCCGGCCCAGACACCCATGCCAGACCACCACAAGGAGAGACCATGACTGTCGCCGTGGCGCACAGTGACACCCCCCGTGGCCAAGCCGCGCTCCGGGCAGCGGCCGTGGAGGCCCTGCGGCGCAGCGAGGACCTCGCCGTGCTGCGCATCATCGGCGGCGTCGACGAGGTGCGGGCCAACGACCCCGCCGTCGAGGCGCAGGTCGCGGCCGACCTGGCCGAGTTCGACGGCCTCACCTGGACGCTGTACACCGCACCCGAGGAGTTCGACACCGCCGAGGCCCTGCTGGACCAGGCCGAGGAGGTCGGCGCCACGCTGCTGGTCATCGGCTCCAGGCACCGCACCCGGGTCGGGAAGCTGTTCCTCGGCTCCACCGTGCAGCGGGTGCTCCTCGAGTCACCCCTTCCCGTCCTCGTCGTCAAGGCGCCCTGACCCGGCGCACCCCTCTCGAGGGGAAGGGGCCTCCGGCCAGCGTCAGCGCGCTGGCCGGAGGCCCCTTCGCCGTCCTCCTCGCCCGACCGGTCAGCGGCTCAGCCGGCCAGCGGCCGGACGAAGATCGTCGTCACGCTCGTGGAGCGGCAGCCCGTCGTCGGGTGCGGGATGTACTGCGCGAGCGTCGAGCCCGGCACGTAGACGCGCAGACCGTCGACCGACTGGGGACGGCAGGTCGTCGGCGGGTAGTTGAGCACGTCGACGAGCTGGATCGGGCTCTGGGCGTGCTTGCCGGGCGCGATCGTGATGCTGCGCACCGTGCCGGACTCCCAGGTGGCCGGGCGCCCGATCTGGGTCCCGTTGCCGTCGCCGACGTAGGACACGCCCGGGTAGCCGCGGGTCCAGCAGGATCCGCTCGAGACGTTGGTGAGTCGCAGGTTGCCGACCTCGCTGCCGGCGGTGCCCTGCAGGTCGACGAGGCTGGCTCGCAGATCGGAGTTGGTGCAGTACGGGACTGCTGCGCTCGCGTGGGCCGGGAGGGCACCGAGCGCGACGGCCGCCAGGCCGGTCGCGCACGCCGTCGCCACCATGGACTTCCTCATGATCTATAGACCCCCTTGGTCGTGCGGTGGCGAGTGATCGCTCGCCACTTTCTGAGACGTCTGGGGTCCGCCGAGGGTTGGGGCGGCCACCGCCCGGTCGGCGGGTCCGCGATCCGGGTGGTGGCCCCGCTCGACGGGCCGCTACGCTTCGTCGCGGACGGCCATCGGTCGTCCACGACACTGGTCGCATCACCGATGCAAAGGGAATCCGGTCCGACGCCGGAGCTGACGCGCAGCGGTAGGGGTGACGGGACCGGCAGCAGGCCACTGAGTCCGCGAGGACCTGGGAAGGCGCCGTGTCTCGGATGATCCCGAGCCCGAAGACCTGCCGGTGCCGTCCTTGCCGGCTGGCCTCGCGCACGGGCCACGAACAGGAAGCGGTCTCCTCAGGTGTCCGACATTCGCCCAGCTGTCCGTCCTCTCCGTCGGATCGCCCTCGCGGTCCCCGTCGGCCTGGCGCTCGCGCTCTCGGCCTGCGCCGGAGCCCCCTCCTCGACCTCGTCCGCCACGACCGCCGGAGGAGGGACCTCGACGTTCGCCCCGGTCAGCCTCGACAACTGCGGCGAGAAGGTCGCCGTCACCAGTGCGCCGCAGCGTCTCGTGACGCTCAACCAGGGTGCGACGGAGGTGGCCCTCGCCCTCGGGCTGGAGAAGCGGATGGTCGGCACGGCATACCTCGACGACGAGGTCTCGCCGCGCTATGCCGCGGCCTACAAGACCGTCCCCGTGCTGTCCAAGGAGTACCCCTCCAAGGAGGCCTTCCTCGCCGCCCGACCCGACTTCGCGTATGCCGCCTACGCGAGTGCCTTCGACGACAAGGCCGTCGGCACCCGGGCGGAGCTGGAGAAGGAGGGCATCGGCACCTACCTGAGCCCCTTCGGGTGCGCGAACACGGCGGACCGGGCCGCTCCGACCTTCGACAGCGCGTGGAAGGAGATCACCGAGGTCGGGTCGATCTTCGGCGTCACCAAGCAGGCCGACGCGGTGGTCGCGGACCAGCGCGCGGCGCTGGCGGACGTCCGCAGCCAGGCGACGGGCAAGGGGCTGAAGATCCTCTGGTACGACTCCGGCGACAAGACCCCCTACGTCGGGGCGGGAGGCGGAGGGCCCCAGCTGGTCATCGACGCGGTGGGCGGGACGAACGTCTTCGCGAACCTCAAGGGCGGGTGGACCGACGGCTCGTGGGAGAAGGTCGTCGCGGCCGACCCCGACGTCATCGTCCTCGCGGACGCATCCTGGGACACGGCCGACCACAAGAAGAAGTACCTGCGCGACGACCCGGTCCTGAAGAAGCTGAGGGCCGTGCAGCACAACGACTTCGTCGTCGTGCCGTTCAGCGAGAGCACTCCCGGGGTGCGGCTCGTCGAGGGTGCCCAGAGCGTCTCCGAGCAGCTGGCCGCGCTCGATCTCCCATGACGTCCCGCGCGGGCCGGCGAGCCACGACCCTCGCGGTGTCGGTCGTCGTGCTCGTCGTCCTCGGGCTCAGCATGGTCCTCGCGCTCGGCATCGGCCCGGTGCGGATCCCGGCCGGTGAGGTCGTCGCCGTCCTCGCCCGCCGGATGCATCTCGTCGCGGGGCACGGCGTGACCGTCCTGCAGGACGAGATCGTCTGGCAGCTGCGGCTGCCCCGGATCGTCGCCTCGGTCGTCGTCGGGGCCGCGCTGGCCCAGTGCGGGTGCGTGCTGCAGTCCCTCACCCGCAACGACCTCGCCGACCCCTACCTGCTCGGCGTGTCCAGCGGTGCCGCGGTGGGCGCCGTCGCGACCCTGGTCCTCGGCTGGAGCGTGCCGGGGGTCCCGACGCGCTATGTCGTCGCCGTCAGCGCGTTCGTGGGAGCCGTCCTCGCCCTCGCGATCGTGCTCGCTCTGGCGACCGGCCGGTCGGGGGAGCTGCCCGCCGGCCGGACGATCCTCGCCGGGGTGGCCGTCGGGCAGCTATGCGCCGCCTTCACCTCGTTCGTCGTCATGGTCTTCGGTGGGCAGGACGGGGCTCGGGCGGTGCTGACGTGGACGCTCGGGTCCTTCTCGGGCGTGCGCTCGGAGGATGCGATCCTGCTCGTCGTGGTGTCGGGCGTCGCCCTCGTCGGCCTCACGTGGTGTGCCCCGCTGCTCGACGCCTTCGCCTTCGGCGACGTCTCGGCCCGCTCCCTCGGCGTCGACGTCACCCGGACCCGGTGGGTCCTCCTGCTCGGCACGGCGCTGCTCACGGCGGCCACCGTCTCGGTCGTCGGGCCGATCGGCTTCGTCGGGCTCGTCGTGCCGCACGTCGTCCGACTCCTCGTCGGACCCGGCCACCGGGTCCTCCTGCCGCTCTCGGCGGTCGCCGGGGGGATCCTCATGCTCTGGGCCGACACGGCGGCCCGCACGCTCGGCGCGGGACAGGAGATCCCGGTCGGCGTCGTCACGGCCATCGTCGGCACCCCGGTCCTCGTCGTGCTCCTGCGGCGGCAGGCGCGACGATCGTGAGGGTGGACATCACCGACGTGGGGTGGCAGGTCGGCGACCGTGCCATCCTCTCGGCCGTGTCGACCGTCCTCGAGCCCGGCACGTTCACCGCGCTCGTGGGGCCCAACGGCTCGGGCAAGACGACGCTGCTGCACCTCGTCGCCGGGCTGCGGCGACCCAGCAGCGGCACCGTCGCATATGACGGGACGTCCCTCGACGGCCTGCGGCCCCGCGAGCGGGCCCGCCGGGTGGCGCTCCTGGAGCAGCATCCGGACACGAGCCTCGACGTCACCGTCCGGCAGGTCGTCGAGCTCGGCCGGATCCCCCACGTCGGTCGTTGGCCCGGGGCCAAGGACTCCGGCGCCGACCTCGTCGACGCCGCGATGCGGCAGGTCGACATCGCCGAGCTGGCCGGGCGGTCGTGGTCGACACTGTCCGGCGGGGAGCGCCAGCGGACCCATCTGGCCCGGGCCCTGGCCCAGCAGCCGCACCTGCTGCTGCTCGACGAGCCGACCAACCACCTCGACCTCCGCCACCAGATCGGCCTGCTCTCCGACGTAGCGCAGCTGGGGCTCACGACGCTGACGGTCCTCCACGACCTCGACCTCGCGGCCGCCTTCTGCCCCCGCGTCCTCGTCCTGTCCGAGGGCCGCCTCGTCGGGGCCGGGCGCACCGAGGAGGTGCTCGACGGCCGGCTCGTCGCCGCCGTGTTCGGCGTGCGGGCTACCGTCTCCCGGTCGGACCGGCTGCGGGTCGCCTGGTCCCTGCCGCCGAGCCGGTCGGCAGCGGCGCCGCCGCCGGGACCCGCCGGGCGCCGGAGGCATACCTCATGAGCCGGCACCTCGTCCTCGTGACGCTCACCCTCGAGGACGCCCGGCGTCGCGCCGAGCTCGAGCCCGTCGCTCGGGAGCTCGGCGCCCACGTCGCCTCGCTGCAGGGCGAGGGGGACCCTCTGGTCGGGGTGCTGGACCGGCTGGCCGCGATGCCGGAGCGGTCGGACGGGCCGGACGGGCCGGACGGACCATCGGTCACGGACACGACGATCCGGCTCGTCGCGGTCACGGCCACCCGGTCGACGACCGGGCGCTCGTGGGTGGGGCGGGTCGCGGGTCACTGGGTTCGGACGCGCCGGTCGCCGGTGCCCGTCGAGGTGTCGGAGCGGCTCGCCCGGGACTTCGGTCCGGGGGAGGTCCGGGCGGCGGTGGAGACGTCGGCGCGTCGGATCACCGGATCGGAGGCGCCTCTGGAGAGCCCGGCGTGGGCGGAGCCGCCCCCGTACCGGCATCACGTCCTCGTCTGCCGCGGTCCCCGGTGCAGCGCCAAGGGTGCCGAGCAGGTCGCCGCGGCCCTCGACACCGAGCTGTCCCGCCGCGGCCTCCTCGACACCCACGCCCTGGTCGCGCAGACGGGCTGCCTCTATCCCTGCAACCTCGCCCCGACCGTCGTCGTGCACCCCGAGGGGACGTGGCTGGCCTGCGTGTCCCCGCAGGAGGTGCCGGCCATCGTCGAGGCCCACCTCGCACCCGACCCACCTGCTCTACGCTGTGTAGAATCTGAAGGCATGGACGGGACGACGCGATGAGGGCCGCGACGGCGCGGCGCGAGCGAGGCGGCCTCGAGCGCGAGGTCCTGCACCTGCTGTGGCGCCGGCAGGACGGCCTGACCAGCCGCGAGCTGGAGGAGTCGTTCGAGCCGGCGGTGCGCCCGGCGCGCACGACGCTGCTCACGGTGCTGTCCCGGCTGGAGGACAAGGGCCTGGTCGAGCGCACGCCCGCCGCGGGAGGCGCGCTCTTCCGGGCGGCGACCCCGGAGGAGGAGCACGTCGCCATGTCCATGTCGGAGCTCCTCGACGGGCTCTCGGACCGGGCCGCCGCGCTCTCCCGGTTCGTCGGGCATCTCGACGAGGAGGACCGGGAGGCCTTGCGCCGGCTGGTCGACCGGGACGACGGATGACGCAGGCCGCGGCGCTGCTGCTCGTCCTGGCGGTGGTCCTCGCCGCAGCGCCCGGGGCGTTGCGGGTCCGCCGTTGGGTCGTCCGCCGGCCGCGTGCCGCGCTGGGGGTGTGGCTGGCCGCCGTTCTCGGTGGCATCGCGCTGCTGGGTGCGAGCCTGTGCTGCGTCATCGGCGCCGCGGCGCGCGCCGGCACCTCCCGTGGCGGGCTGGCGTCGGCCACCGTCGTGGCTGCCTGGTGCGGTCTGGCCGTCCTCGGGGCGCTGACGTGCCTCGTGGCCACGCGCTACGAGCCGGTCGCCGGTGCGTCCCGACGCAGCGCATGGCAGCTGCAGCTGCTGGTGGCACGCCATGCGGAGGAGTGGCGCGACGTGGGGGGCGTGCCCGTCGTCGTCGTCCCGACGGAGGAGCCGGTCGCCTTCGGCGCCACGGATGCCGACGGTCCCCGGGTCGTCGTCTCCCATGGCCTGGTCGCCGCGCTGGCGGCCGATGAGCTGCGCGCTGTCATCGAGCACGAGCGGGCTCACCTGCGCGGCCGGCACGCCATGGTGCTGCGCCTCGCGACGGTCAACCGCTCCTGTTTCCCGGCGTATGCCGGGGCCAGACGGTTCGACGCCTCGGTCCGCCTGCTGGTCGAGCTGCTCGCCGACGACGTCGCGGCCCGACGATGTGGCAGTGCCGTCGTCGCCAGAGCGCTGGACCGGATGGCCGAGCTGACCGGTGACCCGTCGGTCAGTGACCGTGCGGAGCGGGTGCGGGTGCTGTCGTCACCGACTCGTACCCGCGCAGCCGCATGGAGTTGGAGACGACGAGGATCGATGACAACGCCATCGCCGCGGCCGCGATGAGAGGGTTGAGCAGACCGGCCGCGGCGACGGGCAGGGCTGCCACGTTGTAGCCGAAGGCCCATACGAGGTTGATCCGGATCGTCGAGAACGTGCGGCGGGACAGCCGCACGGCGTCCACGACCGCGCGCAGGTCGTCCCGCACGACGATGACGTCGGCTGCCTTCATGGCGAGGTCGGTGCCCGTGACGAGGGCGATGCCCAGGTCGGCCGTGGCGAGCGCGGCCGAGTCGTTGATGCCGTCGCCCACCATGGCGACGCTCCGGCCGCCGGCCCGCAGGCTCTCGATGAGAGCGGCCTTGTCGTCGGGCAGGACCCGGGCTGCGATCTCCTCGATGCCGACGGCGTCGGCCACCCGGCGGGCGACGCACTCGGCATCGCCGGTGAGCAGGAGGGTGCGCATCCCCATGGACCGCAACCAGCTCACCGTCTCAGCCGCGTGGTCGCGCACCGTGTCGCGGACCCGGATCAGCCCGCATACGGCCCCCTCGACACTGACGAGGACGGCGATGTCGCCCTCCGACTCCGCGATCGCGAGGTCTGCCGCGACGGCCGAGGGGAGCGGTATGCCGAGGTGCTCGAGCAGCCGCCGGGTGCCGACGGCACACGCCGCGCCGTCGACGACGCCCGTGACCCCCTGTCCGGGCACCGAGGCGAACGCGGTCGCGACGGGCACCGCGCCGATCGTCGTGGCCGTGTGCTCGACGACGGCCCGCCCGATGGGATGCTCGGAGTCCCGTTCGAGGGCAGCGGCACGCCGCAGCACGCTCGCCGGGCTCAGGTCGTAGGTGACCACCTCGGCGACCGCCATCCGGCCCGTCGTCACGGTCCCGGTCTTGTCGAGGACCACGGTGTCGATGCGGCTGCTCGTCTCGAGGGCGTCGTGGCCCTTGATGAGCACGCCGAGCTGGCTGCCGCGGCCGACTCCGACCATCAGCGCCGTCGGGGTCGCCAGGCCGAGGGCGCAGGGACAGGCGATGATGAGGACGGCCACGGCGTTGGCCAGCGACCGGCCGGCGTCCCCGGTCCCCAGCCACCAGGCCAGGCCCACCACGAGGGCCAGCCCGATGATCGACGGGACGAAGACCTGGATGACGCGGTCGGCGACGCGCTGAGCGCGTGACTTGCGCCGCTGGGCCTCGTCGGCGATGGCTGCCATCTGGGCCAGCCGGGTGCGGCGTCCGACGGCCTGCGCCACGACCACGAGGCGTCCGGTGAGGTTGAGGGTTCCGCCGACGACCGTGTCACCGGAGTCCACCTCGACCGGCTGCGACTCGCCGGTCATCGCGCTGACGTCCAGGGTGGAGGGTCCGGCCACGACCGTGCCGTCGGCGACGAGACGCTCGCCGGGCCGGACGACGTAGTGCTGACCGACCTGCAGGTCGTCGGCTGCCACGAGCCGTTCGGTGCCGTCGGCGTCGACGACGCGGGCGTGCTTGGCGGCCAGGTCGTTGAGAGCCCCGAGCACGTCGCCCGCGCGTCGACGAGCACGGGTCTCGAAGTACCGACCGGCGAGCTGGAAGGTGACCATGCCCGCCGCGACGTCGAGGTAGATCGCCTCCGCCCCCGCAGGCGTGCGGCCGAAGCCCAGCCAGTACCCCGGGCTCGAGGCCGGATGGAGGACCAGGGTGTACAGGGCCCAGAGGAAGGACACGGCGGCGCCGAGCGAGACGAGGACGTCCATCGTCAGGGTGTGGTGCCGGATGCCGCGCCAGGCGGCGCGGTGGAACGGCCAGGCGCACCAGGTGACGATGGGGACGGCGAGCAGCACGCACAGGACCTGCCAGCCCGCGAACCGCCATGACGGCACGAGTGCGAGGACGATCGTCAGGTCGCACAGCGGGATGGTGAGCAGCGCGGCCACGGCGAGCCGTCGGCGCAGCGAGGCGAGCCGGACCGCGGCAGCCCGCTCGGTCCAGGTGTCGTCCCCTTCCTCGTGGACGGTCGCCGTGTAGCCGGCCTTCTCGACGATGGCGATCGCGTGGCCGGCCTCCTCAGGCCCCAGGCCGACGATCGTCGCCCGGTCGGTGGCGAAGTTCACGATGGCCTGTGCCTCGCCCGACTTGAGGAAGGCCCGCTCGATCCGGGCCGCGCAGCCGGCGCAGGTCATGCCCCCGATGTCCAGCTGGAGCTGCTGGGCCGTCCTCGTCTGGGCCGGGATGGTGTCGGTCATGGCGGGCCTCCGTCTGGGCAATCTGCTCGGTCTGCTCGGTCTGCTCGGTCTGCTCGGTCTGATCGAGGCGCTCGGTGCGGTGCCGCAGCTGTCTGAGCATCTGGTTGTAGGCGTCGAAGGAGTCGTCCTGGTGGCGGTCGAGCCGGCGGTCGACCCGTCGGGCGATGCGGGCGTCCTGCCGGGCCCACTGGGTGACGAGCGCGATGACGACGACGATGAGCGGGAGCTCGCCCGCGGCCCAGGCGATGCCACCGCCGACGTACTGGTCGTGGGCGAGGTCGGTCATCCAGGGCTCTCCCACGTACTCGTAGAAGGTCTGCGCCAGCACGGTGCTGCTCGTCATGACGATGACGCCGAAGAACGCGTGGAAGGGCATGGCCGCGAGCACCATGGCGAGCTTGGCGAGGTACGGCACCTCCTGGGGAAGCGGGTCGATGCCGATGACGATGTCGTAGAAGGCGTAGCCGACGACGAGGAACTCGAGGTATGCCAGCTGGTGCCCCCAGTGGAACCGCATCGAGTCCTCGAACAGCGGCGTGAAGTAGAAGACGTAGTAGGAGCCGATCATGAGGGCGAAGGCGATGAGCGGGCTGAGGTGCCAGCGCAGGATCGGCGACTGCAGGGCGGAGGCGACCCACTCGTGGGGCCCGGCCGGCTCGTGGGCGGGGTGGGCCGTCGTCGCGCGAAGCGCGAGGGTCACGGGAGCGGCGAGGACGAGCAGCAGCGGACCCGCCATGTTCAGCACCATGTGCAGGGCCATGTGCACGCTGAAGACGACTCCCGCATACCGGCCGATCCCGCTCGACGTGCCGACGACGATGACCGCCCAGCCGAGCATCCACGAGACGACCCGACCGGGGGGCCACCGGTCGCCGCGCCGGCGCAGGCGCCACACCCCGGCCAGGTAGCCCCCGACGCCGAGCACCGCGACCACGAGGAAGAGCACGTTGGGGCGCCAGGCGGTGACGAGGGTATGCAGGGTGGGGGCCACCGAGACCTGGTAGCCGAGGAAGTTCTCGGCGATCGTCGTCGGGACGAAGTACTGCGGGGGCGGGATCCGGCCGCGCAGCACGACGAGGGCGGTCGCCGTGAGCAGCGCCGCGACCGCGAGGGAGGTCCGCCAGCTCGCCCGGTGGCGGCCCGTCCCGCTGCGGGTGTCCCGCCGGACGAGGACGAGGGCGGCGACGACGAGCGCCCCGGTGAGCCCGAACAGCACCGCGGTCAGGGACCGCAGATCCGCGAGCGACGGCAGCTCGAACCAGGCCACGAGCGTGCCGCTGCAGAGGACGACGGCACTCGACACGGTGACGAGAATCCGCAGTCGGTGGCGGCTGACGGGGTCGGCGCCGTCATCGCGGATCTCGAGCCAGGCTGCGGTCACTGTCCCCGTGAGGAGGGCGAGGGCGGGCGCCCCGAAGATGGTGACGTCGCCTCCGATGTCGTGATTGGGACCCACGAGGACCTGGGTGACCATGGGCGGCGCGAGCACCGCGACCACGCCGAGGGTCAGGGCCGAGACGGCGACGGAGGTGCGCACCGCGAGGAACGACATCACGGTGACGGCCGTGGCCAGGACGCCGACCACCAGCCACGCGCGCGGCAGGTAGTCGGCCGAGATCAGATAGGGGATGGCACCCGGCCGCCCGAGGGTCCGCAGGGGCAGGCCTGCGGCGTCGGCCGCGTCGACGAGGACGAGCAGGAAGGCCGAGACGGCCCAGACGATGCCGGAGCTCGAGGCGAGGGCGAGCTCGTCGCGGGAGAGGACCTCCCGCTCCGACCCCGTGCGAGGCCTCACATAGGCCCTCCAGGTCCACGTGCCGAGGCAGAGAGCGGCAGCGACCGCTGCGACCAGCTGGAGCAGGGCACTGGTGAGCGAGGTGGCCAGACCCGGCACGCTGAGCTGGACCGCTCGGTAGCCGGTGCCCCCGACGAGCAGGACGCCACCGACGACGACGGCAGGCGGCACGAGCCACGGTGCCGTCCGGGCGACGGTCCGCACCCGAACCGGTGTCGGCCCGGAGACCCGGGCTGTCCGCTCGGTCCCCGAGTCCAGCACACCCACACTCTACAAGACGTAGAAGGGTGGGCCGGCCCGGGGTGTGTCCCGTGACGCCGTGACCTCGTCACCGACGACCGTCGTCACCGGTAGTCGTCCACGCCACCCTGCGTCCCAGGCGGCGTGTCGGGGCCGTCGCCCCCCTCCGGGGTGTCCACGGCCCCGGGCCTCGGACCTGGTCCGCCGCGGTGCCGACGCGACGCGACGACGATCCCGGCGAGCGCGAGGGCCAGCAGGACGAGGATGACGGGGGCCAGCCATCCGGGCGGCCCCCCGTGGGACGTGCGGTCCGGCGACGAGGTCGAGGCCGAGCTGGCCTCGGCGGCCCGACAGCTCGGTCCCGAGGCGGCCCCTCGGTGCGTGCTGGGGGTCCTGGGCTCCCACTGGAAGGCGATGGATGTCGACACCGGGTGGCCGTCGGCGGAGACGATGCGCCAGGTGACGGTGTAGCGACCGCTGGGGCCCAGGCGGACCGGCGCGGTGACGACGCGGTCGACTGCCGTCGCGCACCCGGACTCGTAGTGGAGGCCGTCCGGGCCGACGACTTCCACGACGGGGGGCGCCGGGCGGCTGAGGACGATGTCGTCGAAGGTGAGCCGGACCGTCGACAGCGGATCGCGCTGCACCGAGTCGGCGGCCGGGGAGCTGCTCACGAGGTAGTCGTGGGCCGAGGCGGTCGGCATCCCGACGGCGAGCAGGAGGCAGGCGCCGACCAGCGCGGCGAGCAGGGGCGCGGCGGGTCGCCGCGCCCGCCCCGAGGTGGTCTCAGGCATGGGGGCGACGCATCACGGCATACGCTCCCAGGACGAGGGCGACGGCTCCGAGCAGGAGGCCGCCGATGCCGTACCACCGAGCCGTGGAGTCCTGCGTCGACATCGAGGCCATGGAGTTCGCCTCCGCGGCAGAGGTGGTGCCCGGTGTGGCCGACGCGGTGGGGGAGGCGCTCGCCCCCGGCGGGCTGGCGTTGATGTACAGCGTGGGCGCGGGATGCTCCGGCTCCTCCCCGCTCGCGGGGACCGGCTCGTCCCAGTTGACGACGGACCCGTCGGAGTAGGTCTGGTGGGCGGCGAACCGGACGCTGTCGGCGCTGGGCACCGGGCCGACCGAGATGGCGAACGCCTGGAACTGCCCGGGCTTGATGGCGGCGCCCTTGGAGGCGATCCAGACGATCTTGGTCGGTGCCTCGTCGATCGTGCCGTCGTCGGTCGTCACCGGTGTCGCGAGCTTGCTCGTCGTCACCACCGTCGTCCATCCGGCCACCGGCTGGTAGGAGACCGATCCGAAGGGGTGGTCCGTGGGCAGGTCCACCTCCAGCTTGGTCGTCGACGCGGTCGCCGACTCTGTCGGCACCTTGAAGGTCAGCGTCGCGTAGGAGCCGGCGGTCGCGCTGTTGGGATTGACCGTCACGTGGGCGAGGGCCACGGCCGGGACGCCGAGCACCACCCCCGCCGCGAGGCCGAGGGACAAGGTCGCGCGTGCTCGCCAGGAAGGAGTCATGGCGGAGACTCTACATCATGTAGAGCGCTGGGCCGGAGGGGTGCCCGGCGTGCCGTGGGCCTCCCCGCAGGGCGGGCTGCCTCAGCCGCCCTGCACCATGACGACGAGTATCAGCGCCATGCCCGCGGACATGGCGGCGCAGCAGGCGCAGTGCCCGACGGAGCGCTCGGCGCGCTCGCGACGGACGGCCCGCATGCTCCACCAGAGGGCGAGGGCGCCGAGCGCCGCCACCGTGAGCCAGGTCAGGGCGCCCGCCCAGGCCGGGGTGCCGGCGGGCGAGGACATGACCATGCCGGCCATGCTGGTCGAGCCGGCCCCTGCGGTGGACGCGGATCCACCGGCTGGATGGGAGGCGGGCATCCCCGCCATGGCCGGCATCCCCGGCATGATGACGGACGTCCCGGCCACCATCCACACCATCGCCGCGTTCATCGCGGCACCGGCGGCCGCGCCGTGCCGAGCGCCGGGTGGCCGGGACCGGTCGAGGGCTCGGAGCAGGAGCAGGAGCCCGAGCGCGGTGAAGACGACGACCTGGAGAAGGAGGGCCGGTCCTCCCGGGGTCCACCAGGCCATCGCGATCATCGCCAGGCTCATGACGAGATGGCTGAGGTCGGTGAGGGCGTGGCCCTGGGCTCGTGCCCTCCGGATGCTGTCCCGACGGCCGACCAGAGCCCACAGGCTGTGCGCGCCGGTGACGGCGAAGAGCGCGGTGAACGCGACGGCCCAGCCCTGCGGGAGCATGGCTGCACTCTACATGATGTAGAGGTGGTGGCCTCCAATGATGTAGAGGAGTGCTGCCTTCAACGGTGGGTGGCAGGGCCCTATATGAGGGCCCTGCATGAGACTGTCCAATTGGGTCGGATTCATGCAGGTGCAGACAGGGGCGGGTCGGACCGCTGCCCGCAAACCTAGACGAATGAACGTTTGGTCGGTAATATCCCCACCCGAGTCGATGGGCCGGCGGGCGTGACGGAGTCCGCGGAGCCGGCCGATCGACTCGTCGCCAGTGTCAGCTCGGCCGCGGCCGCGGTGCCAGGAGGGACGATCATGAGGCCTCATCGACGACCAGCCCGACGGGGTCTGCTCGCTCTCACCCTCGCGCTGGCGGTCTGCGCGGGCCTGGTCGGGGCCGTCTCCTCGGCGACCGGTCAGCCGCTGACGGTCGCCGCGGCCGGCACGGCATCGTCCGGCGAGTCGTCGATGACGCTGTCGCACGGTGCGGGCTCGGTGACGATCAAGCGCGACTCCTACGGCACGCCGCAGATCTACGCCAAGACGACCTACGGTCTCTTCTACGGCTATGGGTATGCCGCGGCCCAGGACCGGCTCTTCCAGCTCGACATGACGCGGCGCGGGGCGGAGGGCCGGGTCAGCGAGGTCCTCGGCAGCCAGTACCTCGCCCTCGACGAGGCGGTCCGCGCCAACTACGACCCCGCGTCGATCCGGAGGCAGTACGACGCGCTGCCGACCTCGGAGCGCGACGTCCTCGACGGCTATGCCGCCGGCGTCAACGCGAGGGTGGCCGACGTCGAGGCCCACCCCGGCACCCTCCTGCCGAAGGAGTACCTCGACTACGGGTTCCAGCCCACCCGGTGGTCTCCGGTGGACGTCGCGATGATCACGGTCGGCACGATGGACATCCGGTTCTCGGACAACTCGGCGGAGCTGCAGAACCTCGCGAACCTCCAGCAGCTGGAGGCGGCCTACGGCCCGCGCAAGGGCATGGCCCTCTTCAACCAGATCGCCTACAAGGTCGACCCGTTGGCGCCCTCGACGATCACGCCGTCCGACGGGATCACCTGGCCGCCCACGGGCCACGCGGCGTCGGCCGCGTCCACGGCGACCGCCTCGACCTCGACGACGGCCTCCACGCGGACGCCGAACGGCCTGGTCATGGGGACGTCCGGGGTCTCGGCAGCCGCCCAGGTCAACCGCGCCGCGAGCGTGCAGGGCATCTCGTCCGACGCCGTCGAGCACGAGTTCTCGAACATGATGATGATCGGCCGGGGCAAGGCGTCCGGGGCCAACGGGCTCCTGCTCAACGGGCCGCAGTTCGCGTTCTTCAACCCCTCCTACGTGTATGCCGTGGGGCTGCACGGCGCCGGGTTCGACCTCGTCGGCAACACGCCGTTCGCCTACCCGGTGGTGCTCTTCGGCCACAACCAGCAGATCGCGTGGGGCGCGACCGCAGGGAACGGCGACACGGTGGACTACTACCAGGAGGTCCTCAACCCCGCGAACCCGCACCAGTACCTCTACAAGGGCAGGTACCGCACCATGGGCGTCCGCGACGAGACGATCGACGTCAAGGGCGGTGCGCCGCAGCATCTGCAGGTCTACTCGACCGTCCACGGACTCGTGGCCGCCTCGGACCCGGCCGACGGCGTGGCATACGCGAAGAAGCGCACCTGGGCCGGGCACGAGCTCGAGGTGCTGTTCGACTGGATGAACTCGACGAAGGCGCAGAGCTGGAGCCAGTGGCGCACACAGGCGGCGGCGCTGCCGATCAGCATCAACTGGTACTTCCTCGACCGCGCCGGGGACATCGGCTACTTCGCGGCGGGGCACTTCCCGAAGCGACCGGCCTCCCAGGACCCCCGGCTGCCCGCGAGCGGCACCGGCACCATGGAGTGGAAGGGGATCCAGCCGTCCCGGACGGGGAACCCGTCGGTGCTCAATCCCAAGGACGGCTGGCTGGCCAACTGGAACAACTCGCCGATCACCGACTTCCCCAACTCCGACTTCATCCCCTGGGGGGCCGCCGACCGGGTGACGGTCATCCAGAGGCTGCTCGCCAACCGCTCGTCGACCACCGCGCAGCAGCTGTGGAAGATCATGGAGCAGGTGGCCTACACCGACGTGAACGCCGGCAACTTCGTGCCGATGATCAAGCAGGCCGCGCAGGGGCTCCCCGCCGACAGCAAGGCCGCGCAGGCCGCCCGGGTTCTCACCTCGTGGAACGAGATGAACACGGACACCAACGGCGACGGCATCTACGACAGCCCGGGCACGATCACGATGCGAACCTGGATCGAGACGATGGAGCAGCTGGTGCTCGGCGACGACCTGCCGCCGAGCGTCTTCGCCCTCTACAAGACGGCGGGCTACCCCTCGACCACGCCCTCGGCCCTCGGCTCGCAGAACATCCAGCAGGGGACCAAGCTCGTCTACAACGCCCTGCTGGGCAAGCACGCCGGCGTGCCGCAGACGGTCGACCTCCTCAACGGCAAGAGCGCCCGCACCGTGATCCGCGAGGGGCTCGAGGGCACCTACGACACCCTCGCCGCGCAGTACGGCGGCGGACCGTCGACGTGGCAGGCGCCCGTCGCTCCGCACTGGTTCCTCACCACGTCCTACCTCGGGGTGCCGTCGGCCTCGCCCGACGAGCAGCGCCAGGGCCCGGCGTTCATGAACCGCGGCTCGGAGAACGACCTCATCAGCGCCGGATCGAGCGGCCTGACGCAGTGGGACGTCGTGGCTCCGGGCGAGAGCGGCTTCGTGTCCCCGGACGGGACGGCCTCGCCGCACTACTCCGACCAGCTGCAGATGTACCTCGACTTCGGCAAGCACCGTGAGTGGTATGCGCCGGGCGAGGTCGACCGGCATGCCGAGTCGCAGGTCACCCTCCACTACTGACGCCCCGAGCCGGCCCGGCCCGGGCCGGTGCCTCCGGGCCTCCTGCAGCCGGACCGGCAATGGGTGTCGACCGCGTGGCGCCGGACCATGGATCCGTGCTCGAGGGCATACCCCGAACGCAGGCCGGGTCGCCGATTGCCGGTCCGGCTGTCACGTCTCGAGCCCCGGTCCAGCCCGTCAGACGCCAGGTGCAGCTGCAAGCGAGCTCAGCCGAGGGCTGGGGACTGGCGGTGTTCGAGGGCGTGTCGGATCCGTAGGCGCATGGAGGGGTGCATGGGCAGGGTGTCCAGGTCGGTGGGGTCGACCCAGGCGACCTGGCTGCTCTCGGTGCTGGTGCGGGCCTGTCCGCCCAGGAGGCGGGCGCGGAAGGCGAGGGAGAACTGCTGGCGGACCTCGCCGTCGTCGTAGGTGATGACGTGGTGGGGGTTGGTGTAGGTGCCGGTGAGGGTCTGGACCTGCACGTCGTAGCCGGTCTCCTCCTTCACCTCGCGTACGACGGTGTCCAGGATGGACTCGCCGATCTCGTGGCCGCCGCCGGGTAGGGCCCATAGGTGGTTGTCGGTCTTGTGGATGAGCAGGACGCGGCCGTGGTCGTCTTGGACGATGGCGACGACGGAGGGCACGACCGAGTTGGCCTTGGGAGCGTTCGGGTCGTCGATGTAGTCGATGCGTCCCATCCGGGCAGGCTACGCGACACCCGCCGGGAGAGTGAGCCCACGGGCCGCGCCGGTGTGAGGATCGGATCGGTCCGGGCGACGAGCCGGTCGGGTCGTCAGCTGTCGGGGTAGGTGATGCTGACGCCGCCCTGTGGGGGACTGGTGAGCATGAGCGCATCGACGTCGATCCGGGTCCGCGAGGCCGTCCCGAGGTTCTTGACGGTGACCTTGCTCGTTCCAGCGGGCAGCGTCGCCTGCCACACGATCGCAGCGTGCTGGGCGGGTGAGGCGTACGTGTCGACCGTGGTCGCCTTCCCGCCGTTGACCGTGATCGAGGCCTTGCCGCGGTTGGTGTTCTTCTCCATGACCACGGCGAACGTCTGCCCAGGACCCTCGGTCGTCACCGCATAGGTGATCGACTGGTTCTTGACCGTGGAGTAGAGCGTGGTCCCGCCGTCATAGCAGGCGCACTTCGAGATCGACCAGCCGGCGGTCTTGGTCATGACGAACTGGCCGTTGCCGTCGGTCGCAGCGCCTCTGCCCAGGCCGTCCTCCTGAGTGACCTTGACCTTGTCCATCGACGACCAGCTGGACAGGGCAAGATTTCCTCTGTTGTCCTTGGCGGCGATAGCCCACTGGTCGTTGAAGTCGCCGCCACCACAGTCGCCCCAGTAGTCGCTTCCGACCGCTTGCAACGAGGTCGCCTGGGTGTCGAGGGTGTCGCCCCTCTCTGCGCTGAGGATGTCGTATGCCTTCACGCCGCTGACGTCGTCCGTCGCCTTCCACGAGAGCTGCAGGGGAATCGCATAGTGCCAGGCCGCTTTCGCGCAGCCGTCCACTCCGGTGGTCGTCACGTCGATGCTCTTGCCGATCTGGAACTGCAGCGGGTCGACCGTCAGCGTCGGCGGCGTCGCGTCGTACCGCGAGGGGTTCGCGTCGTCGGCCGGTCCGGCCTTGAGGGCCTGAGCCGCGGGGATCGCCCCGAGGGCCACCGCGACCACGATGCCTGCTGCGAACGACGACGCGGAGAACCTACGCATACAGATCGACCCCTCGACGTTGGATGGTCGCCCCGTTCGGACGGTGAGGGGAACATAGCAGTGGCTGGGCCTCGCTGCCTCGCCTGAGCCGAGGGCGCCAGCGGGGCTCCAGCGAGGACTGCCTGGGCGGAGATGCCTCCGCCCAGATATCACGTCGGCCGCTGGTGCTCGGGGCGGCAGCGGCATACCGTTCGACGTGGTCGAGGTGGAGGTGGCATGAGCAGCGCAGGGCGCAGCACGCGCGCAGAGCTGGTGCGCGTCGTGGTGGTCGACGACCACCCGTTCTTCCGGGACGGGCTGTCCCGTGGGTTGAGAGCAAGCGGCTACATCGAGGTGGTCGGCGAGGCGGGCAACGGCCGGGAGGGGCTCGACCTGATCCGTGCCGAGCTGCCGGACGTCGCAGTCCTGGACTACCAGATGCCGGGTCTGGACGGTCTGGACGTCGTCCACGCGGTGACCCGGGAGGGACTGTCGACGCGCACGCTCATCCTGTCCGCGCTCACCGACAGCTCCGTCGTCTTCCGTGCCCTGGAGGAGGGGGCCAACGGATACCTGTCCAAGGAGGCGCGTCGCGCGGAGATCGTCGACGCGGTCCTGCGGATCGCCAGGGGCGCCACCGTGGTCCCACCGGAGCTGACCGCGGGACTCGCCGAGCAGATCAGGCTGCGCCGACAGCAGGATGTCCCGGTCCTCAGCGAGCGGGAGAGACAGGTGCTGGAGGGGTTCGCCCGGGGCCTGTCGATCCCGCAGCTGGCAGCCGAGCTGTTCCTGGGCGCCAGCACCGTCAAGACCCACACCCAGCGTCTGTACGAGAAGCTCGGCGTCTCCGATCGGGCAGCCGCGGTGGCCGAGGGTATGCGACGCGGGCTCCTGGAGTGAGCGCCGCGGCGGACCTCGTCCCGGTCCACGCGCTGCGGGCCGCGCGCATCAGGCGGCTGCTGCGGCTGCTTCTCGTCGTCTTCTACGTCGCGGTGCTGCTCACCGAGCCGCCCGTGGACCATCTCGCGGTGTGCTGGGTGGTCGTCGGCGGCTACGTCGTCTGGCTGCTGGCCATCGGCTTCCTCGGCCCCGTGGCCTCGCGGGTCCATCGGTACCTGTGGGTGGCCCTCGTCGTCGACGTCGCCACCCTCACCCTGCTCACCCTCGTGAGTGACACCTCCGCGACACGGTCGTGGACGCCCTACCTGCTCATCAACGGGTTCTTCGTCATCCCGATCATCGCCGCAGGCCAGCTGAACCCGTGGATGTGCGCCGCGGTCGTCGCCCCCACGGTGCTGGTCCAGCTCGTCGCCGGTGTGCTGATCCGGGACGTCGGGGGCGAGCCGTGGTCCTACGTCCTGCTGCGGACCCTCGTCCTGGCTGCGGTCGGTCTCGGGGCGGTCCTGCTCTCCCGGCTGCAACGCGCTCGGGTGCAGACCATCGCCGAGCTGCTCGCGGATCGGACCGCCTTGTTGGAGGAGCTGATCACCGTCGAGCAGCGCGAGCAGCGAAACCTCGCCGAGAGCCTCCACGACGGTGCGCTGCAATACGTCCTCGGTGCCCGGCAGCAGCTCGACGACGTGGCCGCCGGTGACCCCGAGGCATCCCACCGGGTCGAGGAGGCCCTGCGGGAGGCGGCCCTGCTGCTGCGGTCCGCGACGACCCAGCTGCATCCAGCCGTGCTCGACGCGGCGGGGCTGGCCGCGGCGCTGAACGACCTCGCGGAGACCGTCCGGGCCCGGGGCTCACTGGCCGTCGACCTCACCGTCGAGGACTGGGACGAGAGCCTGCGCACCGGCGTGGACCCGCTGCTGCTCGCCACGGCACGTGAGCTGCTCACCAACGTCGTCAAGCACGCGGCGGCCACGACCGTACGAGTCATGTTGCGGTGCAACGGCTCCGAGGCCCTGCTGATCGTCGCCGACGACGGATGCGGCATGGGCTCGGTCGACCTGGCAGACCGGCTCGCCGAGGGTCATCTCGGCCTGGCGTCTCGGCGGGTGCGCATCTCGGCCGCCGGCGGCACCCTGGCGATCCGCCCGGCCGAGCCGCGCGGCACGACCGTCGAGGTGCGTCTGCCCGTGAGGGGCTGACTCGGCGCCCCCTCCTCGGGTGACCCTGCCCCTCCACCGGAGGGCGACAGGCGGCCGCTGACGGCATACGAGAGGCGAACGACCCCGGCGGTCCTCCGGGGTCGTTCGCGGTTGTCACCGGAGCGGTCAGCCCACCGCGATGGTGACGGTGGCGGGGGCCGAGACGAGTCCGTCGATGCCGGTGGCGGTGTAGGTGAAGGAGTCGACGCCGTCGAACATGTCGTCCGGGGTGTAGGTCACCTCGCCGCTCGTCGGGTCGAGGTCCACCGAGCCGTCGGTCGGGCCGTCGACGATCGTGTACCTGGCCGGCCCGACGAACCCCCGGGCCGTCAGCTGGAACGGCAGCGGCTGGGAGACGGGGGTCATGGCACCCGGGATGTCCTGCGCGATGGGGGCGCCTTCGTCGACGTAGACGAAGCCGCTCTCGCTGACCGCGAGCACGCCCTGACCGCCCGGCTGGGCCACCAGGTCGGTGTACTTGCTGGCCCCCGAGCCCGACAGCGCCGGCGCAGCGGGCAGCGGGTTGGCGTCGCCGAAGGCGAAGATCTGGCCCTTGGTGTTCATGATCCAGTACCCCTTGCCGTCGGCGGTGGTGGCCAGCCCGGAGGCCGTGCCGGTGAACCCGGTGTACCCGTAGCTCGTGGCGTCCCCGTAGGTGTAGATCGACCCGTCGTTGTCGAGGATCGTGTAGCCCTTGCCGTCGGGGGTGGCCTGGATCGCGACCGCCGCGTCGCTGGTGTTGGACAGCTCGCCCTGTTCGCCGTAGTACGTCGCATCACCGACCGGCCACACCTGGCCCTGCGCGTCCACGGTCCACAGGCCCTTGCCGCTCGGGGTGACCGCAGCCCCGGCGATGGGGTTGATCGTCACGTCACCGCAGCCCATGAACGAGTAGTGGGAGTGGGCGGCGACACTGCCGAATGCCACCGCGTCGCCGGCGCTCTCGATGTCGCCCACCTGGTCGACGAGGTAGTAGCCCTTGCCGTCCGGGGTGGCGCGGAGCAGGCCGTCGGAGCTCTTCAGGGTGCCCAGACTCGGGGCGCCGTCCCCGGCCTGGGTCACGCCGTCGCCCTTGCCGGCTGCGGCGTCGGTGAAGTTCCAGTAGCCGTCTCCGGTCGGGTTCGCCGTGATGCTCGTGTCGTAGGGCACACCCGAGCTGCATACCGGGTCGGTGTGCGGCACGGAGGCGAACGCCCCGCCTGCGGGAACCGCAACCGCCAGCGTCGCGCTCAGGCCCACAGCGCCGACGACGGCACGCCGCCCCAGCCGCCCCAGCCGGTGGCTCCTGGCCGTCGTGCCCGTGGTGCTCGTGTTCATGGTGGTCTCCTTGATGGGTGGCCGGACCCGTTCCGGCTGCTGGCTCCCACGATGGCGTCGCCGGGCTCCCCGTCAGGTCGGTCGATCGGCCCGTCCATCGGGTGAGTCCGGGGTCCTCCGATCGGGGGATCCTCACCCCGGTGAAGCGTGGTTACGATCGCGGTCGGCGAGGACCATGCCGGTCCTGTCCCCTATCTGCCACGACGGAAGGCCAGCCATGACAATGCATTTCGCTGACGAGCTGCTCGACGCGCAGTTCATCCGGGCCCTCGCCTACGCCCCAGCCGACGGGGCTGACCTCGGCGAGTGCCTCACGACCGCGGAGCGCATCACCTCGACCGACCCCGTGCAGTGGTATGCCGAGTGGCTGGCCACGGCCGAGCGGTGCGAGGAGCGTGCCCACGCCGACCTGAGGGCCGGTCGCCGTGACCATGCCCGCTCCGCGTGGCTGCGTGCGTCCACCTACCACCGGACGGCCGGCCTGCTCCTCCTGGGTCCCGACCCGCGTTATGCCGGCTCCGTCCGCCGTCAGACCGAGGCCTTCCGGCGCGCCGCGGACCTGTTCGATGTACCGCCGACGCCGCTCGCCATCCCGTATGCCGACACCACGCTCCCCGGGTACTTCTTCCCCAGCGCCGACCCGGCCACCGACCCCGGTCCGCGTCCGTTGCTGATCGTCACCAACGGCTACGACGGGACCGCCGAGGAGCTCTACTTCGCCAACGCCGCCGCAGCACTGGCCCGCGGCTATCACGTCCTGGTCTTCGACGGTCCCGGCCAAGGCTCCGTCATCACCGAGCAGGGCCTGCCCTTCCGTCCCGACTGGGAGCACGTCGTCACCCCCGTCGTCGACGTCGCGCTCACCCTGCCCGGCGTCGACCCCGACCGCATCGCCCTCATGGGCTGGAGCTTCGGCGGCTATCTCGCCCCACGAGCCGCCACCGGCGAGCACCGAATCGCCGCCTGCATCTCCGACTCCGGGCCCTACGACCTGCGGTCGGCGACGCTCGACCGGATCCCGGCTCCGCTGGCCACGCGGTTCGACCGCGGCTCACGCCCGGCGACCGCGCTGCTGCGGCGCCTCATGCGGATCCTGATGACCAGACCCACCGCCGGCTGGGGCCTGCGGCGCGGCCTGTACACCCACGGCGTGGACGACCCGATCGCATACGCCGACCTGACCAAGGAGTACACCCTCCGCGGTCGCGAGCATCTCATCGCCTGCCCCACCTTCGTCTGCACCACCGAGGGCGACGATGTGGCCGCCCGCGCCCCCGAGCTGGCCGCCGCTCTTGCCTGCC
This sequence comes from Nostocoides sp., assembly GCA_039812405.1. GTDB lineage: Bacteria > Actinomycetota > Actinomycetes > Actinomycetales > Dermatophilaceae > Nostocoides. The sequence goes on from JBDIAL010000010.1 coordinate 30,675, forward strand.
CCCATGAGCTGGTCGTCTTCACGAGCGCCGACGGCGTCAGCGGCCATTGCGAGATGACTGGACGAGCCCGTTTCCACGAGCGCGTCTTCGACTGGCTCGACGCCGTCCTCGCAGACGGGACGTGACCCCTGCATGTCCAGCCGACCGTGTTGCCCCGCTGCCGTTCGCGCCGGCGGGCCGACGCGCGGTCACAGCTGGAGGTGCAGCCGTAGCGGTCCAAGGCGGCGACGTCTTCACCATTACGCCGCCGGGGGGCCGTTCATCGTGGTGATGAAGCGTCGCACGGCCGGGTAGGCCAGGTCGGGTCGGTCGAGGAAGACGGGGTGACCGGCGCCCGGGATCGTGAGGTGCTCGACACGCGGGCTGCCGGTGAGCGCTTCGGCAAGCTCGGCCATCAGTGTCGGCGGGAGCAGGGGATCGTCGTGTCCACCCAGGATCAGCACTGGGCAGGTCACGCGCTCCAGTCCGGGAACCTGCTGCCGTTCGAGGTTCTTCGCCATGTGGATGTGATGGACGTCCGGGGAGTGGATCGAGGCCCGTTGTATCCGTGCCAGATACTCAGGGCCTTGCGGAGCGCGTGACACCAGCGGCCAGCACACTGTGAGCCATTCGGCGAAGCCGGCCTGGGGGTCGGCCGGGTGCCCGGCGGCGACGCGAGCGGCCTGGTCACCACCGAGGCGGCCGAAGGCCTCCACGGTGAGCTGCTCATCCAGCCGGGCTCCTCCGTAGGCGGCCACGACTGCCCCGACCAGATGAGGGGATCGGATGGCGCAGGTCAGCGCCACGCGGGCACCGAAGGAGGTGCCCAGGAGAACCGGCTGCACCAGACCCCACCCCGTGATGAGGTCGCCCAGGTCGTCGGCCCAGCGTTCCATCGTCCACTGCTCAGGTGTGCCGTGGTCGGACCGGCCATGCCCGCGCTGGTCGTAGCGGACCAGATGCGCCACATCACTCAGCGGGCCCAGGACCCCGACCATGGCGGTGGAGTCGATGCCCGGGCCGCCGTGGACCCCAATGATGGTGGGTCGTGCCTCCACATGGTCCTCCACCACCATCGCGTGAGGGGAGGTGACGTCGAACCACAGCCGGGCACCGTCACTGACCTGGGCGAGCATGACCCCATCCTCGTTGACCGTGACACCCGCGTGTCGCGGCGTGAGGAATCGGCGAGGACATGACGGCTTCGATTCGTCGCGTGATGTGGCCCGAGGTTGACGGGTCAGCGGACGCGGATCTCCACGTGGTGGCCGCTGGAGCGCGACAGGCGCGCGTCGCGAGTCAGCAGCGGGCACCCCAGCGCCTCGGCGAGCGCCACGTACGCGGCGTCGTACGCGCTGAGATTGTTTCGGAGGCTGAAGGCGCGCAGGCGCAGGGCTGCGGCGCCGGGCCAGCGTTGGATGGACAGGGCATCGAAGTCGGTGAGGGCATCCTGCGCCCTGGTCGGGCTGAGTTGCCCGCCGAGGGTCAGCCCCCGCAACGCGGAGACCACCTCGAAGTCCAGCAGCGTCGGGGCATGCAGGTCTTCATGGGCGAGCTCGGTGCGCAGGCCCTCGCTGCCCTCAACGACAGTCAGCGCATCGACCACCGCAGCGCTGTCGACGACGATCACCGGCGTGGGCGGTCGGCCAACTGGCCATCCCGCTCGGCGCGCGCGGCGGCGACGGCGTCAACGGCGGAGGAGGACGCCCGCTCGGCGCGTTGCGCGGCCCGCTCGAGGACTTCAGCGACCGTGGGGCGGGCGACCTCCCGATCGATGATGTCGAGCAGGTACGCGTTCAGCGACTGCCCCCGAGCGGCCGCCCGTGCCTTCAGCCCACGCCGTGCGTCCTCAGGCACATCTCTGATCTGCAGCAATGGACTCATAGCAGCATATTACCTCAATACATATGCACTTTGTATAGATCAGTCTTGTTCGGGACTGGCTTGTGGCACGGGGCTTGGCTCACCGAGACCCGGCTTGAGCATGGGCCGGACCAGTCACGCCAGGTGCGCCGGGGAAGGGTGTCGATGGTCCTGGGAGTGCGGGCACAGTGCTCCTGCGCTGGCCTGCGTGAAGATGGACCACTCACCGTCGACCCGACCCGGGTGGTCGGCGAGTCGACCCACCCGGGTCGGGTCACGATGTCCGCAATCCTCGGACAACTCGCTGCCGAGCGAACGGTCGACGAGGTCCTCGCCGACTACCCCTATCTCGAACATGACGACCTGCTGGATCGAGGCGCTGGCATTCGCCAGCGCCTCGATCCAGCACGAGGTCCCCTTCGCGGTGGCGTGAGGCTCCTCGTCGACGCCAACCTCTCCCGTTGTCGCCCAACGTGTCGATTCCGGGCGGTCAGCACGGCGTGCTGGTCCCAGATGGGTCAATGACCCAGGATAGGACCGCAGACACGGACGGGTCAGCGAACCCTTTCGGCACGCGACATGTTGGATGACCGGACAAGGCGTAGTGATGACTGACTCGACCCCCGTGCAGACTGCCGTGATGAGAGAGGGCAGGTTGGGGCGGGACTTCTGGTTCCTCTGGGTTGGGCAAGGCCTCAGCATGGTTGGATCGGAGATCGTGGTCGTTGCGGCACCCTTCGTCGCGATAGCCGCGTTGCATGCCTCTGCGATACAGATTGGCTTGCTCAGCACCGTGCAGACATTGGCATTCCTGGTGGTGACGCTTCCGGCCGGATTGTTCGTGGATCGGGTCGGCGCTCGGAGGATCATGTGGTGGGCGAATCTGGCGCGCGCGCTGATTGCTGGATCGATCGCCACGCTGATCATGGCGGACGAGTTGAACTTCCTTTCGTTTCTCCTGCTAGTCGCAATTGCTGGATGCTTCGCAGTACTGTTTGATGTGGCTTATCCGACCTTATTGCCGAGGATTGTTGAAAAGGATTTGCTAGGTCGGGCGAACAGCCGGTTGAGTGGCACTCAGTCGGTTGCGCAGGTAGTGGGACCACCTGTTGGTGGCGTGCTCGTAGGGGCTGTCGGCTCGGCTTTCGCCTTCATGGCAGATGGCCTGTCATTCGTGGTCTCACTTGTCACGATGTCTCTTATGCGAGGTGGGCGTAATAGCGATCAGAGCCCACCGGCTGTGAGTTCAGACTCGGGATGGCTTCGGAATCTTCATGTGGGAATAAGGTTTGTATGGCGGCAAAGGGTTCTGCGCGCCGGTATGCTATGGTCCGGAAGCGCCAACATCTTCGTGGTCATGGTGGAGACCATCGGGGTGCTGTACCTGCTGAGAGAACTGAAGTTATCAGCGGAAGTTGTCGGTGTGCTGCTCGCCTTCGGTGCCGTCGGGGGAGTATTGGGCGCGGTTGCAGTCGGACGCGTAAATCGAGTTCTTGGATCGAGCAGGGCAACATGGATGGCGATGACAGTGTTCGCCCTGCCGGGACTGCTTATGCCTATGGCCGAGAGTGGGCCGCGCGTGATCCTTTTCGGCTTGGGATGGGTTTCGTGGACGATGTCAGCAACAATCGCTTCGATCAACCTCCTTACATATCGTCAGAAAGTGGCCCCAGAGGGAACGCTTGGACAAGTCAATGCCGCAGTGCGCTGGGTGACGTGGGGGACTCTGCCCGTCGGTGGCATAGTCGGAGGAGTGCTCGGGTCGGCGATTGGCGTCCATACAACGCTATGGGTTGGGGTGATCGGGGGGTGTTGCTCGGGACTGTGGCTTTTCTTCTCGCCACTACGCACAGCGCGAGATCTGACCCTGTGAATGGGGCTGCAGCCTAGCGATCTGATCCCTTAACCCGTGCATGTGGGAAAAGGGAACCCCGGCCGCCCAACACTGCTCCTGGACTGGCCGACATGACGATGGACTGCATCACCGTCGACCCGGGACGGATGGCCGGCGGGCCGACCATCCGGGGCCACCCGCGGCTGGAGAAGCACGCTGCCACCGGGTCGGCCGACAGGTGGGATTCCGCCTTGATGCAGTCGGCATGGACGGTCGGGAGACTGGACCCGACGAAGTCGAAACTGCTCATCGGTCCAACCCCGGCAGCACGACGTCGGTGAGGTATTTCCGTAGCGCCGGCACGTCCGCAGTCACGGTCCGCCAGACGCGCCGTGAGTCGAGGTCGTCATACTGGTGGACCGCGAGATGGCTCATTCCCACGATCTGCCGCCACGGCTGACCCGGGAATCGCTCGAGGACGGTGTCGGGAATCCGGTTGATCGTCTCCCCGATCCGGATCAGACCCATCTCCACGGCCCACTGCGTGCGGACCTCGCCGGCCAAGTCGGCGAGATCCATCCGGATCAGCCCCGCCAGGACGTGGCATATGGCGACCGCCCGCTCGGCTGCCTCTCTAGCCTCGAGCTCGGCGTTGGTCACACCGACACTGCCTCGCGCAGCACCCGCTCGCGGATCGGGTCGCGCAGCGAGTCGACGGCGACGATGTCGACGTCGACCTGCAGGTCGGCAACGGCAAGCCGCAGTCCGACCTCGTCCAGCAGTGTCGCCTCGTCGGTGAACTCCACCAGCAGGTCGACATCCGAGCCGGGCTCGTCCTCATCATGCGCGATGGATCCGAACACGCGGGGTGGGGTGGGCCTGGTGGGCCTGAAACGAGGGAGCGGATCACCTCGGGCGACGGCATACGACGGCCGTTCTCGTATGCCGACAGGTCGGGTTGCGGGGGCCCCGTGGCACGCGACAGCTGCGACAGGCTCCCGCGGATTCGCCACGGCAGCCGACGCCAGCCGTGGCCTCCGGCGGGGCCATCGCCTCCTATGCCTTCACGACAGCGTCAGCGATCATCTCCGCCGACAGCGACGTCGCCACCATCCTGGCACTCGGCAAAGGTAACGCGCCTTCGCCCGTGCTCTTCCGATCGGCCGACGCCCTCACCCCACGGGAACAGGCCGCGCTTCTCATCGCCAACCTGCCCACCGTCGAAGGCGAGCTCTCGGCCGGCGCAGTCGTCTCGATCTCGCCACGTCATCTGCGTGTTCGACGTCTCCCGCTCCGATAAGGCTCATGATGGAGCGCCGCTGATCCGTGACGGCCGGGGCATGCGCGGCTTGGTGGATGGGGCGGGGTCGTCGTCGGAGGTGGCCTGCTTGGCGGCCCGGATGAGCATCGTCAGGCGCGCGTGCAGGTCAGTCAGCTCGGCGAGGTCGAGACCCAGGCGCTTGACGACGGTCGGCGGGACCTGCTCGGCCCGACGCCGCAGTGCCCGGCCGCTCGCCGTCAACGACACGGCGAGCAACCGCTCGTCGGCGGGATCCCGCTCACGAAGGACCAGGCCGGCCGACTCCAGTCGGCGCAGCAGTCGGGACAGCGTGCCGGGATCGAGCTCGAGCAGTCGGCTGAGGCCGGTCACCGAGAGCGGCTCGTCTTCCCAGAGAGCGAGCATGACGAGGTACTGGGGATGCGTCAGGCCCAGGTCTTCCAGGATCGGCCGGTAGACCGACAGCACCGTGCGCGAGGCGACGACGAGCGCGAAGCAGACCTGCTGCTCCAGAGCGAGCGGATTCTCCACGGGCGAGACGATTCGACGGGACGTCGGCATTGCCGTAGTGTAACAACCATTGCTGCAGCAATTAATGCTGCGACTAGCGATTGTCCGGGTGCCCACTGATCCGGACGTCGGCCACCCGGCGCCACAGGAGGAGACGACGTGAGGAACCTGCGCGACACGACCGGCCTGAGCTTGGCCTATCGCTTCGCCTGGCGGATGGAGTACTTCTTCGTGACCTTCACCGGCCCCGCCCAGCAGAGCGGCAGCCTTGACCCCAAGGCGAGGCTGCGCCGGGAGCGCGCCGAGCGAGTGGCCGCGGCCTACGGAAGCTCCGGATGTCCGGTGCCGGCAGCCGTCCAGGAGGTCATCGACGCGCAGGGCGTGGACCTGCGCAGCACCGAGTACACCCCAGAGCTATGGGAGCGGCTCGGCAAGTTCCGCGGCCAGTAGGGCTCGCCAGGACTGGCGGTTTGGCGACCGTGGCACGTGGGATCACGTGTCCGCGCAGGTCGTCTTCATGCGGCTCATCCCGGGAAGCGCCGACCCGACCCAGACGACAGATGTGGATCGGCGACTTCACCGAATCCGGGACCGGCAAGGGCAAGCCCTTCCTGTGCACCTTCGAGGACGTCTACCCACCACATCGTGGGCTACTCCTGCTCCGCAGGACATCCGTATGCGGCCGGTTTCAGCCCGTCACGGCCGGACACCGCCGGGCGACGCGAGAAGGGCCTCTGGCCAGCGTTTCCGCTGGTCAGAGGCCCTCTCGTGCGCGGGGTGGCGGGTGAAGGATTCGAACCTTCGTAGCTTTCGCGACGGATTTACAGACCGACGTATGCGACGCGGCACGCCCCGCTGAGGTGTCGCTGTTTGAGTGTGGGCGGGGTGTCAGGAGGGAATGTCCCCTCGGGTGTGTCGGATGGCGCTGATCCGGGGCCTGACACTATGAATCATGGCCATGATCCAACCCGAGCTGTGGGTTGACCG
>JBDIAL010000011.1:0-36291 GCA_039812405.1 Nostocoides sp.
CGAGGTCGACCTCGCCGACCTCGGGTTCGCTCCCGAGCAGCTGGACCGGAGCGCCACGGCCGCCCTCATGGCCGCCGAGTCGGCCTCCGCGGGCCGCGGAGCGCCTCGCGCCGACGATGCCGGTGGCCCGACGGCCCCGGCAGCAGGTGACCCGGCGGGTGAGGCCGCCGCCGCTGCCCCGGCCCAGGGCGCGGGCGGGCCCACGGGGGCGGCCCAGGTCCCGCATACCTTCGACATCGTCGTCCCGATCGGCCTGCGCCAGTGCCCCTTCCTCGAGCTCGCCCGCCGGGCCCCGGATGTCGTCTGCCCCGTCCACCTCGGCATCGTCCGGGGGGCGACCCAGGCGTGGGGGTCGCCGGTCACCGCGACCGACCTGCAGCCCTTCGTCCAACCCGACATCTGCGTGCTCCACCTCGGCCCGCGAACGGCGGCATGATGGACCTGGCCCCGGCGATCGCGGTGGCGCTGACCTTCTGCTGGCTCGGCATGGTCGTCGCCATCTCCTTCATCGAGGCGCCGGTGAAGTTCCGTGCGCCCGACGTCACCCTGCAGATCGGCCTCGGCATCGGCCGGCTCGTCTTCCGGGTCCTCAACGCCGTCGAGCTGGTCCTCGCCGTCGCCCTCGCGGTGACGCTGGCGGTGGGGTCCTTCGACTCGACCGTCGGGGAGGCATGCCTCGTGCTCGCCTGTGCGACCCTCCTCGCCCAGCTGCTCCTCGTCCGCCCCCGGCTGTCGCGCCGGACCGACGCGGTGCTCGCCGGCCTCGACGCGCCGCGCTCCCACGCCCACCTCGGGTACGTCGCGCTCGAGTGCGTCAAGGCCGGGGCGCTCCTCCTCGGCGGCATCCTCATCGTCGCCGGCTGACGCCGGCCCCGACTCACGAAAGGCTCCCATGAACGCCACCTCGCTCCCCGACACGGTCGAGCAGACCCTCGCCTCCGCCCGGGAGGCCAGCAGCGGCCGGGCCGCCGACACGATCCACGGCGGGCACGAGCATGCCCTGCGGCAGACCGTCATCGCGCTCCTCGCCGGGCACGAGCTCGCCGAGCACGAGTCGCCCGGCGAGGCCACGCTCCAGGTCCTCGCCGGGCGGGTCCGGCTGACGAGCGGCGACGGCGCCTGGGAGGGCGAGGTCGGCGAGCTCGCCGTCATCCCCGATGCCCGGCATGCCCTGTATGCCGTCGAGGACTCGGCCGTCCTGCTCACCGTCGTGAGCCCGCGCTGAGGGGGCGGGCCATGACCGCATCGAGGCTCGACCTCACGACGGGACGGATCTACGACGGGCCGGGCGCCGGGCGCTTCGGGGTGCTCGTCGACCGGCTCTGGCCGCGCGGCATCCGCCGCGAGGATCCGCGGGTCGGTGTGTGGTGCCGCGACGTCGCCCCGTCCACCGCGCTGCGCAGGTGGTACGGCCACGACCCCGCCCGGCACGAGGAGTTCCAACGCCGCTATGTGGAGGAGCTCGACACGACCGAGGGCAAGGCGGCCGTCGGGGAGCTGCTCGACCTCGTGGCCGGCCGGCCCGCCACGCTCCTCACGGCGACCAAGCAGGTCGATCTCAGCGAGGTCCCGATCCTCCTCGACGTCGTCCGCGCCGCCGCGGCACATCGGGCGGCGGACGGGTGAGCGACGCCGCCTCGGCGCCCTGCGCCGGGTCCGGGCCCGACGCCGGGTCCGGGTCCGGGGCCGCGTCGGAGTCCGGGGTCACGTCCGGGCAGCTCGATGCGCTGCGCCGGTGGGAGGACATGGGCGCGGTGTGGCGGGTGCTGACCCGCACGGCATCCGCCGCGACCGTCTCCCTGTGCCGGTGTGACGGGGGAGAGGAGGTCGAGCGCCTGCGGATCACCGACCCCGCCGCCCTGGCCCATCTCGGCGGGCGTGCCGGGAGCGACGAGACCGAGGTATGATTGAACTATCAATCAACCTGCTGTGTCTGAGCCCTTCGGGAGGACCACCATGACCATCGCCGTCACCGCCGCCAGCGGGCACCTCGGCCGCCTCGTCGTCGAGCAGCTCCTGCTGACGCAGGACCCGGGCGACCTCGTCGCCGTCGTCCGCGACCCTGCCAAGGTCGCCGACCTTGCCGACCGGGGCCTGACGGTGCGGGCCGCCGACTACGCCGACGGCACGGCGCTGCGGGCCGCCTTCGCGGGCGTCGACCGGCTGCTCTTCGTCTCCGGCAGCGACGTGGGCCACCGGATGGAGCAGCACACCTCCGTCGTCGAGGCCGCGCAGGCCGCCGGGGTCGGGCTCGTCGCCTACACGAGCGCCCCGCGGGCGACCGACACCCCGCTCGCCCTCGCCGCGGAGCACCGGGCGACCGAGGAGCTGCTCGTCGCGTCCGGCGTGCCGTCGGTCATGCTGCGCAACAACTGGTACGTCGAGAACCTCCTCGGCGCGCTCGATCTCGCCCGCACGACGGGTGAGCACGTCGCCGCCACCGGGACCGGCCGGACCGCGTATGCCACGCGCGCGGACTACGCCGCCGCGGCCGCCGTGGTCCTCACGACCGACGGCCACGAGGGCGCCGTCTACGAGCTCGGTGCCGACGTCGGCTACGACGGGACCGACATCGCTGCGGCGTTCGAGGACGTCCTCGGGCGCCCCGTCGCCTACGTCCCCGTGGACGCCGAGACCCGCCTGGCCGGCCTCGTCGCGGCCGGCCTCGACGAGGGGACGGCGGCGTTCGTCACCGGGATGGAGACCGACATCGCCGCCGGATGCCTCGACGTGGCCGGCCACGACCTGTCGCGGCTCGTCGGCCGACCGCCCACCTCGCTGCGCGACGGCCTGGCCGCCGCGCTCTGACCCCGCTCGGGGCAATCGGCCTGACCCGGTTCGGAGACGGTCGGCTCGGCCGTCGTCACGACGTGAGGGTGCGCTCGAAGAGCCCCTGGATGTGCTCGGGGAGGGTCGCCTCGGGCAGTGTCACGTGGACGCTCGGCGCGTGGCACTCCACGGAGTAGCACAGGGAGTCCGGCGCGCCGCCGCCCTCCGCGCGGTCGCCGGCCAGCTCGGTGAGGGTGGGCGACGCGAGCAGCGTCTGCCACGCGGAGGTGTCGCGATCCGGCAGGTCGGCGATCCGGACACGGCGCTCCCTCGTGATGCCGGTCACCCCGCCGGTGCGGCGCAGCAGGATCTGCGCGTCGCCGGCGGGCACCTCCCCGTGGGCCGGACCCGACGGCGTGTCGGTCTCGCCGACGCCGGAGCTCCCCGAGCCCGCCGGCTGGCCGGTGGACAGCACGCCGACGGTCTGCCAGGCCTGCCGGATCGCGGTCAGCTCGGCCGAGGCGGAGCCGTACAGCCGCTCCGCGGCGGCGACGGTCAGGCCCGCGAAGGTCGCGAAGTCGCAGTCGGCCCGGATCCCGTCACCGGTCAGCACGGCATACCAGACCGGGCCGGCGGTCTCCCAGGCGTTCCCGCCGAGCGTCGTCGCGGCGAGCGCGAAGGCCCGGTTGGGGATGCCGGAGTTGGTGTGGACGCCACCGTTGTCCTCCTCGGTGTCGACGTAGCCGGACATGTCCGCCGGCTGCGGGTCCTTGCCGAGCCGCGGGTCGTCGTAGGCGGTGCCGGGGTGGAGCATGTCGCGCAGCGCGCGCCCCTGGACGCCGGGTAGGAGGAGGTCGGCGCCGATGAGCCAGTCGGCCTGGTCGGCGGACTGGCCGAGCGTGTGCTGCTTGACGAGGACGCCGAAGACGTCGCTGACGGACTCGTTGAGCGCGCCGGACTGACCCTGGTAGTTCAGCCCCGCGGTGTACTGCGTCACCCCGTGGGTCAGCTCGTGGCCGATGACGTCGATGCTCTTGGTGAACCGGCCGAAGATCTTGCCGTCGCCGTCGCCGAAGACCATCTGGCTGCCGTCCCAGAAGGCGTTGTCGTAGTCGCGGCCGTAGTGGACCGTCGCGACGAGGGGCAGGCCCTTGCCGTCGACGGAGTTGCGGCTGAAGACGTCCCAGTACATCGTCCACGTGTCGCCGAGACCGTCGTATGCCTCGTCGGCGGCGGGGTCGCCCGTCGCCTCACCTCCCTCGGTGCGGACCGTCGTGCCGGGGGTCGTCTGCTCGTTCTTCGCGTCGCCGATCGTCCGCTGCGGACCGGGCGTGCTCGACGCGTCCTGCTCCCGGGTGCTCGTGGACGAGGGGGCCGGAGCCGTCGTCGTCATCATGTGGCGCCGGCGGACCAGCTCCTGGGCGTCGCGCAGCGAGGTGCGCGCGCGGTCGGCGACATGCGGGTCGTCGCTCCCGCTGAGGGCCTGGAGGATGTAGGGCGGCACGATCGAGCAGTAGGTCATGTCTCCAGTGTCCGCCCATACCCTGACAGTCGCCCACTCCCGCTGCGATAACCTGTTCCCATGGCACGCTCGCTGCTTCTCGGCCTGCCGCGCTGATCCCCTGACGATCACCGCGGCCACCCTCCGTTGTCGGGGGGTTTCTTCATGTCCGGGCCGGAACCGCGAGCACGATGAGGAGCAAGGACGACGATGAGCGAGACACCGCACCGCTACACCGCGGAGCTGGCGGACCGGATCGAGGTGGCCTGGCAGGACCGCTGGGAGGAGGAGGGCACCTTCCGCGCCCCCAACCCCGCCGGACCGTGGGCGGACCCCGAGGGCGTGGCGCGCCGCGGCCCGAACGGCAAGCTCCTCGTCCTCGACATGTTCCCCTACCCGAGCGGCGCGGGCCTGCACGTCGGCCACCCGCTCGGCTACATCGCGACCGACGTCTTCGCCCGCTACCACCGGATGCTCGGCGAGAACGTCCTGCACTGCCTCGGCTACGACGCGTTCGGCCTGCCGGCGGAGCAGTATGCCGTCCAGACGGGACAGCATCCCCGCAAGACGACCGAGGACAACATCGTCATCATGAAGCGCCAGCTGCGGCGCCTCGGCCTCGGCCACGACGACCGGCGCGCCGTCGAGACGATCGACCCGGCCTACTACCGGTGGACGCAGTGGATCTTCCTGCAGATCTACGACAGCTGGTACGACGAGACGGCCGCCCGGCCGGACGGCGGCCTCGGGAAGGCACGCCCGATCGCCGATCTCGTCGCCCAGTTCGAGGCCGGTGAGCGCCCGGTCCCCGGTGAGGACGGACGCGGGTGGACCGACCTGTCGGCCGCCGAGCGGGGTGAGATCCTCGACTCCTACCGCCTCGCCTACACGACGGAGGCGCCGGTCAACTGGGCCCCCGGTCTCGGCACGGTGCTGTCCAACGAGGAGGTGACGAACGAGGGCCGGTCGGAGCGGGGGAACTTCCCCGTCTTCAAGAAGAACCTGCGCCAGTGGATGATGCGGATCACCGCGTATGCCGACCGGCTCGCCGACGACCTGGACCGGGTCGACTGGCCCGAGAAGGTCAAGGCCATGCAGCGCAACTGGATCGGCCGCAGCCAGGGAGCCCGGGTCGGGTTCCCGGTCGTCGGGTCCGGGGAGTCGATCGAGGTCTTCACGACCCGCCCGGACACGCTCTTCGGCGCGACGTTCATGGTCGTCGCACCGGAGCACCCGCTCGTCGACGGCCTCGTGCCGCAGGGGGATTGGCCCGAGGGCACGAAGCCGGAGTGGACGGGAGGCGCCGAGACCCCGGCGGCCGCCGTCGCCGCATACCGTCGGGCCACGTCCCGCCGGAGCGACGTCGAGCGGCAGATGGAGGGCAAGGACAAGACGGGCGTCTTCACCGGCGCGTATGCGACGAACCCCGTCAACGGGCAGGCCGTCCCCGTCTTCGTCGCCGACTACGTCCTCGCGAGCTACGGGACCGGCGCGATCATGGCGGTCCCCGGCCAGGACGAGCGCGACTGGGACTTCGCGACGCGGTTCGACCTGCCGATCATCCGGACCGTGCAGCCGCCCGAGGGTCACGACCCGGGGTCGGCCTACGTGGGCGACGGACCGGCCGTCAACTCGGCCAACGCCGAGGTGTCCCTCGACGGGCTCGGGGTGGAGGAGGCCAAGGCGCGCATCACGGCGTGGCTGGAGGAGAAGGGGCTCGGCCACGGCACCGTCAACTACAAGCTGCGCGACTGGCTGTTCAGCCGGCAGCGCTACTGGGGCGAGCCCTTCCCCATCGTCTTCGACGACGACGGGGTGAGCCACGCGCTGCCGGAGACGATGCTGCCGCTCCAGCTTCCGGACGTCCCCGACTACAGCCCTCGCACCTTCGAGCCGGAGGACGACAGCAGCGAGCCCGAGCCACCCCTCGGCCGGGTCACTGAGTGGGTCGAGGTCGACCTCGACCTCGGCGACGGCGCAGGGATGCGCCACTACCGCCGGGAGACCAACACGATGCCCAACTGGGCCGGGTCGTGCTGGTACTTCCTGCGCTACCTCGACCCGGCCAACGACGAGGCCTTCGTCGACCCGGTCAACGAGGCGTACTGGATGGCGCCGCAGGCGGTTCCGGTCGAGGGCGCCCCCGCGGGCACGATCGACCCGGGGGGCGTCGACCTCTACATCGGGGGGGTCGAGCACGCCGTCCTCCACCTGCTCTACGCACGGTTCTGGGTCAAGGTGCTGCACGACCTGGGGCACCTCACCTCGGACGAGCCGTTCCGCCGTTACTTCGCCCAGGGCTACATCCAGGCGCCGGCGTTCACCGACAGCAGGGGGAGCTACGTCGAGGCGAGCGAGGTCGAGGAGGTCCCGGCGACAGGAGGCGGGGAGCCGGTCTTCACCCACCGCGGCGCGGTCGTGACCCGCGAGTTCGGCAAGATCGGCAAGTCGCTGAAGAACATGGTGAGTCCCGACGACATGTACCGCGCCTACGGTGCGGACACCTTCCGGCTCTACGAGATGGGGCTCGGCCCGCTGGAGCACTCCAAGCCGTGGGACACCCGGGCCGTCGTCGGCTCGCAACGCTTCCTCCAGCGGGTGTGGCGCAACGTCGTCGACGAGGGGACCGGCGCGCTCGCGGTCTCCGAGACCGCCCCCTCGGAGTCGCTGAACCGGTTGCTGCACAAGACGATCGACGCGGTCGGCCGCGACTACGCGACGCTCGGGTTCAACACCGCCATCGCGCGCCTCACCGAGCTCAACAACGCGCTGACCAAGCTCGAAGAGGCCCCGCGGGCCGTCGTCGAGCCGCTCGTCCTCATGCTCGCCCCACTCGCGCCGCACATCGCGGAGGAGCTCTGGTCGCGGCTCGGCCACCCGGACTCTCTCGCCTACGAGCCGTTCCCCGTGCCCGACCCGGCCCTGCTCGTCGAGGACACCGTCACCTGCGTCGTCCAGATCAGGGGCAAGGTGCGTGACCGTGTCGAGGTCCCGGCCGGCATCGGCGAGGACGCGCTGCGCGAGCTCGTCCTCGCCCGGCCGAGGGTCGCGCAGGCGACGGCGGACGGGATCCGGACGGTCGTCGTCCGGGCGCCCCGTCTCGTCAACGTCGTCCCCGCGTGACCCGTCCCGGGCCGGCTGCCGTGGTCCGCCGCGGTCCGTGGTGCTGCGCCGACGAGCCGGTACCGTTCGTGGGGTGAGCATCGCCGTCGTCACCGACTCCACGGCATACCTGCCGCAGGAATGGCAGGCGGCGCACGGCATCCGCGTCGTCCCCCTCCACGTCGTCATCGGCGGCCGGGAGCACTGCGAGGGCGTCGACGTCACGCCGCACGACGTCGCCGAGGCGCTGCGCACGTTCACGCCGGTCTCCACGTCGCGGCCCTCGCCGCAGGCCTTCCTCGAGGTCTACGAGGCCGCCATCGCCGACGGCGCCACGGAGATCGTCTCGCTGCACCTCAGCGCCGCGATGTCCTCGACGATCCAGTCCGCGCACCTCGCCGCCCAGTGGGTGGACGTGCCCGTCCACGTCGTCGACAGCGAGGCGATGGGCATGATCATGGCGTATGCCGCGGTCTCCGCCTCCGAGCTCGCCGCCGGCGGGGCGTCGGGCGCCGTCGTCGCAGCCGCCGCGGAGCGTCGGTGCCGGGCCTCGACGGCCGTCTTCTACGTCGACACCCTGGAGTACCTCCGCCGCGGCGGGCGGATCGGCGCCGCCTCGGCGCTGCTCGGGTCGGCCCTGGCGATCAAGCCCATCCTCGGCCTGCGCGGCGGGTCGATCGTCCCCGTCGCCAAGGTCCGCACGGCGGCCAAGGCCCTGGCCCGCCTCGAGGAGATGGGCGGTGCGGCGGCGCAGTCCCTGCCCGACGGCGCGGTCGGCGTCGACGTCGCGGTCCAGCATCTCGACAGCTCCGAGCGGGCGCGGGGGCTCGCCGGCCGGCTGTCGGACCGGCTCGGCGCCGTGCTCCCGGGCCCGGTGCCCGTCGTCGAGCTCGGTGCCGTCGTCGGCGCCCACGTCGGGCCCGGCACGCTCGCGGTGACCGTCACGCCGCGGTTCCCCGCATGACGTCGTTCGCGGCGGTGACGGGGGACGCGCCGTGGTCCTCGGGCGGCGGCTGGCTCGTGCTCGTCGGTGCGGCCGCCCTGTCGTTCGTCGTCGGCTCGCTCAACCCGGCCGCGATCCTCGCCCGCGTCCTCGGCAAGGACATCCGCGGCGGCTCGGGCAACCCGGGCGCCACGAACGCCGGCCGGGTCCTCGGGCCCCGCTGGGGCATCCTCGTCGGGGTGCTCGACGTGCTCAAGGGCTGGGTGCCCACGGCGTGGGCGCTCGAGGCGCTGGGGTTCCGGGTCGCCGCGGCGTGCGGCCTCGCGGCCGTCCTCGGGCACATCTGGTCGCCGTTCCTCCACGGCCGCGGCGGCAAGGGGGTGGCGACCGCCCTCGGGGCGATGCTCGCCATGGACCCCTGGTATGCCGCCGTCGCCCTCGTGGCCTTCGGCCTCGCCTTCCCTCTCGTCCGGCGCACCGGTCTGGCCTCGGTCGTCGCCTGCGGGGTCACCCTCGTCCTCGGGGTGGGCGTCGGCGTCGGGGTGCTCCACCTCGGGCCGCAGGATGGGTCCGGCTGGTGGCTCGTGGTGCTCTCCGCCCTGGTCATCTGGCGGCACCGCGGCAACGTGCGCGCGTGGGTGCGGGCCACGCGCGCCTGAGCCGCGTAAGAAGCGCGTAAGAAGACGGGCCCTGAAGGCGCACCTCGTCCGTGCGGGCCGCCTGCACTTGAGCCGTGCGCGTCGGGTCCGGTGCCTCCGGCGTGGGTCGGTCGGGCACTCGTCTGCGGGGTGTGAGGTGCTCGTCCACGGGGCGTGAGGCGGTCGTCCACGGGCGCGGCGCTCATCCACAGGGCATGACATGACTTGATGCCGTCCACAGGGCCGGCTCGACCCTGCCGGGCGAGGTCCCCATCGACCTAGCGTCGAGCGTCATGGGCCGCACACGGGACGTCGAGGACATGCCGCGGCTGCTCGCTGCCCTGGGCCTCGACGGGCCGGGCGGCTTCGACCGCACGCGGGTGGACGAGGGGCGCCTCACCTCGCCCGAGCGGGCGGCCCTCGAGCACTGGGTGCCCACTCGCGAGTCGCTCGACCGCACGATGTCGCGGTCGGTGGGCGACGCGGCCGGTGCCGGGGAGTCGGACCCGATCCCGGTCGGGTCCGGGGAGTCGGACCCGACCGCGGTCGGGCGCCACCGCCGCGCGGCGCCGCCCGTCGCCTTGTTCACCGTGCCGGCAGGGCTGCGTGGGGCCCGCCGTGGGGTGACGTTCCGGGTGCTCGCCGTCACCCTCGTCGTCGTCGCGCTCGCGAGCCTGGTCCTCGGTGTGCGGGTCGTGCGGGCCCGCGCGGTCGCCACCCCGCATCCGGTCGGGGCCGGGCCGACACGCCCGGGCTCTTCGGCGGGGCTCGTCCCGACGGCGGGACCGGCCACCTCGGGCATCGTGTCGCGGTCGGCCACGGCCTTCCCCGCGTCGGGGCCTCCGGCGACGAGCGGAGCCGCGACGTCCTCGGGCTCGGGGCCGCTCGTCGTCGTCCATGTCGTCGGGCAGGTGCGCAGACCTGGACTCGCCCGGCTGCCCGCCGGCTCCCGGGTGGCCGATGCAGTGGGCGCCGCGGGCGGGGCCAGGCCGAAGGCCGACCTGGCGGCACTCAACCTCGCGCGCGTCCTCGTCGACGGCGAGCAGATCCACGTGCCGAAGCACGGCGAGGTCGTCAGCGCCGCACCTCCGGCAGCGGGGCCGTCCGGCGGGGGAGTGGGAGGGGAAGGGTCCGGGGCCCTGGTCAACCTCAACACGGCGGACCTCGCAGCCCTCGACACTCTCCCCGGCGTCGGGCCGGTGCTGGCGTCGCGCATTCTCGACTGGCGCACCGAGCACGGGCGGTTCGCGAGCATCGACGAGCTGGCGGAGGTCTCGGGGATCGGGCCGAAGATGCTCGCCCAGCTGACCCCCAAGGTGACCCTGTGACCGGCCCTCGGTCCGGTCGAACCGGTCGGTCCGACCGGGCCGGCGCGGTGACAGGCCCCCGGACCGGTCGGACCGGTCGAGCCGGCGCAGCCCTGCGCTCCGCCGGCATTGAGGCCGCGGACAGTGCTCGCGATCGGTGGCGCCGGGTGCGCGCGGCACCGTTCGGAGGTCGCAGCACCGGACCGGGCACCTCTGCCGCTGGTGGAGTGACGGTCACGGGCGGTCCGGCACCCGGTGGTGATCCGGCACTCGGTGGTGGTCCGACACCCGGTGACGCACGCCGTGGGAGAGACGACGAACCCACCCCGAACCCGCCCGATGTCCGGTTGCTCGCCGCCGCCCTCGCGGCCTGGGCGGTGGTCGCGGCGACGCTCGGGCTCGCTCCCGGCATCCGGGCCCTGCTCGCCGCCGGTGCAGCCGCTGCCGGCGGCGGCATCCTCGTCGGCTCCCGGCGCCGTCCGAGGAGCCGAGTGAGACCCTGCCGACGGCGGGGGGTTCGAGGGGGGCTCGGCCGACGGCGGGGGCGTCGAACGGGCACCGGTGCCGCGGGCGATGTCCCGCTCCGAGGCCTCGTCGGACTGGTTCTCGCGACCTCGGCTCTGGCGCTCACCGCCTCGGCGGCCCACGGAGCGGTGCGTCTCGCCTCGCAGCTCGACGAGCTCGCCGGGCAGCGCGCCGTGGTGACGCTCACCGGCCGGGCCGGTGCCGACGCCCGCCGGATCCACACGACCAGACCCGGCGGGGCGACCGTCCTCGTCCCTCTCGTCGTCGACTCGGTGCGAGGCCGTGGACTGGCGTCCGGAGCGTCGGCGACCGTGCTCGTCGCGGGGGACGACCGCTGGGCCGGCATCCGCTGGCGGGACGGCCTGACCGTGACGGGGCGGCTCGGCCCCCCGTCCGCTGCGTCCCAGCGGGAGGTGGCGACCCTTCGGCCACAGGCGGGCCCCGGTGTCCTCGCGCCCCCGGGGCTCGTGGTCCGTGCCGCCGACCACGTCCGTGACGGGCTCGCGCGGGCGGTGGCGGGCCTGCCGTCCGATGCCCGCGGACTGCTGCCCGGCCTGGTCGTCGGCGACACGAGCCGGACGCCGGACGACCTGACCGCGGCGATGCGGGTCACCGGGATGACCCACCTGTCCGCCGTCAGCGGAAGCAACGTCGCGATCGTCCTCGCGATGGTGCTCTGGCTCGCCCGCCTCACGGGTCTGCCCGCGCGGTGGCGGCCGCCTGTCGGCCTCCTCGGGGTGGCCGGGTTCGTCGTCATCGCCCGACCTGACCCGAGCGTCCTGCGCGCCGCCGTCATGGGCGGCGTGGGGCTTCTCGGGCTGGTGTCGGTCCGTCGGGCGCCCGGCCTGCCGGTCCTCGGTGCGGCCGTCGTCACCCTGCTCGTCGTCGACCCGTGGCTCGCGCGCTCCTACGGGTTCGTCCTCTCGACCCTGGCCACTCTCGGGCTGCTCCTCTTCGTCCGCCCGTGGGGGCAGGCGATCGACCGTCGCCTCCCGATGCGGCTGGGCGGTCTCGGACAGATCCTCGCGATCCCTGCCGCCGCCCAGCTCGTCTGCGCGCCGGTCATCGTGCTGCTCCAGGGGTCGGTGAGCGTCGTGGCCGTCGTGGCCAACCTGCTTGCCGCCCCGTTCGTCGCCCCGGCCACGATCGCGGGGGTGGCGACGGCACTGCTCGGCGTCGTGTCGCCGCCCGTCGCGTCGGAGGTCGCCTGGAGCGGTGGGGTGCCCACGCTCGTCATCGCCCGCGTCGCGCGGGTCTGTGCGGCGGTTCCCGGCGGCACGGCGCCCTGGCCGGACGGGGCCTTCGGCGCCGTGCTGCTCGCCGTGCTGAGCGTCGCGCTCGTCCTCACCGGCCGTTGGTGGGTGGGCCGGTTCCGACGCCACCCCTGGGTCATGCTGGGCGCCTGCGTCGTGGTGCTGGCCGCCATCCTCCCGACCCGCGCCGCGACGTGGCCGCCCGCCGGGTGGGTCGTCGTCGCCTGCGACATCGGCCAGGGGGATGCCATCGTCGTGCGGACCGGTCCCCGGTCGGCCGTGCTCGTCGACGCCGGCCCCGATCCGCCCCTCGTCGACCGGTGCCTGTCCGCGCTGCGGGTCCGGCGGCTCGACGCCGTGGTCCTCACCCACTTCCATGCCGACCATGTCGACGGGCTCCCCGGGGCCCTCAAGGGCCGCGCCGTCGGACAGGTCCTCGTCTCGCCCGTCGCCGAGCCCGCCTACCAGGCAGCCGAGGTGACGCAGTGGACCCGAGCCCGTGGCATACCGGTCCGGCAGGTGTGGGCGGGAGACGCGATCGCGTTCGGCACGATGACCGCTCGGGTGTGGTGGCCGGCCCGCCGCATCGCCTCGGGGTCCGTCCCCAACAACGCCAGCGTGGTCCTCACCGTCGAGGACGACGGGCTGCGCGCCCTGCTGCTCGGGGACGTCGAGCACGAGGCCGCCCACCAGGTGCTTCTCGGGCTGCGCCGGGGAGGTGCCGTCGGCGGGCCCGACGACGGTGGTCGGGTGGAGGGTGCCGCCGGGGTGCCGGAGGGTGGGGCGGGCGACGGCGGTGGGACCGACGGCGGCGGTGGAGCGGATGGCGGCGGGGCGGGCGGTTCGGCCGACGGCGTGCTGTCGTTCGATGTCGTGAAGGTCGCCCACCACGGGTCGGCCAACACCGACGCCGCACTCTACGCCGCGCTCTCGGCGCCCCTCGCACTCGTCAGTGTCGGGGCGGACAACGACTACGGCCACCCCGCGCCCCGCACGATCGAGATGCTTCGGCGTCGCGGGATGGCCGTCTGGCGGACCGACCAGCGAGGGACGGTCGCCGTGGTCCGGCGCGACGGCGTCACCGCGGTCACCTCGACCCGCTGAACCCCATACGCGGGGCGAGCACCGACCGGCATCCTCCTAGGAACGGGCTCCATGTGCTGAACCCCTCACGCGGGGCGCGCACCGACCGGCATCCGCCCAAGGACGGGCCCCACACGCTGAACCCTCAGGCGGGGGCGAGCAGGCGCATCGGCTCCTTGGCGCTGTCGACGAGCGCGTCGATCGTCGCGCGGACCGCGGGGACGCGCTCCAGGTCGGGTGTCGTCACCGCGACGATGTGGCGCCGGGACGTGGGCCGGACGGGCAGGGCGACGACGTCGGGGTTGCGGGCCGTGTTGAGGATGAGGTCGGGGACGAGAGAGACGCCCAGCCCCGCGGCGACGAGGCCCTGGACCGCGACGTAGTCCTCCGTCTCGTAGGCGACGCGCGGTGAGAAGCCGGCGGAGTCGCACAGCTGGAGCAGATGGCCGCGACACCGGGGGCAGCCGGCGATCCAGTCCTCGGTCGCCAGCTGGTCGATGTCCGCGCCCTCCTGCTGCGCGACGGGGTGACCACGCGGGACGACGAGGCGGACCTCGTCCTCCAGGAGCAGCGTCGTCGTGAAGACGTCGAGATCCTCCTCACCACGGCCGAGCTCGGTGCCCTCGTAGACGAACGCGACGGCGAGGTCGATGTCCCCGGCGCGCAGCGCGGCGAGCGACTCCGGGGGCTCGCCCTCGGTGAAGCAGACGGAGACATCGGGATACTGGGTCCGGACCCGGGCGAGGGCCCGCGGGACGATGGTCGCCGAGCTCGAGGGGAAGGCCATGAGCCGGACGCGCCCGGCCCGCAGGCCGGCGATGGCGGCGACCTCCTCCTCGGCCGCGTCGAGCGCCGACAGCACCGGGCCGGCGAGCCGGGCGAGCACCTGGCCGGCCTCGGTGAGCCGGACCGCCCGGCCGACCCGCTCGACGAGGACGGTCCCGGTCCGCTGCTCGAGCCGGCGGACCATCTGGGAGATCGCCGGCTGCGAGTAGCCGAGTGACGTCGCCGCCGCCGTGAAGCTGCCCTCGTCGGCGATCGCCTTCATGACCCGCAGGCCGGCAGCGTCGATCATGTGGCCCAGCCTATAACACGGTGTTATCCCATGTCGCCTTCTTCGCGGCTCCCCTTCTGTCACCCGCAGGGCCCAGCGGCCGAGCTGCCCGGCGGACCGGCCCTAGCGACGGGGCGGATCGTGCGCGGACACCCGCACCTCCGCATACGCTCGGGTCATGACGGTGACCCGGCCCGAGGCGGCGACGGCCACGGGCCCGGCTGCCTTCGACGCGATCGCCGAGCTCCTCCTCGCCTGCGCCCCGCTGGTCCTCACCGGGGCCGGGATCTCCACCGAGAGCGGCATTCCCGACTATCGCGGACCGGACGGCACCCGTCGGGTCCAGCCCATGCAGTATGCGGAGTTCGTCGGGTCGAGCGCGGCGCGGCAACGCTACTGGGCGCGGTCGTACGTCGGGTGGCAGCGGTTCCACCGGGCGGGTCCCAACGCCGGGCACCTCGCCGTGGCCGCGCTCCAGTCCGCGGGGCTCGTCGGGGCGGTCATCACCCAGAACGTCGACGGCCTGCACCAGCAGGCGGGCACCCGGGACGTCGTCGAGCTGCACGGCTCGCTGGGCGAGGTCGTATGCCTCACCTGTGGTGACCGGACCTCACGAGCCGCGCTGGATGCCGAGCTGGCGGCTGCCAACCCGGGCTACGAGGTGACGAGCGACGAGATCCGACCCGACGGCGACATCTCGCTCGAGGAAGTGCAGGTCACCGGCTTCCGGGCGCCGCTGTGCCGTGTGTGCGCACGCGACACCCTCAAGCCCGACGTCGTCTTCTTCGGCGAGGCAGTGCCCCGCGCGCGCGTCGACCGGTGCCTCCTCCTCACCGACGAGGCCGCGGGGCTCCTCGTCCTCGGCTCGTCGCTGGCGGTCATGAGCGGGTATCGGTTCGTCCGACGCGCCGCGGCCCGCGGCATCCCGATCGCCATCGTGACGCACGGCGCGACCCGCGGAGATGCCGAGGCGACGGCGCGGCTCGACGCGCCGCTCGGACCGACGCTCCAGGCCCTTGCGCGGGCGACGGGGGCGGTGGGTACGGGCCCATCCGGAGCCGGCGCGGCGGCGCGCACCGCTCCGAGCCACAGAGGGTCGAGCCGCCCCCTCACGGTCTCCGAGGCTGAGCACGGGAACTGAGGCTGAGCACGGAAACTGATCGCCGGGCCGCGGGGCCTCGGCGATCACTTCCCGTCTGGCAGCAGGTCAGATCCGGCGCAGAACCGCCACCACCTTGCCGAGGATCGTCGCGTCGTCACCGTCGATCGGCGTGAAGGCGGGGTTGTGGGGCATGAGCCAGATCTTGTCCTTGGCCCGCTTGAACGTCTTGACGGTCGCCTCGTTGTCGAGGAGGGCGGCCACGATGTCACCGCTCTCGGCGGTCTGCTGCTGGTGGACGACGACCCAGTCGCCGTCGCAGATCGCGGCGTCGACCATGGACTCACCGACCACCTTGAGGAGGAAGAGGGACCCCTCGCCCACGAGCTGGCGGGGGAGGGGGAACACGTCCTCCACGGACTGCTCCGCGGTGATCGGCACTCCGGCGGCGATGTGGCCGAGGACGGGCACATAGCTCGGCTCGGGCTGGGTGTCGTTGATGAGGGTCTCGTCGACCTCGGTGTCGGCCGGCGGGCGACGGTGTCCCCGCTGCCCGGGGGCCTCCGGGCTGACGATCTCCATGGCGCGGGGGCGATGCGGGTCACGCCGGATCCACCCCTTGCGCTCCAGGGTCATCAGCTGATGGGCGACCGAGCTGGGGGAGGTCAGCCCCACGGCCTCCCCGATCTCCCGCATGCTCGGTGGATAGCCCCGGCGGTCGACCGAGCTGCGGATCACCTCGAGGACCCGGCGCTGACGCACCGTCAGCCCGTCGCCCCCGTCTCGGTCGGGCAGCTCGGAGATGCTTCCGCCGACGCTCTCGCTGTCCTTCTCGTCCGTTGTCATCGACGTGACCTCATTCTTGCTGGTCAGGGGCCTGTCGGTGGCCCGTGGTGGAGTAGCTGTCGTTGCGGTCGATCCTACGGGGCTCGGACACAGTTATCAAACAATCGTTCGATGAGGCCTTGCAGGCACCTCCGCAGCGTGCTAGACATCGTACAGAGGATCGGTAGAACATTCGTACGACACGCCGGTGCGCCGAGGTGTCGCACCGGAGGTCTGGAGGAGACCATGAGCACAGCAGCCGTCGACTACGCCCCACCGGCTCGACACGATGCCCCGTGCCGCCCGCGGCTCGTCGTCGTGCCGTCGGGGCCGTCCGTGGCCTCCGGGTCTCGGGTCAGGGCCGAGCGCCGGCTCCGGCCGACCCCGCTCGGCCGGCTCGTCGTCCTGGTCGTCGTCGCCGGGCTGGCCACCGGCCTCGCTTTGGCCGCCTTCGGCGGGTCGGGCGGCGCCCGCGGCTCGGTGACGGTGACCCCGGGGGAGACGCTCTCCCAGATCGCCGCCCACGAGCTCCCCGGGCGCTCCCTCGACGACGCGGTGGCCGCGATCCAGCTGGCCAACGACCTGCCCAACGGTCAGGTGCAGGCCGGTCAGGTGCTCGTCATCCCCCGCGGCTGACAGGTCGTCCGCGGGTGTCCTGGTCGGGCAGATCGTCCAGGGTGTCCCGGTCGGGCCCCGCATCCCTGGTCCGGCGGTATCCCCGAGACTGCGCGTTCAGGTCAGGCCGCGCCCCACTTGGCGGCGAGGGCGCGCAGCACCGTGACGTTGCGGTTGGTCGCGACGCCGAGCCTCCGCTCGATCGTGGCGTTGGACATCGTCGCGCCGTGGTAGGGCTTGAGGTAGAGGAAGTGGACCGCTCGGTCGTGGACGACGACGACCTCGTCCGGGACGCCGTGCTCCTCCACGACGCGGGCCTGCTCCCGGGTTGCCGGCTGCTTCAGGAGGCTCACGTAGTGCCGGTGCTCCGCGGGGTGCTGCGCCGCGACGTCGTCGATGTCGGCCTCCAGCTCGGTGAGCTCCCTCGGAGTGAGGGCCACGACGTCGACCCGGAAGCCGCGGTCACGCTCCAGCAGCGCCTCGACCTCCCCCTCGAGACGATCCCGCGAGCGGGTCCGGGCGGTGAGGCGCACGTTCCCGGTCTGGATGTGGGTCTCGACGTCGCCGTAGCCCGCCTCGGCAAGGACGGCGCGCAGCTCGGCCATCGGGTAGGACCGCCTGCCGACGTTGACGGCCCGCAGGAAGAGGATCCACGTCGTCACGCCCCGACGCTATGCCATCGGGCCCTTCCCCGGCGCCCCGGCGCCACCGTGTATCAGCGGCCCCCGGCCGTCCTCCTACCACGCATGACGACCATGACCCGCCGGCGCACCGGCCGCCGCAGCCACCACCCCCAGGTGGCGTGCGACGCAGCGGGCCGCTGGCACTGGAGCTGCGGCTGCGGAGCCGGTGCGCGGGGTGCCTCCGGCCCGGCCGACTGGCACTGGGCGGTCACCGGCGCGCTGGTCCACCAGTCGCTCTGCCCCGGGGAGTGACCTCCGGTCCTGCCCGGGAGTGACCTCCGGCCCCCGAGGGGCTGCGGTGGACGCCCGTCGGGCGGCCTCCCCCTCGGGGTGGACGACCTCCGGCGCCAGACGCGACGTCAGGGCCTAGATCGGTACCAGATATGGGGTCCTGGACGTCGAGGCCACCCCACGGATTGTGCCGCGACACGCCGAGGGCGACGCGACACGCGGACCGGGGGCCTCGCATACGGCCTGCTGACCAGCGGAAACGCAGCGATGTCGCGACAGCCCCCGTTCCGCCTTGCGTCCCGGGGGTCGCCGTGCCAGTATCCCTACATCTAGTGGTTACACCGCTGTAGTTCGTCCACATGTAGTGCACAACGACAGCCGAGTTACCCACAGGTCGTCAACAGACCATCCCCACCTCCGTCCACCGACGGCGGGCCGGGAGCCGGGATGAGGACGCCCGCCACCGACGTTGTCACGGAAGGGAGGAGACGACCATGCACTGCCCGTTCTGCCGGCACACCGACTCCCGCGTCATGGACTCGCGGACCACCGACGACGGCACCTCGATCCGCCGCCGCCGCCAGTGTCCCGCGTGCGGTCGCCGCTTCACGACGATCGAGACGGCGAGCCTGTCGGTCGTCAAGCGGTCCGGCGCGACGGAGCCGTTCAGCCGCGACAAGGTCCTCGTCGGGGTCCGCAAGGCCTGCCAGGGCCGGCCGGTCACCGAGGACGAGCTGGCCCGGCTCGCCCAGCGGGTCGAGGAGACGATCCGCCAGGCGGGCAGCGCCGAGGTGGAGGCCCACGAGGTCGGGCTCGCCGTCCTCGAGCCGCTCCGCGAGCTCGACGAGGTGGCCTACCTGCGCTTCGCCTCCGTCTACCAGGCCTTCGAGTCCCTGGAGGACTTCGAGGCGGCCATCACCCTGTTGCGGGCCGAGCGTCCCGCGACCGGTCGCGAGCCGACCCGCTCACCCTGACCCGGTCGTATGCCGTGTGCCCCGAGCCGCGGCATACGACCGCCCCACCCTCCGAGCACCGAGCCCGACGCACAGCCACCCCGCACCACCCCCGAGCACGCAGAGCACCGGCCGGCCGACGGCACAGCGTTGTCGGTGGTCACCGATAGAAGTAGAAGCACACCATCGCAGAGGAGCAGTCATGACCGAGACCGCACGCGCGGGCTCCCGCCGCGGCAAGGCCGCCGGCGTTCGGATCGAGCGCATCTTCACCACGCCGGGAGTCCATCCCTACGACGAGGTGACGTGGGAGAAGCGCGACGTCGTCCAGCAGAACTGGAAGACCGGCGAGACGATCTTCGAGCAGCGCGGCGTCGAGTTCCCCGACTTCTGGTCGGTCAACGCGAGCACCATCGTCACGACGAAGTACTTCCGTGGTGCCCTCGGCACGCCGCAGCGCGAGTCCGGGCTGCGCCAGCTCATCGACCGGGTCGTCCTCACCTATGCCAAGGCGGGCAAGGACCACGGCTACTTCGCCACCGCCGAGGACGCCGAGGTCTTCGAGCACGAGCTGACCTGGGCGCTGCTCCACCAGGTGTTCAGCTTCAACAGCCCGGTGTGGTTCAACGTCGGCACCCAGAGCCCCCAGCAGGTGAGCGCCTGCTTCATCCTGTCCGTCGACGACTCGATGGACTCGATCCTCAACTGGTACAAGGAGGAGGGCTTCATCTTCAAGGGGGGCTCGGGCGCCGGTCTCAACCTGTCGCGCATCCGCTCCTCCAAGGAGCTGCTGTCCTCCGGCGGCACGGCCTCCGGGCCGGTGTCGTTCATGCGCGGCGCCGATGCCTCCGCGGGCACCATCAAGTCCGGTGGCGCGACCCGGCGGGCGGCGAAGATGGTCGTCCTCGACGTCGACCACCCCGACATCGAGGAGTTCGTGGAGACCAAGGCGCGTGAGGAGGACAAGATCCGCGCCCTGCGCGACGCCGGGTTCGACATGGACCTGGGCGGGCGCGACATCGTGTCGGTGCAGTACCAGAACGCCAACAACTCCGTCCGCGTCAACGACGCCTTCATGCGGGCCGTCGAGGAGGGCACCGACTTCGCCCTCACCTCGCGGCTGGACGGATCGGTCATCAGCACCGTCGACGCCCGTGAGCTGTTCGGCAAGATCGCCAAGGCCGCGTGGGAGTGCGCCGACCCCGGCATCCAGTACGACGACACCATCAACGACTGGCACACCAACCCCGAGACGGGCCGCATCACGGCGTCCAACCCCTGCTCGGAGTACATGTCGCTCGACAACTCCTCGTGCAACCTCGCCTCGCTCAACCTGCTGAAGTTCCTCCGCGACGACGACACCTTCGACGCCGTCACGTTCGAGAAGGTCGTCGAGCTCGTCATCACGGCGATGGACATCTCCATCTGCTTCGCCGACTTCCCGACCGAGGCGATCGGGCGGACCACGCGGGACTACCGCCAGCTCGGCATCGGCTACGCCAACCTCGGCGCGCTCCTCATGGCGACCGGCCACGGCTACGACTCCGAGGGTGGCCGGGCGCTCGCCGCCGCGATCACCTCCCTGCTCACCGGCGCCGCCTACAAGCGGTCCGCCGAGCTGGCCGCCGTGGTCGGCCCGTATGCGGGATACGCGCGCAACGCCGAGGCGCACCAGCGCGTCATGCGCAAGCACCAGGCCGCCAACGACGCCGTCCGCACCATCGGCACGATGGACAAGGACATCCACCGGATCGCGACGAAGGCGTGGGACGACGTCGTGAAGCTGGGCGAGAGGAACGGCTTCCGCAACGCGCAGGCCAGCGTCCTCGCGCCGACCGGAACCATCGGCTTCATGATGGATTGCGACACGACGGGCATCGAGCCGGACTTCTCGCTCGTCAAGTTCAAGAAGCTCGTCGGCGGCGGATCGATGCAGATCGTCAACCTCACGATCCCGCGGGCCCTGACCAAGCTCGGGTATGCGCAGGAGACGGTGGAGGCCATCGTCGAGTACATCGCCGACCGGGGTCACGTCGTCGGCGCCCCCGGGCTGAGGCCGGAGCACTACGAGGTCTTCGACACGGCCATGGGCGAGCGTGCCATCAGCCCGATGGGCCACGTCCGGATGATGGCGGCGACCCAGCCGTTCCTCTCCGGGGCCATCTCCAAGACGGTCAACCTGCCGGAGACGGCGACGGTGGAGGACATCGCCGACGTCTACCAGCAGGGCTGGAAGCTCGGCCTGAAGGCGCTCGCGGTCTACCGCGACAACTGCAAGGTCGGGCAGCCGCTGTCCGACGGGGGGAGCAAGGCCAAGGACGACAAGGCGGCGGCCGAGGCCGCGACCGCCACGCCGGTCACCGTGGAGAAGGTCGTCTACCGGCCGACGCGCGAGCGCCTGCCCAGGCGCCGGCACAGCCAGACGACGTCGTTCGCCGTCGGCGGCGCCGAGGGGTACCTCACGGCGGGCGCCTACGACGACGGCCGGCTCGGCGAGGTGTTCCTCAAGTTCGGCAAGCAGGGCTCCACCCTCGCGGGCGTCATGGACGCCTTCTCGATCGTCACCTCCGTCGCGCTGCAGTACGGCGTGCCCCTGGAGACCTTCGTCGAGAAGTTCACCAACATGCGCTTCGAGCCGGCCGGCATGACCGACGACCCCGACGTGCGGATGGCGCAGTCGCTCATGGACTACGTCTTCCGGCGCCTGGCCCTGGACCACCTCGACTTCGAGACCCGGTCCTACATGGGGATCTACACCGCCGAGGAGCGGGCCCGTCAGCTGGAGACCGGCTCCTACGCCCCGGCCGTCGAGGAGTCCGACGAGGAGCTCGAGGAGGAGATCGAGTCCCTGTCCCAGGGGATCGGCGCCTCCTCCAAGAAGTCCTCGCCGATCCCGGGCGAGGCCTCCCCGGCCGACACCGGCACGACACCCCACCTCGAGGTGACGTCCGGCTCGGGCGCCGCCTCGGCCCGGACGGCCGATGGCGAGATCCACTCCTCGCAGGACCTCCTGGAGAAGTTCCAGGGCAAGGCGGCGGACGCGCCGATGTGCATGACGTGCGGCACCAAGATGCGCCCGGCGGGGTCCTGCTACGTCTGCGAGGGCTGCGGGAGCACGAGCGGCTGCAGCTGAAAGCGAGAGGGTTTCGCAACCCGCACCGTGCATGCCGCGACCCCCGCCCCGGACGTGGGGCGGGGGTCGCGGCATGGTGTCGAAGACGGGCGGCAGGGAGGTGGGGCTCTCGGTTCTGCCCTCAGTCGGGGATCGGCTCGGCACCCTCGATGGTGGCGGGCTCGGGCATGGCGATGCGGTGCGAGGCCACGAGGTGCCAGACCCACATCGCCAGACCCCCGACCGTCATCGCGAGGCAGGTGGCCGCGAGCGTGGCGACCGACCGGGTGACGATCGGTGCGAGGGCTCCGGCCGTCGCCGCGTTGAGGACGAGCGGGATGAAGGTCAGCGCCGACGACGCCGAGCCCCGCGCCCCGGGGAACATGTCGAGGACGATGAGCTGCATCGTCGGCCAGGCCACCGTGGTGCCGAACGCGACGAGCCCCGGCCCGATCACGGCATACGGCACCTGGGCGCCGACGGGGGACAGCGCGACGGCGAGGTTCACGACCGCCCCCGCGACCCCGATGACCTGGCCGCCGAGGACGATCCGCCGGCTGCTGATCCGGCCGGCGAGGCGGCCGCTCACCCAGGCTCCGAGAGCCACCCCGGAGATCATCGGGACGAAGAACATCCAGAAGTCCTGCGCGCCCCGATGGAGCAGGTCGACGACGAAGATCGCGGCCGACCCGATGTAGAGGAACTGCGCCCCGAACGCGAGCGCTCCGGCCCAGGCGACCCGTTGGAAGGCGGGGCTGCGCACGATCGTGCGCAGCCCGGCGAGCAGCGGGGCCGGGGCGAAGGGCACCCGATCCGCCGCGGGGTGCGTCTCGGGCAGGACGAGGACCACGAGGGCGATGAGGACGACCGACACCCCGGTGAGGAACCAGAAGATCGTCCGCCACGGCCCGATCCGCAGCAGGAACCCGCCGATGACCGGGGCGATCGCCGGCGCGATCGAGAAGATCATCATGACCCGGCTCATGAGCCGCTGGGCCTCGGCCCCCTCGTAGACGTCCCGGACCACGGTGCGGCTGACGATGACCCCGCCCCCGGCGGCGAGCCCCTGGAGGACCCGGAACCCCAGCAGGACGAGGAGGCTGGGAGCCAGGGCGCACCCGATGGAGCCGATGCCGTATGCCGCGAGTCCGCCGATCATGACCGGCTTGCGTCCCAGCGCGTCCGAGAGCGGACCGTGGAAGAGGCTCATCACCGCGAACGACAGGAGGTAGGCGCTCACCAGCTGCTGGGTCCCGTCGATGCCCACCCCGAGGTCGTGCTGGATGGCGGCGAACGCCGGGAAGGCGGTGTCGATGCTGAACGGCCCGAGCATCGACAGGCCCGCGAGGATGGCGGGGAGCATGATCCGCAGCCGTCGCGGAAGCGGCCGTCCGGCAGGGCTGGGCGGCGTCGGCGTCACCGCGCCACCCTACGGGGTTGAATGGGCCGTATGCGGCGCCTCCTGGTCGTCCACCACTCGCCGACGCGGTCGCTCCGGGCGCTGACCGGCGCCGTGCTCGACGGCGCCCACGACGAGGCCATCGAGGGGCTCGAGGTCGTCACCCGGGCCGCACTCGACTTCGCGACCGGCGCCGCGGACGCCGGCGACCTCCTGGCGGCGGACGGCTACCTCCTCGGCACGTCGGCGAACTTCGGCTTCATGAGCGGCGCGCTCAAGCACGTCTTCGACACGACGTACCTCGAGATCGGCGGGGCGCTGTCGGCGGACGGCTCCGCGGGTCCGGGCGAGGGGGCGACGAGGGGCCGGCCGTTCGGCCTCTACGTCCACGGCCGCTACGACACGACCGGGGCGGTCCGCTCGGTGCTCTCGATCGTCGGCGGCCTCGGGTGGCGCCAGGGGTATCCCGTCCTCGAGGTGCTCGGCGACGTGGGCGAGCCGGAGCGGGCGGCGGCCTACGAGCTCGGCGCGACGGTCGCCGCCCTCGTGGCGGAGGGGTGACTCGTGGCGGAGGGGTGACCCGTCTGCTTGGATGCACGCATGGATGAGACGACGACGACCATCCCCTCCGGAACCGACGACGGCACCCAGCTGTTCGTCTACCGCTGGTCTCCCGAGGGCGAGCCGACGGCCATCGTGCAGGTGGCCCACGGCATGGGGGAGCATGCGGCGCGCTACCGCCGGTTCGCCGAGGCGCTGACCGGGGCCGGGTTCGTCGTGTATGCCGACGACCACCGTGGCCACGGACGGACGGCCACCGCGCCCGAGGCATACGGACAGCTGGGGGAGGGCGGCTGGTCCGCCCTCGTCGACGACCTCGGGACGGTCGGAGCCTTCGCCCGGTCGGAGCACCCCGGCCTGCCGCTCGTGCTCTTCGGCCACAGCATGGGCTCCTTCGCGGCGCAGCAGTACGCCCTCGACCACAGCGGTGACATCGACGCCCTCGTGCTCTCGGGCACCTCGGCCTGCGACGTCGTCGTGGCCCAGCTCGACCCCGAGGCCGAGACCGACCTGTCGGCGTTCAACGAGCCGTTCCCGTTCCGCACCGGCTACGAGTGGCTGAGCCGGGACGAGGCCGAGGTCGACGCCTACGTCGCCGACCCGGCGTGCGGCTTCGGCCTCGACGCGACGGCGACCGGGCAGATGATCGCGGGGCTCCCGCAGACCGGCGACCCGCAGCGGCTCGCCGGCGTGCGCTCCGACCTGCCGATCCTCGTCGTCTCCGGGTCCGACGACCCCCTCGCCGGGGGTGGCCAGCTCGTCGAGCTCGTCGGACAGCGCTATCGCGACGCCGGGGTGCAGGACGTGACCGTCACGGTGTACCCGCAGGCACGCCACGAGATCCTCAACGAGACGAACCGCGACGAGGTGACCGACGACGTCCTCGCCTTCGCCGTCCGCTCTACGCTCGACAGATGATCGATCACTTCGGCATCAACTGCGCCGACTACCCGGCGAGCAGGACGTTCTACGACACGGTCCTCGGAGCGCTCGGCTACGGCCGGGTCATGGACTTCGGCGAGGCCATCGGCTATGGGAGCGAGGGCAGGCCCGACTTCTGGATCGCCGGGTGGGCCGAGGGCGGCACGCAGCGCGAGATGCACCTCGCGTTCCAGGCCGCCGACGCCGCGGCCGTCCGCGCCTTCCACGCGGCGGCGGTGGGTCTCGGCGCGGAGGTGCTCCACGAGCCGCAACCCTGGCCGGAGTACCACGAGGGCTACTACGCCGCCTTCGTCCGCGACCCCGACGGCAACAACGTCGAGGCCGTCTGCCACACCGTCCGCCCCTGACCGGGGCAGAGCGACGGGCCGGCCGGCGAAACGTCCTTGTGCCGGACGGCATACCCGTGCCTAGGGTGAGTGGGTGACAGCAACCGAGCCGCCCCGCATCACCACCGTCGGGGAGCTGCGCGCCTCCGGCCACCGCCAGCGGAGCCTGCGCGAGGAGATCCGCGCCAATCTGCTCGCCGCGCTCGCCGAGGGACGCGACCCGTGGCCCGGGATCCAGGGCTTCGAGTCGACGGTCATCCCCCAGCTCGAGCGCGCGCTCCTCGCCGGCCACGACATCGTCCTGCTCGGCGAGCGCGGCCAGGGCAAGACGAGGGTGCTGCGGACCCTCGCCGGCCTCCTCGACGAGTGGACGCCCGTCATCGCCGGCGCCGAGCTCGGGGAGCACCCCTACGCGCCGATCACCCACGCGAGCATCCGCCGGGCCGAGGAGCTCGGCGACGCGCTGCCGGTCGCCTGGCGGCACCGCAGCGAGCGGTATGCCGAGAAGCTCGCCACTCCCGACACGAGCGTCGCCGACCTCATCGGCGACGTCGACCCGATGAAGGTGGCCCAGGGGCGCAGCCTCGGCGACCCCGAGACGATCCACTTCGGGCTCGTGCCGCGCAGCCACCGCGGCATCGTCGCCGTCAACGAGCTGCCCGACCTCGCCGAGCGGATCCAGGTGGCGCTGCTCAACGTCATGGAGGAGCGCGACATCCAGATCCGCGGCTACGTCCTGCGCCTGCCGCTCGACGTCCTCGTCGTCGCGAGCGCCAACCCGGAGGACTACACGAACCGCGGCCGGATCATCACCCCGCTGAAGGACCGGTTCGGTGCCGAGATCCGCACCCACTACCCCACGCGGATCGAGGACGAGGTGGCGGTCATCCGGCAGGAGGCCGAGCTCGTCGCGACGGTGCCCGACCATCTCGTCGAGATCCTCGCCCGGTTCACCCGCGGGCTGCGCGAGTCGAACGCCGTCGACCAGCGCTCCGGCGTGTCGGCCCGGTTCGCCATCGCCGGGGCCGAGACGATCGCGGCCGCGGCCCTGCACCGCGCGACCATCCAGCACGAGGACGAGGCGGTCGCCCGCGTCGTCGACCTCGAGACGGCCGTCGACGTCCTCGGGGGCAAGATCGAGTTCGAGACGGGCGAGGAGGGCCGCGAGCGGGAGGTCCTCACCCATCTGCTGCGCCAGGCGACGGCCGACACGGTGCGCGAGCACTTCCGCGGCATCGACTTCGCGCTCCTCGTCGCCGCCATCGAGAGTGGTGCGATGGTCGTGACCGGTGAGCAGGTCACGGCCCGCGACTTCCTCTCCGGGCTGCCGGTCCTCGGGGAGTCCGAGCTCTACGACGAGGTCATCGACAGGCTCGGGGCGACGTGCGACGGGGAGCGGGCCAGCGCCGTCGAGCTGGCCCTCGAGGGGCTCTACCTCGCCCGGCGGATCAGCAAGGACTCGGCTGGGGGAGAGACGGTCTACGGCTGATGGCCCGCGACCTGCACCGCTCCCGTTACGCCCGGTATGCCGGGGGTCCGGACCCCCTCGCGCCTCCCGTCGACCTCGCCGAGGCCCTCGACGCCATCGGCGAGGACGTGATGGCCGGGTACTCCCCGGAGCGGGCGATGCGCGAGTTCCTCCGGCGCGGCGGCCGCGATCGCCAGGGGCTGGACGACCTCGCCGCGCAGGTGGCCCGGCGGCGCCGCGAGCTGGTCCGGCAGCACCGGCTCGACGGGACGATGGAGGAGGTCCGCGAGCTGCTCGACCGCGCCGTCCTCGCCGAGCGCAAGCAGCTGGCCCGCGAGCTGGACGACGACGCCCGCTTCGACGAGCTGCGGATCGAGAGCCTCCCGGCGTCGACGGCCGCGGCCGTCACCGAGCTCTCGGACTACCGGTGGCACAGCAGCGACGCCCGCGCCGACTACGAGCGCATCAAGGACCTCCTCGGCCGGGAGCTGCTCGACCAGCGCTTCCAGGGCATGAAGCAGGCGCTGGAGGGCGCGACCGACGAGGACCGGCAGCGGGTCAGCGACATGCTGCGCGACCTCAACGACCTGCTCGCCGCCCACGCGCGGGGGGAGGACACCGACGAGCGGTTCCGCGACTTCATGGACAAGCACGGCGACTTCTTCCCGGAGCAGCCGCAGTCCATCGACGAGCTGCTCGACTCGCTCGCCCGGCGCGCCGCCGCCGCCCAGCGGATGCGCAACTCGATGACCCAGGAGCAGCGCGACGAGCTCGACCAGCTGGCCGCCCAGGCGTTCGGCAGCCCGCAGCTCATGGAGCAGCTGTCCCAGCTCGACGCGAACCTCCAGGCCCTGCGGCCCGGCGAGGACTGGGGCGGCAGCGAGCGGTTCGACGGGGAGCAGGGCGTCGGCCTCGGCGACGGCACCGGCATACTCCAGGACCTCGCCGACCTCGACGACCTCGCCGAGCAGCTGTCGCAGCAGTACGACGGGGCCCGCCTCGACGACGTCGACCTCGACAAGCTGGCCCGCCAGCTCGGCGACGACGCGGCCGTCGACGCCCGCACCCTCGCCGAGCTCGAACGGGCCCTCGCCGACACCGGCTACCTGCGGCGCGGCTCCGACGGGCAGCTGCGGCTCTCGCCGAAGGCCATGCGGCAGCTCGGCAAGGCGCTGCTCCGGGACGCCGCGACCCGGCTCTCCGGGCGGCAGGGGCAGCGCGACCTGCGCCAGGCAGGCGCCGCGGGGGAGCTGTCCGGGGCGACCCGCGAGTGGCAGTTCGGCGACACCGAGCCGTGGGACGTCACCCGCACCCTCACCAACGCCATCCAGCGGGTGGCAGCCGACGGAGGCGACCCGAGCGGGGGAGTCCGGCTCGACATCCGCGACGTCGAGGTGAGCGAGACCGAGGCGCGCACCCAGGCGGCGGTGGCCCTCCTCGTCGACACGAGCTTCTCGATGGCCATGGACGGCCGGTGGGTGCCGATGAAGCGCACCGCCCTCGCCCTCCACCAGCTCGTCAGCACCCGGTTCCGCGGCGACCACCTCCAGCTCATCGGGTTCGGACGGCACGCCCAGGTCATGGACATCGAGCAGCTGACCGGGCTCGACGCGCAGTGGGACAAGGGGACCAACCTCCACCACGCCCTGCTCCTCGCGAACCGGCACTTCCGCAGGCACTCGAGCGCCCAGCCCGTCCTGCTCGTCGTCACCGACGGCGAGCCGACCTCCCATCTCGAGCCGGACGGGCAGGTGATGTTCAGCTATCCACCCCACCCGCTGACCATCGCCCACACCGTGCGCGAGCTCGACACCGCCGGCCGTCTCGGCGCGCAGACGACCTTCTTCCGGCTCGGGGAGGACCCCGGGCTCGCCCGGTTCGTCGACGCGATGGCCACGCGGGTCGGCGGACGGGTCATCGCGCCCGAGCTCGACGACCTCGGTGCCGCCGTCGTGGGGTCCTACCTCGGCTCCCGCAGTCGCGGCGGCGCGGGTCCGGCCTACGGCGACTGGTTCGGCGGGCGGGGGTACTGGGTCGGAGACTGACCCAGCGCCCGCCTCTGCCCCTTTATCGGGTTCCACCACAAAGGGGCACCTCACCCGAGGACGCTTCCCCCGCGAGGTGCCTCTTTATCGGGTGACCCGACAACGGTCCGGAGGGGTGGGTGGGATGAGCCGGCCCCGGAGGTGTGACCCGAGAAGCGTGCACCTGACCCGAGGACGCTTCCTCCGCGAGGTGCCCCTTTATCGGGTGACCCGACAACGGTCCGGAGGGGCCAGGCGGGGCCGGGTGGGCCGCCCCGGAGGTGACCCGAGAAGCGTGCACCTCACCCGAGGACGCTTCCCCCGCGAGGTGCCTCTTTATCGGGTGACCCGACAACGGTCCGGAGGGGCCAGGCGGGAGCGGGCGGGCCGCCCCGGAGGTGTGACCCGAGAAGCGTGCACCTCACCCGAGGACGCTTCCCCCGCGGGGTGCCCCTTTATCGGGTGACCCGACAACGGTTCGGAGAGGCCAGGCGGGGCCGGGCGGGCGGGCCGCCCCGGGAGGTGACCCGAGAAGCGTGCACCTGACCCGAGGACGCTTCCCCCGCGGGGTGCCTCTTTATCGGGTGACCCGACAACGGTGCGGAGGGGCCGGGCGGCGGTCTCAGGCGGCGCGGCGGGCGTTCTCGACGATCGCCCCGGCGATCTCGCCGAACCGGGGCACCGGCAGGTCGTGGGCCATGTCGGGGAACATGAGCAGCCGCGACCCGCGGACCGCCTTCGCCGTCGCGATCCCCCCGCTCGGCAGGACGAGCCGGTCGCGCAGGCCGTGGATGACGAGCGTCGGGGCCGTCACCCGCCGCAGGCCGGGCGTCCGGTCGGGGCTGGCCTGGATCGCGAGGAGCTGACGGGTCGACCCGACGGTGTCCGCGGAGCGCTCGATCGACTCCTCGACCAACACCCGGAAGCGGTCCTCGTCGAAGTGCGGTCCGGAGATCTGCCGCCAGCTGAGCAGGGCCCGTTCGAGGGCCTCCTCGCGGGTCCGCGCCGGTGGGGCGAGCATCGTCCGGCGCAGCTGGGGGAGGAGCTTGGCGCTGGTCCGGCCGTGCCGCCCGTCCCCGGTGTTGGACATGATGGACACGAGGCTGCGGACCCGCTCGGGGTGGCCGATGGCCAGCTCCTGGGCGATCATCCCGCCCATCGAGGCGCCGACGACGTGAGCCCGGTCGATGCCGAGGTGGTCCAGCAGCCCGATGGCGTCGGCGGCCATGTGCGACAGGAGGTAGTCGCTGTGGGCCAGCCGGCTCGAGGCGAGGGCCCTGACGACCTCGCCGCGCCGGGGTCGCGGCCCCGGCGTCTTGCTCGACATCCCGATGTCGCGGTTGTCGAACCGGACGACGCGGTAGCCGGCATCGGTGAGCAGCTCGACGAAGGGCAGCGGCCAGGCGATCATCTGGGTCGCCAGACCCATGACGAGCAGGATGGTCTCGCCGTCGTCGGGCCCGTGGATGTCGTACTCGAGCGTGATGCCGCCCACCTGCGCCGATGTCATGGGGCTGACATTACCCGCGAGTATCATGGACCGAGGAACGGGTCGCCAGGGTGGGGAGAGGAGGTGGCCGTGGACCTCACGACGACGGTCAAGGAACGGGTCGACGCCTTCGCGCGACAGCGCCGGTGGCGCACGCCCGACCTGACGGACGCGACGCCCTACTACCGGCACTACGCCCCCTCGGTGACGGCCGGCCGGGCCCTCGTGCTCGGCGGGGGCGGGGCGACGGGGATCGGCTGGATGGCCGGGCTCATCGTCGGGCTCGCGGACCGGGGCCTCGACCTCGGCCTCGCCGACACGGTGATCGGCACCTCCGCGGGCTCGGTCGTCGGGGCGCACCTGCGCGTCGGCATGCCGATGGCCCACAGCGTCCGCCGGCTGGCCTCCGGGGAGGTCGCCGTCCCGCCCGGCCGGGTGCACCCCGCCGACGCGCTCCGGTTCGTCGTCGCCCAGAGCGTGCCGGGCAGCCCGAGCCGGGGCCGGGCGCTCATCGGGCGGGCCGCCCTGCGGGCGCAGACCGCGCCCGAGGAGGACTGGGTCACCGCGGTCGGCGACGAGCTCATCGGCGAGCCGTGGCCGGACGCCCGGCTCGTCATCACGGCCGTCGACGCGGAGACGGGGGAGTCGGTGGCCTTCGACCGGCACGCCGGCGTCCCGCTCCATCTCGCGATGGCGGCCAGCTGCGCCGTTCCCAAGGTCTACCCCGCGGTCGAGATCAACGGGCACCGCTACGTCGACGGCGGGGTCCGCACGACGACCAATGCCGACCTCGCGAAGGGCCACGACCGGGTCGTCGTCATCGCCCCGATCCCGTATGCCGTCCACCGCCGCGACCGTCCGCGCGAGCTGCTGGCCACCCTCGGCCCCGACGTCCGCTCGTGTGTCGTCGCGCCCGATGCCGACAGCCGGCGGGCCATCGGCCGTGACGTCCTCGACGTGAGCCGGGTCAGGGACGCGGCCCGGGCCGGTCACGCGCAGGCCGAGGCGGTCCGGGACGTGGTCCGTGACGTCTGGGAGTAGGGCCGGGGGCGAGGAGCCCGGCCCCGTGCGGCCCGACGGCACCGACCCGAGCTGTCTCTTCTGCCGCATCGTCCGCGGCGAGGCGAGCGCCGACGTCGTCCTCGACGAGCCCGGGGTCCTCGGCTTCCTCGACGTGCGGCCCGTCCTCAAGGGCCACGTCCTGCTCGTCCCCCGCACCCACGTGGGGACGATCCTCGACGCGAGCCCCGAGGTCCTCGCCACGGTCATGGGCGCGGCCCAGCGGGTCGCGGGCGCCGTCGTCGCCGGACTCGGCGCCCAGGGCTCGTTCGTCGCGATGAACAACGTCGTGAGCCAGTCCGTCCCCCATCTGCACGTCCACGTCGTGCCGCGCACCAGGGGCGACGGGCTGCGCGGGTTCTTCTGGCCCCGGACCCGGTATGCCGACGGCGAGGCGGCGCAGTACGCCTGCCGTCTGCGCTCCGCCCTCGCCGGGTAGCATCTGCGCGTGCTCGCACCCCTCTCGACGGCCGTCGTCGCCCTGTCCGTCGGGACGCTCTTCCTCACCGTGTACTACGCGATCCGCGAGCGGCTCATCAACGACGGCGTCCTCGCGATCCTCGGGGTCCTCGAGGTGCTGCTGCTCGTCCAGGTCGTCGTCGCGATGGCCCACCTCGGGCGGCTCGCGGACGAGAAGGCGACCTTCGCGGCATACGCCCTCACCCTGCCCTTCGTCCCGCCCTTCACCGCCCTGCTGGCCATCAAGGAGAAGTCGCGCTGGGCCATGGTGACCATCGCCGTCGGGGCCGGGGCGATCGCGGTCATGACGGTGCGGCTCGGGCAGATCTGGAGCGAGCATGGACACTGA
The DNA here is from genome assembly GCA_039812405.1 of Nostocoides sp. GTDB lineage: Bacteria > Actinomycetota > Actinomycetes > Actinomycetales > Dermatophilaceae > Nostocoides. Next base: position 31,770 of record JBDIAL010000011.1, read on the forward strand.
GCCGACGGCATCGACGACCGACTCCACGCGGCCCGGCCCGCCGGACCCGAGCCACCTGTCCAACGGCCCGGGGCGGGTCATCGTCGCCCTGTATGCCGTCATGGCCCTCGCCGCGACGGGCCGGTCGAGCGTCCAGATCGCCGAGTACTTCGGCCGCGCGCCGTTCGCCTACGTCATGACCGCGGTCGCCGCGGTCGTCTACCTCGTCGCGACGGTCGCCATCGTCAAGGGCGGGCCGACCGCGGCCCGTGTCGCCTTCGTCTCGGCCTCGGTCGAGCTCGTCGGCGTCCTCGTCATCGGCACGCTGTCCTACCTCGTCCCGTCGTGGTTCCCCGACAGCACGGTGTGGTCGCACTACGGGCAGGGCTACGGCTACGTCCCGCTCGTCCTGCCCGTCCTCGGGCTGTGGTGGCTGCGCCGGTTCCTGCCCCGCGGTCGTTGACCGGCCCGTCCGACCGGGGCGGACGAGCCGGGCCTCAGGCCGGTGCCGGCGGCTCGAGGACGAAGACGGGGATGAGCCGGTCGGTCTTGGTCTGGTACTCCGCATAGGGCGGATAGGCCGCGACGCAGCGCTCCCACCACTCCGCCCGCTCGGCGCCGGCCAGCTCGCGCGCCACCCGCTCGGTCACCGCGGTGCCGTCCTGGAGGGTGATCCGCGGGTCGGCCCGGACGTTGCTCACCCACTGCGGGTTCGTCGGCGCGCCGCCCTGGCTGCCGACCGCGGCATACGACCCGGCGTGCTCGACCCGCATGAGGGGAACCTTGCGGATCCTGCCGCTCCGGGCCCCCCGCATCGTGAGGAGGACGACGGGCAGCCCCATGATGTCGACCGAGGCCGTCGTGCCGGTGGCCTCGATCCTCTCGACCTGCTCGCGGACCCAGGTGCGCGGGCTCGGTGCGTACTCGATGTCGCTCATGACCCCATCCTCGTCCTCCGTCGCCCCGCGGGCCCGGCCGGGGGTCGGTGGGCTCCGCAGCGGTCTCGGGGCGTCCGGCCCGGACCCGGCGAGGGCCCGCCTACGATCGAGGGCATGCCTGCCGCCGTCGAGCCCGCCACCCGGCGGACCTGGACGGCCGAGGAGCTGCGCTACCCCGAGTGGCTGCCCGTCGTCGAGCGCCGCGAGGAGATCGAGCAGGCGCTGCGCGAGCACCAGATCGTCGTCGTCGCCGGCGAGACGGGGTCGGGCAAGACGACCCAGCTGCCCAAGATGCTCCTGGAGATCGGCCGGGGTCAGACCGGGCAGATCGGGCACACCCAGCCGCGCCGGATCGCGGCCCGCTCGGTCGCCGAGCGGATCGCCGAGGAACTGCACACCGAGCTCGGCGACGCCGTGGGCTACCAGATGCGCTTCACCGACCACTCGAGCAGGCGGACCCAGGTCAAGGTGATGACCGACGGCATCCTGCTCGCCGAGCTGCAGCGCGACCGCGACCTGCGCCGCTACGACACGATCGTCATCGACGAGGCCCACGAGCGCAGTCTCACGATCGACTTCATCCTCGGCTACCTGCGCCAGCTGCTGCCGCGGCGCCCGGACCTCCAGGTCGTCGTCACCTCGGCGACCATCGACCCGCAGCGGTTCGCCGACCACTTCACCGTCGACCCGGCCCGGCCGGTGCCCGTCATCGAGGTGTCGGGGCGCACCTACCCGGTCGAGGTGCGCTACCGCCCGCTCGTCGACCCCGACCGTCCCGAGGAGCCCGAGCGCGACCAGGTGACCGGCATCTGCGAGGCGGTCGAGGAGCTGTGGACCGAGTCCCGGCACGGGCAGGACGAGGACATCCTCGTCTTCCTCTCCGGCGAGCGGGAGATCCGCGACGCCCACGACGCCCTCGCCGGCATGGGCCTGCCGGGCACCGAGATCCTGCCCCTCTACGCCCGGCTCTCGGCCGCCGAGCAGCATCGCGTCTTCCGCCGGGCGCCGGGGCGCCGGATCGTCCTCGCGACGAACGTCGCCGAGACCTCCCTCACCGTCCCCGGCATCCGCTACGTCGTCGACACCGGCACCGCCCGCATCTCCCGCTACAGCCAGCGGACCAAGGTGCAGCGCCTGCCCATCGAGCCGATCTCGCAGGCCAGCGCCCTCCAGCGCTCCGGCCGGTGCGGCCGGGTGAGCGACGGCGTCGCCATCCGGTTGTATGCCGAGGCCGACCTCGTGAGCCGACCCGCCTTCACCGAGCCGGAGATCCTGCGGACCAGCCTCGCCTCCGTCATCCTCCAGATGACCTCGCTCGGCCTCGGCGACGTCCGTCGCTTCCCCTTCCTCGACGCGCCCGACGCCCGCCAGGTGGCCGACGGGCTCCGCCTGCTCCAGGAGCTCGGGGCGGTCCGCGAGGGCGGGAGCGCCGGCCGCACCCGGCTCACGGCATCCGGCCGCACCCTCTCGCGGATGCCGATCGACCCCCGCCTCGGGCGGATGGTCGTCGAGGCCGACCGGCTCGGCTGCACCGCCGAGGTGCTCGTCCTCGTCGCGGCCCTCGCCATCCAGGATCCGCGCGAGCGGCCGGCCGACAAGCAGACCCAGGCCGACCAGGCCCACGCCCGGTTCCGGGCCGAGCACAGCGACTTCGCGACCCTGCTCACCCTCTGGGACTACCTCCGTGACCGTCAGCGGGCGCTGTCCGGCAACGCCTTCCGGAGGATGTGCGTCGCCGAGTACCTCCACTACCTCCGGGTGCGCGAGTGGCAGGACGTCCATGCCCAGCTGCGTCGGACCTGCAAGGACGTGGGCATCGATCCCAGCCGGCGCACGACGGCGGACGCCGGCCCCGGAACCTCTGCCACCGGCGGCACCCCGCCCGCCGGAGGCGTCGACCTGGACCGGGTCCACCAGGCGGTCCTCGCCGGCCTCCTCTCGCACGTCGGGCTGCGCGACGAGGTGCGGCGGGACTACCAGGGCGCTCGGGGCGCGCGCTTCTCCATCTCGCCGGGCTCGGCGCTGTTCCGACGGCAGCCCGACTACGTCATGGCCGCCGAGCTCGTCGAGACGACGAAGGTGTGGGCTCGCACCGTCGCCCGGATCGACCCCGCCTGGGCGGAGCGGATCGGCGCCCACGTCGTCAAGCGGTCGCACAGCGAGCCGCGCTGGTCGCGGCGCCAGGGCGCCGCCGTGGCGACCGAGCGGGTCACGCTCTACGGCGTGCCCCTCGTCGCCGACCGGACCGTGCAGCTCGGTCGTCTCGACCCGGAGCTCGCGCGCGAGCTGTTCATCCGGCATGCGCTCGTCGAGGGGGACTGGGAGACCCGGCACGCCTTCTGGCGGCGCAACGAGCAGCTCGTGCGCCGGCTCGCCGCCCTCGAGGAGCGTGCCCGCCGACGGGACCTCGTCGTCGACGACGAGGTGCTGTTCACCTTCTATGACGAGCGGCTGCCCGGCGACGTCGTGTCGGCACGCCACTTCGACACGTGGTGGAAGGGCGCCTCCCGCGAGCAGCCGCACCTGCTCGACCTCACCGAGGACGTGCTCACCCGCGACACCGCCGACCGGGTGTCGGCGAGCGACTACCCCCGGACGTGGCGCCAGGGCGACCTCGAGCTGCGCCTGTCCTACCAGTTCGAGCCGGGCCGGGAGGACGACGGCGTGACGGTCCACGTGCCCCTCGAGGTCCTCAACCGGGTGGCGGACACCGGCTTCGACTGGCAGGTCCCCGGCTTGCGGGAGGACCTCGCGGTCGCGCTCGTCCGGAGCCTGCCGAAGGCGACCCGCCGGTCCTTCGTCCCGGTGCCCGACCACGCCCGCGCCGCCCTCGGGGTCGTGGGGGAGGAGACCGACGACCTGCCCTTCACCGAGGCGCTGGCCCTCGGCCTGCGGGCCACGACCGGCACCGACGTGCCGCCGGGGGACTGGGACGTCGACCGGGTGCCGGTGCACCTGCGGGTCCGGTTCGTCGTCGAGGACGGCCATCGGCGCGTCGTCGGTGCCGGGCGTGACCTGTCCGCCCTGAAGGAGCAGCTCGCCGGCCGGGTCCAGGCGCGGATCTCCCGCGCGGGCGCCGAGATCGAGCGGACCGGCCTGACGACGTGGGACATCGAGGAGCTGCCGGCGCGCTGGGAGAGCCGGGCCGGGCGGCATACGGTGCAGGGCACCCCGGCCCTGGTGGACCGCGGCGCGAGCGTCGACCTGCGGATCGTCCCGGACGAGGCCGCGGCGGCTGCGCTGACCCGCCGGGGGGTGCGCCGGCTGCTCCTCCTCGCGACGAGCCCTCCGTGGAAGCGCGTCCTCGCCGGGCTCTCGAACGCCGACAAGCTGGCCCTCGCCCGCAACCCGCACGGCAGCGTGCCGGCGCTGCTCGACGACGCCCTCGCCTGCGCGGTCGACGCGATCGTCGACGAGGGCGTCGGGCCGATCCGGACGCGCGCGCAGTTCGACGACGCGGTGGCCCTCGTGCGCACCCATGTCGCGGCCCGGGTGCTGCAGGTCGTCACCGCCGTGCGCCCCGTCCTCGACGAGGCGACCGAGGTGGACCGGCGGCTCGCGGCGCTCGCAGCCGCCCCGAGCCCGCCGCGCTGGCTCGGGGCGAC
>JBDIAL010000012.1:0-35862 GCA_039812405.1 Nostocoides sp.
GACGACGGGGAAGCCACCGGGGGCCCGCTGAGCGCGCTGGGCCGGCTGAGGATCGGTCACGGCGGGAGTGTAACGAGCGGGCGACGGCAGCCGCGCGGCGCGCCGACGCGGCACGCCGACCCGCGCGCCGCCACCGTCACCTGGGCGTCGCCATCAGCGTCGCGGGTTATCCTCCCCCCGTGCCCTCCCTGCTCGCCCGCACCCGCGGCGCCGTCAGCACCCTCTACCGGGAGCTCATCAAGTTCGGCATCGTCGGCGCCGTCTCGTTCGTCGTCGACCTCGGCGGCGCGAACCTGCTGTGGCACACCGTCCTGCAGGACAAGGTGACGACGGCCAAGCTCATCTCCGGGGCGGCCGCGACGCTCGTCGCGTGGATCGGCAACCGGGCATGGACCTTCCGGCACCGGGCGAGCCGGCCGGTGGCCCACGAGGTCGGCCTGTTCTTCCTCGTCAACGGCATCGCCCTCGTCATCTCGACGGCTGCCCTCGCGTTCAGCCACTACATCCTGCACTTCCAGAGCACGCTGTCCGACAACGTCGCCTCGATCATCGGCATCGGGCTCGGCACGCTCTTCCGGTTCTGGGCCTACCGGCAGGTCGTCTTCGCCCACGAGCCGGTGGGTGCCTCGGACCCTGCCGACCCGCTCACCACCGGCCCGGACGCGGGCCCGGACCCGGCTGGCCCCCGGGACCCCCAAGACCCCCGGGTCCCCGTCGTCCCGGGCGACACCGTCGGACCCGAGGCGGGGTAGCCGCGGCTCCGCTCGAGGTTGTCCAACTCGTCGACGACCAAGATCGGGATGACAAGGTGGACGGGCTCGTCGCGCAGCTGGAGCACGTCGGCGAAGTCCGCCTCCTCCGGCTTGACGTCGGTCTCAGACGGCGTGGAGCGGTCGCGTGGAGGTCAGGAAGGGCGCGGCGTCGGCCGCCGCGCGAGCGCCAGTGAGCTGGGCGATCTCGTCGTCGTGCAAGCCGGCGCGGCGCAACTCCTCCATAGGGGCGTGAACCAGCTCCGGTGCTTCTGGGATGAGCCGGTCGCTGCCCGGCTCGGAGGTGCGCCAGCCCCGCGAGCTCATCGTCTTGTAGATCCTCTGCCGCTCCGCGGCGGTGACCCGGCCCAGCCGGTATGCCTGCTCGAGGACCGCCTGCATGGACACCCCCCACTCCAGCTTCAGGTCCAGCAGCCGGCCCAGCGTGACGTGGTGCAGCAACGGCCGGAGCAGATGGTCGGGCATAAACAGCTCGGCGGCGAACTCGTTGGCCTGCAGCTCAGGATCCTCGTCGACGAACTGGGTGTGCAGCACCAGATGCCCCAGCTCGTGCGCCACCGTCCACCGGTACCGGTCTGGGGGGAGATCGGCGTTGACCAGGACGACAGGGTGAGCGGCGGCCCACTGCGACATCCCGTCGATGCGACGCGTCCCGAACGGCTCCGCCACCACGACCGTCCCGGCTGACTCCACCCACCGGGTCAGGTTGCGCACCGGCCCGATCGGCATCCGCCACTGCGCCCGCACCAGCCGGGCTGCGTCCGCCGGGCTGGTCTCGGCCGGGTCGAACGTCGGCACATGCGCATTCGCGGTCATCGGCACCCGCTCGAACAGGTACGCCGACCGCATCCGCAACAGGTTCAGCCGCGCCTCCACCCGCTTCCAGTCCGACACCTTCGTGGTCCGCTGCCGACGCATGTGCGCATCAGCGGCGATCGCGCCGGTCAACCGGAACTCATGGGTCAAGAACGGCACCGACAACCCCAGCGCCGTGCTCAACCGCTCCAGCACCTGCGGGTCCGGCTCGCGCAGGTCGTTCTCATATCGGCTCAGCGCCGCCTGGGTGACGCCGACCTCCTCGACCAGCTCGGCGTGGGTCAGGCCGGCGGCGCGACGCGCCGTCAGCAGTACATCGCCGCACGTGGCGGTCATGACGATTCGGTCCCGCCGCCCTCGCCGGCCTCAGGCTCGATGGCCACCTGGCTGAGGTCGAACTCCGGCAGGTTCGGATCGACCGGCGTCCACCGGACCCCAGCCAGGCCGCCTTCGCCGTGCTGCACCAGCACCGCCCAGACCGGCTTGTCCAGCGCGTCGCGGAAGGAGATCACCGCGTCGCCCACCTCACGCTGATCGGCATCCCACAGGTAACCCAGGGCCAGGCTGACCTCCTCCAGGCCCGGCAGCGTGACCTCCGAGGACCAGAACCGCAACGCGCCCTCGGTCGGGTAGGTGCTGATCCGATCCCCCGGATGGTGACGCTTGACCCGCAGGACGTACCGATCGGTGAACAGCTGCCGGTGCGGCTCCCGGTCCAGCACCGCGACGTACTCCAGCTGGTCAGCCTCCCCGACCAAGCCCGCCCACACCCGCTCCGGAGAGACGGATGCGCATTCATACCAGAAAATATACCGGCCAACCGGAAACAGGCCATGACCTGGGGCGGGCCCGAGGAGGTCCAGCTGGATGAGCCATTCCCGGGTGCTGCGACGGATGGGCCCCGCGATGGTCTCCGGATACCTCGGCCGACTGAGGTGGAGCCGGCGCCCAGACCCGGCGCCCGGGCTCGCCGCCCGAGCCCGTCAGGCCGGCGCCTCGCTGAGGAAGAGGGCGAAGATCGCCGGCTGGGCCGACACGAGCTCGAGCCGGCCGCCGTTGGTCTCCGCGAGGTCACGGGCGAGCGCCAGCCCGAGACCGCTGCCGCGGGATGACACCGAGCGCTCGAAGACGTGCGGGGCGAGGCTCGCCGGGATCCCGTCGCCCTGGTCGCTCACCTCGACGACGACCGAGGGGCCCGAGCGACGCGCGGCGAGCTCGACGGTGCCGCAGCCGTGGTCGAGGGAGTTCTCCAGGAGGGTCGAGAGGATCTGGGACAGGGCCACGGGCGTCGAGGAGACGAACAGCCCTCGCTCCCCGCTCACCCGCACGCTGCGCCGGGCCTTCTCGAAGGCGACCTGCCACTCCCGCTGGAGCGAGGCGATGACCGAGTCGAGGGACACCGAGGGCGTGGGTGCCTCGACGCGCCGGCTCCGGGCGAGCAGGTCGTCGACGACCTTCGTGAGGCGCTCGACCTGGTCCATCGCGATGCCCGCCTCCTCGCGCACGACGTCGAGGTCGTCGGTCATCCCGATCTCCTCCAGCCGCATGAGGAGGGCGGTGAGCGGGGTCCGCAGCTGGTGGGAGGCGTCGGAGGCGAACTGCCGCTCGTTCGACAGCGACGAGGCCAGGGCCTGGGCGCTCGCGGAGAGGACGTCGCTCACCCGGTCGACCTCGGCGATGCCGGAGTCGAGGGGCTGGAAGCGCGACTCCCCCGCCCCGAGCTTCTCGGCGCGCTCGGCGAGCTGGGCGATCGGCTCGGAGATGCGCCGGGCCTGGCGCTGGGCGATGAGCACGCCGACCGCGAGACCGCCGGCCGCGAGGACGAGCGGGACGCCGAGCAGCCACAGCGCGTGCCATCCCCGCGCGAGGCTCCGCAGGAGCTCGTGCTGCCGGGAGGCCGGCTGGACGACGGCATACGCCACGACCCCGAGGATGGGGACGAGGACGACGAGGAGGGCGACGAGGACGGCGAGGACCGTCGAGCGCAGGAGCAGGCGGCGCATCGCGACTCAGACCTGCTCGGTGTCGAAGCGGAACCCGTGGCCGCGCACGGTCGTGATGTAGCGCGGCTGGGCCGCGTCGTCGCCGAGCTTGCGGCGCAGGACGGAGATGTGCATGTCGAGCGTCTTCGTCGACCCGAACCACGAGGTGTCCCAGATCTCCTTCATGAGCTGCTCGCGGCTCACGACCTTCCCGGTCTCCCGGACGAGGACGCGCAGCACCTCGTACTCCTTGGCCGTCAGCTGCAGCTCGGTCTCGCCGAAGAAGGCGCGCCGGCCCTCCTCGTCGATCCACACGCCGGGCGGGGTCGTCGACTCGGTCGTCTTGCGCCGCAGCAGGGCCCGGGTCCGGGCGAGCAGCTCGGCGAGTCGGAACGGCTTGGTGACGTAGTCGTCGGCGCCCGCGTCGAGCCCGACGACGGTGTCCACCTCGTCGGCCCGCGCGGTGAGGATGAGGACGGGCAGGGTGTGCCCCCCGGCCCGCAGCTTGCGGCATACCTCAAGCCCGTCCATCTTCGGCAGGCCGAGGTCGAGGACGAGCAGGTCGGGGTCCTCCTCGGCCGCCGCGAGCGCGCTCTCACCGTCCGCGCAGACCTGGACGTCGTAGCCCTCCCGACGCAGGGCCCGCGCCAGGGGCTCGGAGATCGCCGGGTCGTCCTCGGCGAGCAGCACGCGGGTCATGGTGATGATGGTAGGTCGTCCGGGGGCTTTGTCAGCACCCCCGGACCATCCTGTATGCCGTATGTGTCCCGTGGGCGCTCCCGCCCGGCCCGCTCACCCCCGCCGCAGCCCGGGCCAGACCGGGGAGCGCTTCTCGGCGAAGGCGGCGACCCCCTCGGCCCGGTCGGGCGAGAACGCCGTCGCGGTCCACGCCTCGTCCTCGACGTCGAGGCCGTCCTCGAGGGGGAGGTCGACGCCCAGGCGCAGCGCCCGCTTGGCGTTGCGCAGGCCGACGGGCGAGTTCCGCGCGATGGCGGCGGCCAGCTCGAGGGAGCGCGCCCGCGCGGTGCCGGCCGGCACCACCTCGTCGACGACCCCGAGCGCGAGCGCCTCCGCGGCCCCGATCCGGCGGGCCGTGTAGATGAGCGACGCCGCCCGCCCCGAGCCGATCCGGCGCGGCAGGAGCTGGGTGCCGCCGCCGCCGGGGATGACCCCGACGCTCACCTCGGGCAGACCGAGGACGGCTCCGTCGCAGCATACGAGCAGGTCGCAGGACAGGGCCAGCTCGAGGCCGCCGCCGAGGGCATACCCGTCCACCGCGGCCACCGCAGGCTGCGGCAGCCGGAGGATGGCGCCGTATGCCGCCCGCGCGACCGGCCGCTGCGCCCGCAGCTCGTCGTCGGTGAGGGCGTTGCGCTCCTTGAGGTCCGCGCCGGCGCAGAAGGCCGCAGGATGGGTCGAGCTGAGGACGACACAGCTCACTCCGTCGTCGGCCGCGACCTGCGCCGCGGCGGCCGAGAGTGCCCGGGCCATGGCGGTGGAGATGGCGTTCATCGCCTCGGGGCGGTCGAGGACGATCTCGGCGACCCGGCCGTCCTCGTGCCGCTCCACGCGGACCAGGGGCCGGGGCGCCTCTCCCATCGGGGCCGTCTGGGTCATCCGTGCTCCTCTCGTGGGCGGGTGCCCGTCGTGCGCGCGAGCTCGCTCGGCGTCACGGTGCCGATGCCGCGGAGGTGTCTGCGGCGCTGCGGGTGCAGCTCGAACCCGCTCACCGCGCCGATCGGCCGGGCGAGGGTGTCGTCGACGAGCACCCGTCCCGGCGGGGTCACGGCGGTGAGCCGGCTGGCCCGGTTGACCGTCGTGCCGAAGACGTCCCCGAGGCGCGAGACCATCGGCCCGTAGGACATGGCGACCCGCACGTCGGGCAGCAGCGGGTCCTCGGCCATCGCCTCGACGAGGTCGAGGGCGATGGCGGCGGCCGGCGCGACGTGCTGGTGGACGAAGAGGACCTCGTCGCCCACCGTCTTGATGACCCGGCCGCCGTGGGCGGTGATGATGTCGGAGGCGAGGGCCTCGAAGCGCTGGACGAGGACGGCCAGCTGCCGCTCGGTCATCCGCCGGACGAGGGCGGTGAAGTTGACGAGGTCGGCGAACCCGACGACGCGCGTGGGGTTCCCGGCCGCCGAGTCGTCGTCGGGGTCGGAGTCGGCGAGCATGCGGGTGATCGCCGCGGCGAGGTGCCGGCGCCAGGCGTAGACGAGGAGCGGCTCGAGCTCGTCGACGAGGTCGACGAGCCGCGTCGAGGCCGCGGCCGCCACCCCCCGGTCGGACACGGTCCGGGAGTCCTTCTCCCCGATCGCGGCCTCCTGCTCCGGCGACATGAGGCTCTCGGCCATGAGCTGGGTCTGCCAGACGCTGAGCCGGTCCATGGTCCGCGCGAAGGCCCGGGTCGTCGACAGCGCCGTCGTCTCGTCGAGCTCGTGGTGTGCCACGAGGCCGGTGATCCGGCGCAGCGCCTCGACGTCGGCCTCGGCGAACATCGCCTCGTCGTCCTCGGCGAGCGGGAAGCCGAGGGCGTGCCAGAAGCGCTCCGCCGCGTCGGGGCCGGCGCCCGCCCCGACGGAGACCTCCTTGGCCCGCAGGGCGGCCGGTCCGCCGAGGAGCCGCCCGAGCAGCTCGTGGCCGAGGCGGGTCTCGGCGTCGGCGGAGTCGAGGCGGTCGGCGGGGCAGTCGACGTCGGGGCGGGCGTCCGTGGGGCTCACGGTGGGGCGGTGGTCCGCGGGGTTCCCGGGGCCCGTCATCGGGTTGCTGCCCACGCTCACCTCGTTCCTGTCCCGCGGCTGCGGTGGATCTCAGCGTCCGCGACGCACGTGGACGACGTCTCCGGCGGCGATCGGCCGGATCCCGGCTGACGTCGCCAGGACCAGTCTGCCGTGTGCGTCAATCCCCGTCGCGCGGCCGGTGACGACGGCGTCCCCGGGCAGCTGGACCGCGACGTCCTGCCCGAGCGTCGCGCAGGCGTCGGCATACGTCCGGCGGAGCCCCTCCGGACCCTCCTCGCCCAGCCGGCGGTGCAGGCGGGCCAGCTGCTCCAGGTATGCGACGAGCAGGCTCTCCCGGTCCACCTCCCCCGCGCTCCCCCCCGCGCCCGCGAGGGCGAGCGAGGTGGCCGTCCCGACCGGCAGCTCGGCGCGGGTCTGGCTCACGTTGATCCCCACCCCGACGACCACGCCGGCGCGGGTCGTGCTGCCGGTGGCGGCCCGGTCGGCACCGGGGCCGGGGCGGGCTCCGGTGGGCTCAGCCACGCCGCCGGGGACCAGCTCGCAGAGGATGCCGCACAGCTTGCGATCCCCGTCGGCCGGGACGAGGACGTCGTTGGGCCACTTGAGGACCGTCTCGACGCCCGTAGCCTCCCGGACGGCGCCCCGGACCGCGAGTCCCGTGACGAGCGGCAGCCACGCCGGGGTCGCGGTGGGCGGGACGACGACGGACACCGCGAGCGCCCGCCCCGGCGGCGTCGACCAGGCCCGGCCCAGCCGGCCCCGGCCCGCCGTCTGCTCGTCCGCCACGACGACCGTCCACGACGGGCGCCCGGCAGCCAGCCCGTTCGTCGAGGCGACCGACGCGTGGACCTCCACCCCCGCATACGGCAGGCCCGCCTCACGCAGCGCCCGCGAGACGCGCGCCGCGTCGGCCGTTCCCCGCCCCTGCGTCACCTCGACAGGGTAACGGCGTGGCGGCAGAGGCCCGAGCTACAGGGTAGCTTTCCTCGGCGCCTCTGCGCCTCGGCCCAATAACCCAATCGTGCGTCGAGACGACACCAGCGCCACCATGGCTGCGGCCCTGGAGCACCCTCCTGGGATAGGGAGTCAAAGTGCTGACATCCCCTCAGTGTGGCCTGCAGTTAATGCGGCTGTCGGTGGGTTGGGTTCTAATAGGCCCGCTACGAAGTTCGAGGAAGCGATCTCGCGACGATGGCGCAAGTGAAGGCCTGTCGCCTGCCGGCGTGTCAGGCCAACCCTTGTTTGAGATCAACCCAAGACTGGATCAAATATCTCCATCAGGAAAATCAGGCCGTCTTCGCCTCCTAAGAAAAAGGAATATTGAGCTTGTCGCTATCAGAGCCGCCAGAGATCCGATCAGGCCATACAAGAGCGCTTCCGAAAATGAGATGTTTGGAAATCCATTCGAAGTATTCATGCCAAGTATGCCGGTAATCACACTCATTGGCAGGAAGAATGCCGATACGAAGGCTAGAATAACGTCAAATCGGGCGCGCCGTTCAAGCTCAATTCTTTGCTCGGCCTGCGCATGGGCTGAGCTGGACAGTCGAATTAGATCGCTGGTCGATCGAATACGAGATCGCAACTCTTCCCTAGCCTCAGACAGTCGGTACGCCGTGCGCAGCGCATCGTAGAAGTCCGCATAATCACTGTTTCCGCCAACATAGTCGATTGAGTAGCCATTAAGTGCCGATTGCATGGCGAAAGCGAGATCCTCGGCAGCATTCAGAGTCTCGCTCCAGTCCACTTTCGAGCCTCGGAGCTTGCCGACGCTAAGGTCTATATGGCTTAGCTGAAGCTGCAACCTGAGCACCACATCCAACTCGACCCGGAGGATGTTCGCAAGCCATACGTAGTGCCTAAGAAACCTTCCAGGCCATACATTTAGGTCATACTTGGCATTACCAACAGGATGCCGACTCGATACGAACGCCGCCCCACCCAAGGAAACATGGCCCGCGCGATTCGCCCTCAACGCCACCCACGCTCTATCCCAACGTCGCACAACATCCTCTGAGATCGGAAACTCAGGTCCCCACCCATTGCTCAGCGCGAGTGTCAGAACCTTGCTATCCACACCCAATTCTGACCGCGATACCACGCAGGTATCGAGTTCGAAGAGTCCCTGCTCGATGACTCTTGGTTCTATGCAGGGAAGGGAGTTCAGCACACGTCCTAACCACGCATTCAGGGACTCCGTACCCACCTCAACCCTAGATTGATACGCATACGCGTCAACCTCCTCGTAGTATGAGGAAAGCCTCAACGCTCGGGCTACTCTGAGTGCTTCTGGGACCCCTAGTTCTTCGAAATGACATCGCACCATCAGGCGCCCCACCCCCGCAGGAGCAACTATCACCTCAGCCGTCTCAATCCCCCCCGAGACCGACGACATTTGATCATAGTATGTCAGAAGTGGGGCGGGAACTCCCATCATCTGGGACATCTGGGCCGATGATAACTCTAGCGCCATTACGGAGTTGGGTTCGGCGTGTGTCATGTTCGCCTTAATTAACGGACTATCGTATGAGGGCAACATTCGTTCCCGTCTCCCGACCGCCAGGTCCCCCCAAGAAGAGCAATCGCGCAGCCCATCCATATCGTCGGTTTGGAATCCTCCATGGTCGAAACGTATCGACAACTGCATAATTAACTCAAGGCCGCTCATTCTGAGACCAACCTCCAATATTCCTTTACGCAGCCGACTGGCTGGATTTTGAAATTAGAGTTTACTGACGACCCGCGAGCACCTTAGCCCGTCGCCCGCGATGTCGGATCTGTGCACGCAATGACCTTCGTGGACAGAGGGTTGCACACATGTGGTACGTGCACCAAGATGCCTCCATCCCGCGGTTTATCGGACAGTGGCCCGCGACACTGAGGGAAATCATGCATGAGGATGCGGCTGCGACCCCTGATACCAGTGAAAGGACGACAGTGACCGATAGCTTCGTCAACCCGTACACGTTCGTCCCGCTGCCGCCGACGGTGTCGCGACGCCCACCACCGGGGCACCTGCCGATGGCCGGACGGACCACGTACAGCGGATGGATCGACGTGGCATACACCCTCGCGACCCCGATGCTGCTGCCCGCGGACCACGAGCAGGTGCTGCGTGACGGGCAGCTCACGGTGCCCGGGTCGAGCGTCAAGGGCGCGGTGCGCAGCCTGCACGAGGCGATGTTCGACGGGTGCTTCCACATCGTCGATCTCGACTTCATCCCGGGGTACCGCGACGCGGCCGTCTCGGACCAGGCCAAGAGCGCAAGCGGCAGGACCGACACGTCCCAGGGCTCCTGGTGGCTGGCTCGCGTCCTGGCCAGCAACGACCAGGGCTTGCCGATGACGGTGCAGCTGTGCGACGAGGAGTTCTGGATCGACTCGGGGCAGCTCGCCCAGCGCTATCCGAAGGGGCGCCTCCCGACGACGGGGGACGTCATCGCCCTCGACTCCCCGGATCCCACCTGGTCCACGATCGGCCGCTACGAGGCGGCCAGTCTGCGTGGTGTGTCAGTCCTCGAGGGGCATGGCGACTCCGACGAACGACCACGAGTGCTGGCCCCCACGAAGGGTCTCGTCTTCCTCGCGACAGACACAGGGGCGCGCCAGCGCTGGACCCGTCCCGGGCGGGGTGGGCAGCGACGCAAGGGACGATGCCTCTGGGCTGCGGCAGACCTCAGCGAGCACACCGCCGAGGTGACCGAGGCCGCCCGAACCGACTTCTCCCATGCCGCCGCGGGGTCGGAGGATCGGCGCGTCCTGGAGTCCACGAAGGCTGCCGGGCCGTCCCGCCCCGACGGCTGGCGCTCGGGGCCAGCCTTCGCCACCGTCACCTGGTGGAGGGCCGGCGGCGACGAGGGTCCGGTGGCGAGGCGGCTGCGGCACACCGGGTTCCTCTGGCCGGGTGACGTCGTGTGGGTCCGTCTCGACGACGAGCCGGGCACCGGCAAGGTCGTGGAGCTCCGCCTGTCCAACCTGTGGCGCAGTCCGGGTGCTGTAGCTGTCGGGGATCGGCGGCTGCCGTCGGCCCTCCACCCCTGCCCGCCGGAGGGCCCGCACGACGACGACATGACCCTGTGTCTCACCTGCGCCATCTTCGGCAGCGCCGACGCCGAGCAGGGTGGCGCCACGAGGGGTGACGCCACGGATGACGAGCGACGCGGTCAGGACCCGCGCAGGTCCTACGGCGCCCATGTGCGCTTCGGGACCTTCACCTCGACGACGACGGTCACCCCGACACAGGTCACCCTCTCCCCGCTCGGTATGCCGAAGCCGGGCGCCGGGATGTTCTACCTGCGCAACGACTCCCGCCCCGCTCGTGACCGGCCGCGAGGGGATCGGCTCACGACATGGGGCAGCTCGGCGGACGAGGGCGCCGGCGGACCGCGTCAGATCGCCGGCCGCAAGTTCTACTGGCACGCCGACCCGGACGCCCAGGCACGACACTGGTCCGCCGCCAACGGGCGCACGGAGCGGGCGCGCTACGTCGCGTCGCCCGAGCAGGTCTCCAAGCAGGCCGGCAGCATGGTGGCCAAGCGCTATCTCGTCCCGACCTCGACCCGGCTCGAGGGACGCATCACCTTCGACCAGCTCGACGAGCCCGCCCTGCGCTCCCTCATCTCGGCCATCGATCCCCGCCCCGCCCTGACCGCGCTCGGCGGACCGTCTCGCCAGTATGCCGTGCACCTCGGGGGCGGCAAGCCGCTCGGACTCGGGTCGGCGACGGTCGAGCTGACCGATCTGCACGTCGAGGAGCTGTCCGACCGGTACACCTCCGAGTCCGTGACACAGTCCCCCGACCAGGTCGACTGGCGGGACGGGGTGAAGCCGATCATTGGTCAGGGGGTGAAGCCGATCATCGGTCAGGAGGACTCCCTCCGGGGCCTGAGCCGGACCCTTCCGCTCCTCTCGCGGCTGCTCGATCGCGACGGCCTCGGCGAGGACGCGATGATCGTGTCCTACCCCCCTGCGGCCGGCTGGGAGGACGTCGGGACCCAGGACTTCCGACTCAGCTACGAGTTCTTCGGCGCGAACAACGGCGAGCAGCGTGCCCACGACAGCCGTCCGTGGCGGCCCCTGCCGACTCTCGATCCGAGCAGGCCCCAGACCCTTCCCATCTACCGACGGCGAGGGCAGCGATGACGTCCTCCACGGTCTATCTCACGGTCGCTGCCAAGCGCATCCAGCCCTGGCTCGCACGCACTCCTCGCCTGGCTCTCCTGCGCGGTGCGTCGAAGGCCCTGCGGGACGAGACGAATCCGAAGCCTCTGGAGGAAGAGCTGAGGCCGCGATTCGATCGGCTCGGCGCGGTGGTCCAGCACCGCGAGTCGGCCGTCGACGGCCTCGTCGTCGTCACCGTGCCCGAGCCCAGGGCACCGGACGCCGCCCGGATCCTCCTCGACAGGCTGTCGCGCCGGCTCCCGGGTGTCGAGTGGTCGGCGTGGTGGGGCCCGGGTGCCTCCTACGTCGAGGCGTATGCCGCGCGCACCGTCACCGATGACTCCGTCCTCCCCGCGCTCATGGACGTCCCCGTGGCCAAGACCTGCGCGGGCTGTCGCCAGGAGCCGGGGACGACCGTGCAGCAGCTCCCCGGCGACGACACGTCACCTGGCGGCACCTTGATCGGACCCGACTGCTCCACGCGGTGGAGCGCGCAGCGCGAGGAGGTGTCGCGGGCCCAGGGCTCGAGGGACGCCACGCCCGAGGCATCCGCTCCACCTAGCAGGCCTCGTGATGCGCGGGACTTCGACGAGCTCGCACGCAAGGGCGGGCCCCGACGCACCGGCGAGGCGGCCGCCGTCGGCCGCAAGGACTCCCGCAACCATCTCGCCACGATCTGCGCCGACGGCAACCGCGTCGGCTCCTTCTTCGACGAGATCGCCTGGGCCGGACCGGACTACGCTGGGTACCGGTCCTGCGCCATCGACCTGCTCAACACCCAGCTCGTCAGCGCCGTGTCGGACTCCATCGACACCCTCAGCGACGGAGCACGGGTCTCTGTCGCCATCGCGCACTACGTCGGCGGCGACGACGTCCTCCTCAGCGTGCCGGCGAGTCGGGCATGGGAGATGAGCCACCACCTCATGACGGGCTTCGACGGTCTCAAGACCAGCCTCACCGACGCTCTCCCGAGCCCCGGCGCCGGCGCCACGGAGGAGAGGCGGGCAACACATCAGCGCATCGAGGAGGCGATAGGGGGGATGTCACTCGGCGTCGGCGTCGTCTTCGCCCATGCGACACACCCGTTCAGCGACACCCAGCGCCTCGCCCACGAGGCGATGACCCAGGCCAAGAGGCGGACGCGTGGTCAGGAGAGCGCCGTCGGCTGGGTCGACCTCACCGAGGGCACCCACCCGGACAGCCGTCACACGCTCTGCGGCCCAGACCTCAAGACGTTGATGGAGCGCAGCGCCGGGGGTGAGCCCCAGGGGGTGCTCAAGGTCAACCCGTCCGGTCGGGCCCGGTTGGCCAATCTGGCCATGGCCTACCCCGACACGGAGACCCTGACCCGCGCCGTGACCGTGTGGCTGCGTCGTGCCGAGCGTGACAGTTCGCTCTCTGTGCAGCCACCTCGAGACCCCGTCACCCTGAAGGACCTCCAGCCCATCGACGACCTCCCGAGGGGCCTCTCCCTCGCCCGCTGGTGGCCCACCCACCCCGTGCTGCCGAGCTCTCAGACCGCCGCAGCGACGCCGGGGCAGGAGGAGGCGTCGTGACGATCACCTTCACCATCACCTTCCACGGGCCCTTCCACGTCTCCTCGGGCACCGCCCAGGACGGCATCGACGCGACCATCTCGGCCGACAACCCGCTGCCGGGGACGAGCCTGAAGGGCCTGCTGCGCGCCGAGGCGCGCGACCGGCTCGGAGTGCCGGAGGGTCTGGTCGACGAGATCTTCGGCCGTTCCTCACACGACGCGCAGGACTCACCGCGCCGCAGCCGACCCTCGCCGTGGTGGTTCGGCGACGCCGAGCTCACGAGCCCGCAGACCGATCCCTACGCCCGCGTCCACGTGGACCACCGCGGCCGGGCACAGGAGGGCATGCTCGCGTTCGGCATCCAGGTCTGGGCATCCTCGGGGACCTTCCAGGTCGAGCAGCGCCACGGCCTGAGCGACGAGGACCGGGCCCGCCATGCGACGGTCCTGCGGGCGGCCGCCCGCAGTGTCTCCTCCCTCGGCGGGTCGCGGCGGCGCGGGTCCGGCTGGGTGACCGTCGAGGACACCCGGGCGTGGAGCGACGAGGACACCGCATCACTCCTGTCCATCGTGAGGGGGTCGCGATGACCAGGCGACGGTTCGCATACGTCCTGCGCCCCACGGGCAATCTCTCCCCGGGGCGCTCGGGACAGGCCGGCCAGCTGCGGTCGGTGCACACCCGCATACCGGGAGCGACGATCCGTGGCGCGCTGGGGGCCGCCTGGTGGACCGCCGCCGACGGCGCATACCGAGGCCCGAACGGCCAGGCGGTCTTCGACCAGCTCTTCGGGCAGGACCTCCGCGTCGGTCAGAGCACGCCCTGGCGGGACGGACCGGACGGCTCGCCCTCCCCGCTCGCCACGCTGGTCCCGGTGTCGACGCTCGTCTGCAAATACCAGTCCCAGTGCAGGACGGAGAGCCTGGAGCGGGCAGAGCTGGCCGAGGACCTCACCACCTCGGACCGGGACCGGCGCCGCGCCTGCACGAGCCGGGAGGGGCAGGTATGCGAGTGCGGCACCTGCCATGCATGCGACGCCCGCGCCGAGCCCGGACGTGGATGGCGGACCGACAGTGCCCTCGTCACCCCCGTGACCCGGACCGAGCTGGTGGACGAGGTCCCCCGTCGGGGGCAGCTGTTCACCCGCGAGGTCGTCCGTCCGGTCGTCGACCGGTCCCGGGTCTACCACGCCGGCACGCTGAGTGTTTCGGCCTCGGCGAGCCCCGAGGGCATCGCCTGGTTGGAGGCCCCGCGCACGCTCTGGGTCGGCGGGAGCCGATCCACGATGGGACGCTGCACGCTCGAGGTCACCGAGATCACCGAGATCGCCCCGAGCGAGAGGTCGCTGCCGTCCGGCAGGGTCGCCTTCTACCTGCACAGTCCGGCCGTCCTCGTCGAGGCTGACGGCCGAGCCTCCCTCAACCTCGCGGAGCAGGTCGCCCACGCACTCCGAGCCGCGGGAGCCGCGTCGGCCCAGGCGGTCCGGCAGTATCTGCGCCCGACGGCCATCTCGACGTGGCACGGCGTCGCGGGCCTGCCCAAACCACAGGACTGGGCCGTCGACGCGGGCGCCGTCGCCCTCGTCGACGGCTGCACGCCAGAAGCCGTCGCGACGCTGCTCGACGAGGGCATCGGACTGCGCCGGACCGAGGGGTTCGGCGTGCTGTCCGCCGAGTCGACGCCGGAGGCCCCTGTCCTCGTCATCGCTGCCGCGTCCGAGGCGACGCCTCCCGAGCCGGCAGCCGCTGCTCCCCCAACGCCCGATGAGGCGCCGGTCGCGTCTCCACCCGAGCCTCCTGCCACGTCCCCCTCCGTGGTGACGGTCGATGATCCGCGTCCGTCGGCGACACCCGATCCGCTGGCGCTGCTCATGACCGATCGCACGCTCGACCAGCAACGGGACCTGGCGCGCAAGCTGCTCCCCCAGGCCCGGCAGTCCAAGCGCTACCGAGAGCACTCCGCGGCCCCCATGCTGCCTGGTCACGTGGAGCGAGCCTTGGGTATGCCATGGGCCAGGGAGCTCAGCGGCCCAGCCCGGGACCTGGTCCACACGATCCTGATGGCCGACGACGTCGCAGACATCGTCCAGCGCCTGGAGAACCAGACCTGGGGAGGGCAGACCTCGTGATCGTCACGCTCATCCGGTGTCGTCTCGCCATCGCGGGCCGCTGGGCGGTGGGCTCCGCGGCGCTGGGCGACGCGGAGATCGACCTCCCCGTCGCGCTGGACCCGCGACCACTCCCCGCATCCCCCTCCTCTCCGATCGGCGCCGTGGGGTCGACGTCCGCCGATGGTGGGCACGGCCACCCGAGTGCGCGTCGGCCCTATCTGCCCGGGACGGCGCTGGCCGGCTCCCTGCGAGAGCATCTCGCCGCAGCCGGTCTCGACGAGGCATGGATGGGCAGCCCGATCGGTGAGCGTGAGGAGACCACCGGCACCCGCGAGCTGTCGGCCGGGCCGCTGCGGATCCTCGGGACCCGCCTCGGCTCCGACGCCGGCATCTCGCACCGTGGACAGACCGCCGTCGACGGGCTGCACCGGGCCGCACAGCAGAGGGCCCGGTGGGACTCCGAGTCGAGCACGGGGACGACCGTCGACCTGCTCATGGAGGTCGAGGCCCGCCGCCTGGCCCGGGACGACACGGACCCGTTGAACGTTGCCGACCTGATCGATCGGCTCGCCACCTGGCAGCCGGTCGTGGGCCGTGGTCGCAGCGTCGGGATGGGGAGAGCCGCTCTCAGTGCGCTCGATGCGGTCAGGGTCGACACCTCCGATCCGGAGCATCTCGCGTGGTGGCTCAGCGGCCGGCACTCGTGGTTGCGTGGGGAGACCGAGGCTCCCCAGTCCACGATCATGGACACTCCCGAGCTCACCACTCCCGCCCCGGCCGGGTGGACCCGGACGACGAGGCTGCGGGTCCGAGACCCGATCCATGTCGGCTCCGGAGCCATGGTGGCGCCACGCGAGGCCATCCCGGTGCTGCGCAGCGGCGACACGGCATACATCCCGGGCAGCTCGTGGAAGGGTCTCTTCCGCCACCGGTGCGACGTCATCCTCCACGCCGTCGGCGCCCCCGATCCCCAGCGCATGCTCGACGTCCTCTTCGGCAGCATCGCCCAGGGGCGCGGGCTCCTCGCGTTCGACGACTCCGATCTGGGGGCCGAGACCATCACACGGACTCACGTGGCGATCGACCGCTTCAGCGGCGGAGCCCGGGACGGAGCGCTCTACACCGTCGAGTCGGTTCCCGCCGGTGCCCATCTCTCCCTCGTCGTCCGCTGCCAGGTGGACTCGCACGCGGTCGAGAACCTCCTGCGTCACGTCATCCGCGACCTCCACGACGGGCTCGTCGGTGTCGGCGGCGGCACCAGCCGCGGCTACGGATGGGTCGAGGTCGTCGAGGATGACGACGGTCGGTCCACGCCCCATCGGCCGCAGACCACCCCCGTCGACCTCGCGGCATTGCTGGAGGATCTGCCCGAGGCGCTGGCCGACTCGGATGACGACGGGGTGACGGCATGACGGGCCAGCGGAGCGCCACACACACCCTCTCGACCTTCGTGGGCGGTTGGGATGACCTGGTCGCCCTGGCCGGCCGCTGGCTCTGGCTCGACATGGTCGGCACCGGCATCCACCTCGGTGACACTCTGCCCGGGACTCGTCCGGCTCAGCTCAGTCATGCGTGGGGATGGGGCGAGGGCTGGTGGATCCGGGTGCGGGCCGACGTGGATCTCCCCGGCGGACTCGTCGCCGCTCGGCTCGACCTCCTGCCCGCCGAGCCCGCCCTGCGTGCCGCCGCGGCGGGGACGCCGGTCATCCCGACCGCGCGCAAGGTGCGGACCTGGGGTCGCAACGACGCCGAGGTCTCCGCCGCCGAGCAGCCCGACATGCCGGCCCGACTGCGCGAACTGCACGTCCGCCTCGACGCCCCCGGCGAGGGAGTCATCTCGGCCGCGACGCTGGTCTTCATCGATGACGCGGTCCGGGCTACCGAGAGCGAGGATCCTTCCGAGGGCCGCCGATGAGTGTCGAGGCCCGTGGCGTCCCGGCCCGAGCGGTCGTACCCGGACCATTCCGGTCGGGTCAGATCCGGACCAGCCGCAAGGTCGGGTCGAGGGCGGCGAGGTCCTCGGGGTCACTGGTCACCACGGCGGTCCCCGCGCGCCGAGCACAGACGACGACGTGAGCGTCCGCCACGTCACTCGTGCCGCTCGCGGCCAGCAGGCGCCCCACGTGCGTCGCGTCTACCCGATCGAGCGCCACCACCTGGGTCCGCGGCTGTCGCAGCAGCCGTGAGAGCCGGGCCTGTCGGGACGGGTCCCGAATCGCCTGGGCGAGCGCGCAACCGGGCACGATGACCTGCTCGCCGGTCTGCTCCGCACGAGCCAGGAGCACGATGATCCGGCGGTCGTTACGGTCGAGCTGGATCAGCGGCCCAGCGTCGAGCGTGATCCCGCCATCGCTCACGCGGCACTCCCTGATGTCCCCTCGCGACCGAGGACATCGTCAGCCCACCTGCGCTCCTCCGCCGTCATCTCCCCGCCCGTCTCCGCCAATGCCTGTGCCAGCAGCACGCCCCAGCCGGTCACATCGTCGAGGGCGACCTCAACAGCGTGCTGGACGAACCCTGACACGCTGCCCGCTCTCCCTGCTGCGACCAGCCCGCGAATGGCCTCGACCGCCTCGGCGGACAAGGTGACGGTGACTTTCCGGGTTCCTGCCATACCAACCACCATACTCGTCGCTCGAGGCGTACTTGCTCGGGCGTGCTGCTGAACTCGACACCTCCAATCTCTGGTTGCCCGTGCGGTGCTCCTATTCGCTGCTACGCAAGACGTACAGCTGAACTGCGGCTCAGCCGAGCCGGTCTACCAACAGACGAGCGCGTTTCTATTCGCTGCTACGCGAGACGTGCAACTGAACAAGTCGATGAAGACCTCTCGCGGCAAGGGGACCGCGTTTCTATTCGCTGCTACGCAAGACATGCAGCTGAACGGATCCCAACCACCCAAGCAGGTCCATCGTCCTGCGCAAGTTTCTATTCGCTGCTACGCGAGACGTGCAGCTGAGCTTCCTCTTACGCGCACCCACGCATCACCGACTGCTCTTCGAAAGTTTCTATTCGCTGCTACGCGAGACGTGCAACTGAACCAAGTCATGGTCTGGCACCGACACCGAGACCGCTCCCGCGCACGTTTCTATTCGCTGCTACGCGAGACGTGCAGCTGAACATGACCGTCCTCGTACCCGGACCGGGCATCTAGTTTCTATTCGCTGCTACGCGAGACGTGCAGCTGAACAGGGCTCCTGGTCTGGGATGGCGGGTCGGGGCTGGTGTTTCTATTCGCTGCTACGCGAGACGTGCAGCTGAACTCATCGACGGAGCCGAGGTCACTTGGCAACGCGTTTCTATTCGCTGCTACGCGAGACGTGCAGCTGAACCTCCCATGTCCCACACTCTCTCCACCACCCGCACCGCGTTTCTATTCGCTGCTACGCGAGACGTGCAGCTGAACCTTTGGCCTGGTGGGGATCGGGGCGTCGCGTACGCGTTTCTATTCGCTGCTACGCGAGACGTGCAGCTGAACCCCCAACCGTTCTCACTAGACTCTCCGGTCTGGAGTTTCTATTCGCTGCTACGCGAGACGTGCAGCTGAACAGACCAACATCTGCAAGGATCCAGCCCTGGCTGCGAGTTTCTATTCGCTGCTACGCGAGACGTGCAGCTGAACCCATCGCCACCGGCGACACCGTCCACGAGGAGTACTGGTTTCTATTCGCTGCTACGCGAGACGTGCAGCTGAACCTGACCACAAAGTTCGGCTACCAGTGGCCGTTCGCGTTTCTATTCGCTGCTACGCGAGACGTGCAGCTGAACATCGCGTCGCTGACTGCGGCGTGATCCGCAAGGGCACCAAGTTTCTATTCGCTGCTACGCGAGACGTGCAGCTGAACACTGCTGTTCGTGGCCAATGCCTTGTTGTGCGGCCTTGTTTCTATTCGCTGCTACGCGAGACGTGCAGCTGAACTACTCGACGAAGCGACGCCGCTGTGCAACACGCTTGTCGTTTCTATTCGCTGCTACGCGAGACGTGCAGCTGAACTACCAGGCTCGGCCGTGGAAAGGAACGTCGGCGCGTACTGAGTTTCTATTCGCTGCTACGCGAGACGTGCAGCTGAACGGCACACTCGCCGCGTGGGCCCAGGACGCCCGGGAGCGTGAGGTTTCTATTCGCTGCTACGCGAGACGTGCAGCTGAACGAAGGCCAAGTCCTTCACTGCCGACAAGCAGGTCAAGGCGTTTCTATTCGCTGCTACGCGAGACGTGCAGCTGAACCTCGTCACCCGCCTAACCCAGGACGCCGTCAGCCTCTGTTTCTATTCGCTGCTACGCGAGACGTGCAGCTGAACCTCGACGACGTCTAGCTCGCCAGTGGGTAACGACGGCAAGTTTCTATTCGCTGCTACGCGAGACGTGCAGCTGAACGGGCGCGTAGTTCGTCACCCATCGGAATGGAAGGGTTTCTATTCGCTGCTACGCGAGACGTGCAGCTGAACTGGGGCTCGGTGCCCCAGTGGTGACAAGGAGAGATGAGGTTTCTATTCGCTGCTACGCGAGACGTGCAGCTGAACGGCGGCCATCGCGAGTTTGTTCACCCGGAACCAGACCGTTTCTATTCGCTGCTACGCGAGACGTGCAGCTGAACCGGGAGATCGTCATCAGCCGCGAGGCTGACGAGGTTTCTATTCGCTGCTACGCGAGACGTGCAGCTGAACGGCCCGCTCAACAGTCGAGGGCCTTGCCGAAGCGGCCTACATGTTTCTATTCGCTGCTACGCGAGACGTGCAGCTGAACTGGAACGGCACCCAGCGCATGCTGGCCGCCTGACCGTTTCTATTCGCTGCTACGCGAGACGTGCAGCTGAACCAGGGAGGCCACGATCGGAAGTTTCAATAGCACCATCGAGGTTTCTATTCGCTGCTACGCGAGACGTGCAGCTGAACAGTCCGAGATGATCGGGAGTGTCACGTCCTCCCTCACCGGGTTTCTATTCGCTGCTACGCGAGACGTGCAGCTGAACCATCCACTTGCATCCGTCTTGTTGCACCCACGTGGGTTTCTATTCGCTGCTACGCGAGACGTGCAGCTGAACCTGGCCACGGTCGACAAGCCGGAGACCCCGACTGGTTTCTATTCGCTGCTACGCGAGACGTGCAGCTGAACCCTATCGGCTTCCGTGAGGCGCTGACCAGCAGCGACGCTGCCCGATTGCACACACCTGCCGCACCCGGCCGGGCCGGCTGGCTTTCCAGGGACCGCACGGCCGCGTTCTCGCAGGTCGGGGGCATGCACACACCCTGGGCCTTCGGATCGGCCACGCGCCCACCCCCACACGGCTGGAGCCTCACTCACCACGCCGCCCAGTAGAGCGTCCGCTCCGGTGTTGATGCCTGTCCCACGCAGTCCATGGTGCCGTAGCAGGATGCGCACTGATGGAAGAAGTAGAGGGAGTCGACGTCCGGGTCGATGACGTGCAGCGCCCGCTCCCGGAGCTCGGCCAAACCCGCGGGATCGACGACGAGGAGGAACACCGACTTCTGCACCCGGTTGCCGACCGCCTGCAGCATCGCCGCCAGTTTGGCCCGGCGGTCGTCCTCACGCACGTCGTAGGCCGCGACCACGGTCAGCGCCATGTCAGGCCCGTCCACTCACGACCGGGGTCGACAATCGCGCCCTGGAGGCGCTGGGCCTGACGGTAGAGGTGGCGTCTCAGCGTGCCCGCGAAGTCCGGCAACGCCCCACGGGTCTGGGTCAGCATCCGACGCTCGTAGGCGTCGAGCACGGCCTCACGACCTGCCTGCGTGAGCAGCACACCGGCTCGGCCCTGCTCGACCCGTCCGTGCGAAGCCTTGAGCGCCCCCTGCCGGGCGCACGTCATGACGACCTGGTCGACGATGAGTGGGCGGAACTCCTCCATCAGGTCCAGCGCCAGGCTCGGCCGGCTCTCGTGGTCGGAGTGGAGCACGCCGATGGCCGGCTCCAGACCGGCCGAGACGAGAGCAGTCGTGCACTCACCGAGCAGGATGGTGTAGAGGAACGACAGGGCCGCGTTGGCGACATCCATCGGAGGCCGTCGCGACCGGGTGACGAACGCGAGGTCCGCGGGCAGGAGAGCCCCGAAGGCCGGGAAGTAGGCGGCCGCCGCCGCGCCCTCCAGGCCCATCAGCTCCTCCCGGGTCGTCGCCTCGGGCACCATCGCCAGAGCGTGCCGCATCTGGGTGATGGCCTCCGCGGTCTCTCCGGCGTTCGAGCGCCGTCCGAACCGTTGGAGGACGACCACCTGCTTGCGCACCTTCGCCTCGATGACGCGAGCCGCGATCGCCAGCCCCTGCGGCGTCCCCTCGATCTGCACCTGGCGGCGTATCCGGTCCGCTCGAGCCGCCGACTCCCCCGAGACCATGGAGCCGAGATAGCCGCCGCGCCGGGAGGCGAAGACGACGTCGACTCCGCTGCTCATCGCCCAGCTGCGCACCCCCGCGCTCACCCCCACCGCGCCGAAGCAGACGATTCGACCGACCTGGGTCGAGGGCAGGTCGAGCACCTCCGCGTCGTCCTTGGACTCCACGACGACCCGCCCCTCCGCGGTGCGGATTCGCCCACCCTGCAGCCCGGCATACAGCACCTTGCGCTCCGGCTCGACCACCCGCGCCTCGGGCGTCGAGGGCGGATAGCGCGGGCCGAAGTCCTCCCCGAGGAAGGAGAAGCCCTCCTCGAAGGACATGACCGCTGTGTTGTCCGCTCCGAGCGCCATCCCGACCTCCTCGACCGCGTGCGACACGGCCCGCACCGCCTCCCATGCCTCCTCGCGCGAGGCCGCCCCGACGGCCATGTCGTCGGCATACCTCACCAACGGAAACCCCACCTCGAGCACTCGCCCGTCGACCCCGGCGAGCACGAGATTCGCCAGAAGCGGGGAGATCGCGCTTCCCTGAGCCAGGCCGCGCACCGCCCGGCGCCGACCCCGGCGGTCCTGGCACTGACGGCGCAGCAGCACGTCGACGACCGCCAGGAGCTCCTCGTCGTCGACCAGGGCACCGAGCAGGCGTCTGGCCAGGGGCACGGGCGTCGTGGGGAAGCACTCGTCGACGTCGGCCCGCGCGACCCAGCCCAGGCCCTCCTCCCGGAGGGCCACGACGGCCTGCACGGCGTCGAGCACTCCCAGGCCGGGGCGATAGGCATACGACGCCGGTCCCAGCTCGGGGTCGACCACGGGCGTGAGGACCTCCAGCACCGCCCTCTCGACGACCCGATCGCGGACCGGCGGGACCTGGAGGGCACGCTGGCGGTCGCTCTCCTGGATGATCACCTCGATCAGGTCGCGCGGCTCGTAGGCACCCCAGGCCAGGTCCGCGACGAGCCGGCCGATCTCGTCGTCGAGATGCTCCTCGAAGCGCCGCAGCGAGGGCCGGGGCTCGTCAGGGTCCCGTGCCGTGGACACCTCCGACCAGGCCCGGCGCAGACCCTCCTCGGAGAACGCCCGCTCAGCCAGCCTGCCCATGACCACCGCGCTCCGCACCGGGTTCGGCGCCGGGTTCCGTGCCGGGCCGGCGCAGCGGGGTCACCCGCGCCACCCCGAGACCCTTGCGGGTCATGCTCCCGATCCCCGTGTATGCCGCCAGCCGGAGCAGCGAGGATGCCGCCGCCGCGCTCACGGGATGGTCACAGCGCAGGTCGAGGGTGCCGAGCATGCCGGGGACATGGACCGGCACCGGCGTGCTCCCCGACCGGTGCCGGACCTGCACCGTCACCAGCTCGCTGTGCAGATCGAGGTCGGTGACCCACAAGGCACCGGGTTTGACGACCGGCGCCGGCACAGGAGGCTCCGACCACGCCTCCCAAGCCCGCGCGAGGCTCGCCAGGATCGTCTCGACGCTGGGCAACGGCGTCGCGCGGTCCCCGGAGCGGAAGGTCGCCGGGGTGAGCAGCTCCAGCCGCCACCGGGTCGCCCCGTCCGGGGAGAGCAGCTCCGGCCAGGTGTCCCGCCGGAGCAGACGCACCCTGCCGACGGTCCGGTTCTGGTTGCCGATCCGCACCGCCGAGCCCTGCCCAGCCGCCTCGGCCAGCCGGTGGGTCGCATCCTCGGTGAAGGTCGCCACCTCGACCCCCGTCTGACCGTCGGCCGCCCGGGTCAGCGGCGAGACGGCATACGGCTTGTCGCCGGCGCTGTGCTCGGCAGACGTCCGGTCGAACCAGCTCGAGACGGCTCCATGGATGTGATGCAGCCGCACGTGCTCCGGACGCAGGCCCGGGATCGGCACCCACCATCTACTCGGCATGGCGCTCGTCCCCCGGGGCCGACGAGACGGTCGCAGACCCGCGGAACCGGCCCAGCGCGCGGCAGCCGATGATCCGGCCGTCGGGGTCGCGCACCTCGTCGTGCGGGAAGTACAGGTCGTCACGCTCGACGGCTGCCGCCAGCACACGCGACACGACGAGGACGGTGCCGTCCGCAGGTGCCGGAAGTCCGTCGACGACGGGCTCGTATGCCACGGAGGCCACCGGGACGACGGCCCTCCCGGTCGTCAGCGGCGGCTCCGCGTCCACCCGCTCCCGCAGCCGCGCAAAAGTGCCGGACGGCGGGAAGGTCGCTATGACACGGTCGCCGGCGAAGACCTCGATCGCATGCTGGGTCAGGTTGACGACGGCGCTCGTGGGGGCGCTGCTCGCATCGGCCATGGTCAGATCAGACACTCCTGGAGCCTCCTGGTCATCTCCTCGGCGGCGGGCTGGTGCGGATGGACACGCAGCGGGGTGTACTGCAGCGGACGGGGGAACATCTCGTAGTTCATGGGGACGAGGACCTCCCACGGGTTGTCGCAGCCGCTCGAGTGGCTGCCTTCGGCGCCGCACCGTCGAGTCCGCAGCAGGTGGCCGAGGGAGACAGCCGCCGTCTTGGGGACACGCAGCATGACCAGCACGGGTCGCTCCGGGTTGGCGTGGATCGCCGAGCGGATGGCTCGGTAGGCGTGCTCGGCCACGACGTGCGGTTGGACGACCGGGGTGTCGGGGTGCGTGGGATCCGGGTCCCCGACCACGACAGGGAGCCGAGCGTCCTCCGGATCCGAGCCGGCAGTCTCGAAGCACGCCACGCGGGTCAAAGAGCCGATCCGGAACCCTGTCAGGGCCGGCGTGACCTTGCTCTCGTCCCACCAGCTGAGCTCGACGGCCACGACCGCGACGCTCGGCCCCTCGACCGGGCGGTCCTTGTCCCTGGCCTCGTGCCTGGTCTCGGGGGTCGTGTAGACGCGACTCGTCTCCGTGTCGCGCTCCTCTGACGGCGTCCTCATCTCGAGCGGCATCTCGAACGTGGGCGGAACGTCGTCCTTCACGTACTCGCGGAGCGTCAGGTCCTGCCAGGCGAAGAGGTCGTATCCGACCGCCACGGCCGCCGGCCACAGCATGTTGGGTGCCAAGTGGTATGCCGTGCCGGTCGTGTCGTCGTTGAGCGCGCCCTCGAGGCTCCGGGAGGCCTCCGTGACGACCTGCTCCACGTCGTCGACCCGGGCGGGATCCTCCGACGTGTGCCGGAGGTAGTCCCGCGAGATCGCCTTGCTGTCCATATGGGCCTTCACGTCGTCCATCAGCCGCTCGACGTGCCAGTCGGGCATCCACTGCTCGCCGATCCGCACGTAGAACAGCGTGCCGGCGGACGACGACGCGTAGTCACGGAAGAGCGCGAGCACCGCCAGCAGCGCGAGCATCACGAGGGTCACGACGACCAGCCACCACCCCGTGAGCCAATCGGAGACCAGGGTCGCCGCCAGCCCGAAGGCGATAGCCGCCAGCACGACCACCGCCACGGTGAGCCCGAGCCTCGTGCGATAGCCGGGACGCTTGACCCACCGAGCGAATCGGCTCCTCATCCGACCGCTTCGGGCAGGGCGGGGACTCCAGGTGCTGTCTGCGACCACGACGGCGCCCCACTGGGCACCGTCGACCTGGGCGGGACGTCGACCCGCCCACGCGACCTCACGGCATACCCGCTGTGGTCCTCCGTCATCGGCCCGATCCTCCTTCGCGCCTTCCGGTGCACTCGACTCGAGTGCACCGAGACTTCCCGGCTGCTGGTCCTGCCCTCGTCATCGATGGCCGCCACCCCGGTCCGCACCTCGGCGACGGCGACAATCTAGCGAGTCGGCAGGTCCCCTGTCCGGACGTCCGGCCGTTCGGCCGCCTCACCCATCCCCTGTCGTGAGGATCGTCAGGCGCTCGCACCGCCCGCACCGCCGAGAGTGGCGAGCGGGTCGCGAGCGGGGCGTCGGAGGGCGCCGATAGTGTCGACGCGATCGGCACCGAGGCATGATCGGCCGAGGCATGACCGGTATCGAGGCACGACCGCAGCACCGAAGGAGCACAGGGTGGAGGACAAGGCACGAGCCGTCGAGGCGGAGGGGCCCGACCTGCATACGACGGCGGGCAAGCTGGCCGACCTCAAGCGCCGGGTGGCCGAGGTCGCGGGCGCCGGGTCCGAGCGGGCGGTGGAGAAGCAGCACGCCCGCGGCAAGAAGACGGCCCGGGAGCGGCTGGCGCTGCTGCTCGACGAGGGGTCGTTCGTCGAGATGGACAAGTACGCACGGCACCGCAGCAGCCAGTTCGGCCAGGAGCGCAACCGGCCCTACGGCGACGGCGTCGTGACCGGATACGGCACGGTCGACGGACGGACGGTCGCCGTGTTCGCACAGGACTTCACGGTGTTCGGCGGGTCGCTCGGGGAGGTCTTCGGCGAGAAGATCGTCAAGGTCATGGACTTCGCCATGAAGATCGGCTGCCCGGTCGTCGGGCTCAACGACTCCGGCGGCGCGCGGATCCAGGAGGGCGTCGTCTCCCTCGGGCTCTACGGCGAGATCTTCCGGCGCAACGTCCTCGCCTCCGGCGTCGTCCCGCAGATCTCGCTCATCATGGGCCCGTGCGCGGGCGGGGCGGTCTACTCCCCCGCCATCACCGACTTCACCGTCATGGTCGACCAGACCTCGCACATGTTCATCACCGGGCCCGACGTCATCAAGACGGTCACCGGCGAGGACGTCGGGATGGAGGAGCTCGGCGGGGCCCACACCCACAACACCCGCTCCGGCAACGCCCACTACCAGGGGGCCGACGAGGAGGACGCGATCGACTACGTCAAGGCGCTCCTGTCCTACCTGCCGTCCAACAACCTCGAGGACCCGCCGGCCGAGGAGGTGGAGAACGACCTCGCGACGACCGACGACGACCTCTTCCTCGACACCTTCGTCCCCGACTCGCCGAACGTCCCCTACGACATGCGGACCGTCATCGAGCACGTCGTCGACGACGGGGAGTTCCTCGAGGTGCAGGCCCTCTTCGCGCCGAACATGGTCATCGGCTTCGCCCGCGTCGAGGGCCGCCCGGTCGGCGTCGTCGCCAACCAGCCGCTCCAGCTCGCCGGCACCCTCGACATCGACGCCTCGGAGAAGGCGGCCCGGTTCGTCCGGACCTGCGACGCGTTCAACGTGCCGGTGCTCACCTTCGTCGACGTCCCCGGCTTCCTGCCCGGCACCTCGCAGGAGTGGGACGGCATCATCCGCCGCGGCGCGAAGCTCATCTACGCGTATGCCGAGGCGACCGTCCCCAAGGTCACGGTCATCACCCGCAAGGCCTACGGCGGGGCATACGACGTCAT
The DNA here is from genome assembly GCA_039812405.1 of Nostocoides sp. GTDB lineage: Bacteria > Actinomycetota > Actinomycetes > Actinomycetales > Dermatophilaceae > Nostocoides. The sequence continues at coordinate 26,708 of JBDIAL010000012.1, forward strand.
GGGCTCCAAGCACCTCGGCGCCGACATCAACCTCGCCTGGCCCACCGCCCAGATCGCCGTCATGGGGGCCCAGGGGGCCGTCAACATCCTCTACCGCAAGCAGATCCAGCGCGCCGTCGACACCGGCCAGGACGTCGACGCGGTGCGCAAGCAGCTCATCGACGACTACGAGGAGACCCTGGCCAACCCCTACATCGCCGCCGAGCGGGGCTACATCGACACCGTCATCTCGCCCTCCAACACACGGATGAACGTCACCAAGGCGCTGCGCGCGCTCCGCAACAAGCGGGAGACCCTCCCGCCCAAGAAGCACGGGAACATCCCGCTGTGACGGGGGCAGCGGGTTCCGGGTCGGGCTCGGACGCGAGCGCCGGCGGACGTCCTCCCCTCGTCGTCATCGACGGTGACGCGTCGCCCGAGGAGGTCGCGGCCATCCTCGCCGCGCTCGCCACATCGGGCCCCCCTGCCGGTATGCCGAGCTCCCCGGTCCGGCACCACGGCTGGGCCTCCCACGAGCGGGCGGCCGGCGCCCCGCGCCGCCCCGGTCCGACGGCCTGGCGGGCCTCGAGCCTGCCGGGCTGATCGGCAGCCCGGAAATCCCCTTGCCCTCGTGACCGCAGGCGACATAGCGTCGAGCCACACGGAAAGGAGGTGGTCCAAGAAGTGATTTCCCATTGGACGCGTGAGGTGACTGGGCGCTAGCGCGCTCTGCGCGAGAGCGCAATCCCACCAGTCACCGCAGCCCGCGGACCGCGCCGGTCGTCCCCGTCGCACGCCTGGACCACCTCCTTGACCGAGGAGCGCCAGGTCGGTCCGCGGGCTGTTCCTTGCCCGGGGCCCGCCACCCGACCTGGACTCCCAGCCACTCAGCCCAGGCGGCCGAGCTCCTCGTCGCTCAGCTCGAGGGTGAACGACTGGACGAGGTCGACCAGCTGCTCCGGCGTCCGGGCACTCGCGATGGGCGCGGCGACGGTCGGCTGCTGCCGCAGCCAGGCGAGCGACACCGCGGCGATGCTCACCCCGTGGGTGGCCGCGATGTCGTCGAGGGTGTCGAGGAGGGCGAGGTTGCGGGGGTCGTCGAGCAGCCGGCCCGCCCGGTCGACCCGCGGGGAGTCGACGGTGCTGCCGGGACGGTACTTGCCGGTGAGGAAGCCCGAGGCGAGCGCGTAGTACGGCAGCTCGACGATCCCGAGCTCCTCGAGCGTCGGGGCCAGCTCGGTCGCGAAGGCCAGCTCGACGAGGTTGAAGTGGTCCTGCGACACCGTGAACGGCGTGAGCCCCTCCGAGCGGGCGATGCCCACCGCCGAGCGGAGCCGTTCGGCGGTGAAGTTCGACGCGCCGGCCTCCCGGATCCGCCCCGCCCGGACCAGCTCGTCGAAGACAGCGACGACCTCCTCCTGCGGCACGTCGGGGTCGTCGTGGTGCGCGTAGTAGAGGTCGAGGTGATCCGTATGCAGCCGGCGCAGGGAGTCCTCGACGGCCCCCCGGACCGTCGCCGGGGACAGCCCCAGGTGGTCGGGGTGGGAGAAGACCTTCGTCGCGAGGACGACCCGGTCCCGCATCCCCGGACGCGCGGTGAGCCACTCGCCGATCATCGTCTCGGAGTCTCCCCCGACACTGCCGGGCGCCCAGTGCGGGTAGGAGTCGGCCGTGTCGACGGTGCGCCCGCCCGCGTCGACGAAGGCGTCGAGGACCGCGAAGGTCTCCGCGCGGTCGGAGGTCCAGCCGAAGGTGTTGCCGCCCAGCACGAGCGGCCCGACGTCGAGAGCAGTCATGTCGGCAGCAAACCCGATGGGCCCGCATACCCTTCCCTGCGTCTCACGAGGTGACCCGGGCCGACCGGGACAGGGGCCGACCTCGATCCCGGGTCGACCCTCGTCCCGGACCGGTCTGCTGGAGGCTGTCGGAGGGCCGGGATAGGTTCGGCAGATGACCGAGAGCGCGAACCCTGCCGCGACCCCCACGACGCCGACCCGGCCCACGACCGCCGTTGACCGGCTCGCCGACGCCTACTTCGACGCGGTCGTCGCGGCGAGCCCCATGACGGCGACCTACCTCGGCGTCCCCGGGGCCGACGACGAGATCGACGACCTCTCCCTCGACGGGCTCGCCGAGCAGTCCCGGCTGCGACGGGCCACCCTCGCGGCCGTGGCCGAGGCGGAGCCCGTCGACGACGTCGACCGGGTGACGCTGAGCGTGCTGCGCGAGCGGCTCGGGCTCGCCGAGGAGACCTATGCCGCGGGCCACGACGAGATGGACCTCAACGTCATCGCCTCCCCCCTGCAGGGCATCCGCGACATCTTCGACCTCATGCCGACCGCCACCCAGGACGACTGGGCCACGATCGCCCGCCGGATGACCCACGTGCCGCGCGCCCTGTCCCAGTACCTCGACGTCCTCGCGCACGGCGCCGCCCGCGGGCTCGTCGCACCCCGGCGGCAGGTGACCGAGTGCGTCGCCCAGTGCGCCGACCTCACCTCCGACGACGGCTACTTCGCGCGGTTCCTCGCCGGGGCCCGGGCGGGCGATGCGGACCTGTCCCCGGCCGTGCGGTCCGACCTCGAGTCCGCCGTGCGGGAGGCTGCTGTCGCGTATGCCGCCGCCGGGCGGCGCCTGTCGTCCGACCTTCTCGACCGGGCACCGGAGTCCGACGCGGCCGGCCGCGAGCGCTACCGGCTCATGTCTCGTGCCTTCCTCGGCACGACGGTCGACCTCGACGAGACCTATGCCTGGGGCCAGGAGGAGCTGGCCCGGATCACCGCGGAGATGGCGGAGGTGGCCGAGCGCATCACGCCCGGCTCCTCCGTCCAGGAGGCCATCGCGGCGCTCGACGTCGACCCGGCATACCGGCTCCACGGCACCGACGGGCTGAGGTCGTGGATGCAGGAGCGGGCCGACGAGGCGATCGCCGCCCTGTCCGGCACCCACTTCGACATCCCCGGGCCGGTCCGCACCATCGAGTGCCTCATCGCACCGACCCAGACGGGCGGGATCTACTACACCGGGCCGAGCGACGACTTCGCGCGGCCCGGGCGGATGTGGTGGTCGGTGCCGAGGGGGGTGACCGAGTTCAGCACGTGGCGCGAGCTGACGACCGTTTACCACGAGGGGGTGCCGGGCCACCACCTCCAGGTGGGCCAGACCGTCTTCCGCCGCGAGCTGCTCAACCGATACCGCCGGATGCTCGTGTGGTGCTCCGGCCACGGCGAGGGGTGGGCCCTCTACGCCGAGCGGCTCATGGCCGAGCTCGGCTTCATGGACGACCCGGGCAACCGGATGGGGCTGCTCGACGGGCAGTCGCTGCGCGCCGCGCGGGTCGTCCTCGACATCGGCATCCACTGCGGGCTGCCCGCCCCGGCGGAGGTGGGCGGGGGCGCCTGGGACTACGACAAGGCATGGTCCTTCCTCACCGCCCACGCCAACATGGACGAGGCCTTCCTCCGCTTCGAGCTCAACCGCTACCTCGGCTGGCCGGGCCAGGCGCCCGCATACAAGATCGGCGAGCGGATCTGGCGCCAGCTGCGCGAGGAGGTCGCGGCGCGGGAGGGGGCGGCGTTCGACATCAGGGCCTTCCACCGCCGGGCGCTCGACATCGGCAGCACCGGCCTGGACACCCTGCGGGAGGCGGTCCTCGGCACCACGCCCTGACCCGACCGCGCCGGAGCATCTCGCCGCCCTCCGGGCGGCGCCCGCGTCCCACCCGGATCGCGCCCGCGTCCCACTCGGATCGCGCTCGCGTCCCGCCTCCGGCCGGAATGCTCCACCCCCGGCGAGAATGGACCGGTGCAGCTGGCCTTCACCCTCGTCGTCCTCGCGGCCACGGTCATCGTCGTGTCCCGGCTCGCCGCGGGGCGGGGATTCCCCGTCCCGCTAGCCATGCTGGCCGTCGGGATCGTCGGCTCGGTCCTGCCGTTCGTCCCCGACCTCGACCTCTCGCCCGAGGTCGTCCTCTTCGGCCTGCTCCCGCCGCTGCTCTATGCCGCGGCGATCCAGACCTCGCTCATCGACATCCGGGACAACCGGGTCAGCATCGTCGGGCTGTCCGTCGGGCTCGTCCTCTTCACGGCTCTCGGGGTCGGGCTCGTCGTCCACCTCCTCCTCGACGTGCCGTTCGCCCTGGCCCTGGCCCTCGGTGCCGTCGTCGCCCCGCCCGACGCCGTCGCCGCGACCGCCGTGGCCCGGCGCATCGGCCTCCCGCGGCGCATCACGACGATCCTCGAGGGCGAGTCGCTCCTCAACGACGCGACGGCCCTCGTCACGCTGCGCACCGCCCTGGCCGTCGCCGGCCTCGCGACGGATCACCGCGGGGCGCACGTCACGCGGCACGTCTCTCCGGAGTCGGTGTCGGTGTCGTTCCTCCTGGCCGCGGTCGGCGGGGTGGGCATCGGCTTCGTCGTCTTCCTGCTCGTGGGCTGGGTGCGGGCCCGGCTCACCGAGACCGTCGCCGACACTGCTCTGTCGTTCGCCGTGCCCTTCCTCGCCTACGTGCCCGCCGAGTACGTCGGCTCCTCCGGCGTCCTCGCGGTCGTCACCGCCGGCCTCCTGCTCGCCCACAAGGCGCCGATCCTGCAGAGCGCCGCCTCGCGGATGTCGGAGCGGATCAACTGGGCGAGCATCACCTTCCTGCTGGAGAACGCCGTCTTCCTCCTCATCGGCCTGCAGATCTCGCACATCGTCGCCAACGTCCAGGAGAGCACGGTGTCCCTCGGCTACGCCCTGCTCGTGTCGCTGCTCGTCCTCGTCGCCTGCCTCGTCCTGCGGCCCGTCTGGTGCTTCCCCTTCCGGTACGTCGCCGACCGCATCGCCCACCGGCATACCCCTCCCGCGCAGATCGCCGTCGTGTCGTGGGCCGGGATGCGCGGGGTGGTCACCCTGGCCGCGGCCCTCACGATCCCCACGTATGCCGACGATCGCTCGGTCCTCGTCCTCGTCGCGCTCGTCGTGACGGTCGGCACCCTCGTCCTCGGCACCTTCACCCTGCCCGCCCTGGCCCGGGCGCTCGACGTCCGGGGCCCGGATCCCCGTGCGGACGCGCTCCAGGAGGCGACCGTCGTCCAGGCGGCGACGAGCGCGGGCCTGCGGGCCCTCGAGCAGGACCCGAGCTCCGAGCCGCACATCCTGGAGATCATCCGGCGCCAGTCCGACATGCGGGTGAACCGGGTGTGGGAGCGGCTGGGCACCCTCCGGGAGGACGCGAGCGTGGAGACCCCGAGCGAGGCCTACCGCAGGATGCGGCTCTCGATGCTCGCCTCCGAGCGCGCGACGCTGCTGCGGATCCGTGGCGAGGGCACCGTCGACCACGAGGTCCTCCAGTCCGTCATGAACCAGCTCGACGCCGAGGAGGCTGCCCTCCAGTGGAGCACGACCCGCGTGGCCCGGCTGCGCGAGGCCGTCCTCGAGGCGCCCGACCAGGTCGCCGCGTCGTGCGAGCACCTCGCGGCCGCGCCCGACTGCACGGTCCCCCGGACGCCGGAGGGCTGCGAGGAGTGCCTGCGGCTGGGCTGGGACTGGGTGCACCTGCGGGTGTGTCTCGCCTGCGGACACGTCGGGTGCTGCGACTCGTCGCAGGGCAAGCATGCCGACGCCCACTTCGTCGAGTCGCGCCATCCCGTCATGCAGAGCATCGAGCCCGGCGAGGCGTGGCGGTGGTGCTACATCGACTCCGTCCTCGGCTGAGGCTCCTGCTCCGGCCTCCGACCCTGCATGAATCCGACCCCTGCATGAATCCGACCCAATTGGACAGTTTCATGCACCGGGCCCACCCCCGGCTCCCAGACCCGGCCCACCCATCCAGCCCGGCCCTGCATGAATCCGACCCAATTGGACAGTTTCATGCACCGGGCCCACCCCGGCTCCCAGACCCGCCCGCCGGACCGTCCATGCACCACGCCCGGCCGCCGGGCCGCCGGTCGGGCGTGGTCGCTAGGGTGCGGAAGGTGACCGTTCGGCTCGTCCTCGCCTCCGCCTCCACCTCCCGTCGCGAGCTGCTGCGCCGCGCGGGCGTCGAGCCGACGATCCACGTCAGCGCCGTCGACGAGGACGCGGTCGTCGCCGCGGCGCAGGAGAGGTTCGGCCCGCTCGAGCCGGCGGACGTCGCCCTCACCCTCGCGCGAGCCAAGGCCGAGGACGTCGTCCACCAGCTGGCCGGTCTGCCCGAGATCGTCGCCGACGCCGTCGTCATCGGCTGCGACTCGGTCCTCGAGCTCGACGGGAGGCCGCTCGGCAAGCCCGGCACCCCGGAGCGGGCGACCACACGCTGGCGGGAGATGCGCGGCCGCACGGGCATCCTGCATACCGGACACTGGCTCGTCGACGACCGCGAGGACGGCTCCGGCGGCACCCTCGGGGCCACCGCGTCGACCCCGGTCCACTTCGCCGAGGTGACCGATGCGGAGATCGCCGCGTATGTCGCGTCCGGCGAGCCGCTCGGAGTCGCCGGAGCCTTCACCCTGGAGGGGCGCGCGGCGCCCTACATCGAAGGCATCGAGGGCGACCCGGGCAACGTCATGGGCCTGTCGCTGCCCCTGCTGCGACTGCTCCTCGGCGAGCTCGGCATCGCGTGGCCTTCGGTCCTCGCCCCCTGAGGCGGGTGAGGCGGGTCGTCTCACCTCCGAAGAACCTCATCCGACAACCTCACCCGACAAGCGGACACCTCGCGGGGGAAGCGTTGTCGGGTGAGGTGCCCCTTTGTCGTGGAACCCGATAAAGGTCGCCAGGGAGGCCCGGAGAGCCGGGCATCGGGAGGGGAGGCGGCCCGGCCGGGGAGGGCCCAGAGAGCAGCGAGCAGCGGTCAGACGGGCGGGATGTCGCGGCGCTTCGTCGCGAATCGGCGCTCCCGACCGGCGGCGTAGCGGAGCCGGTGCACCAGCTCGGCCCGCAGCGCGTCGGCCTCGACGACCTGGTCGACGACCAGATCGGCGGCGAGGCGCTCGAGGTCGACGTCCTCGACGTACTCGGCCCGCCGCGCCGCGACGTACGCATCGCGCTCCGCCGCCCCCTGCGCCGCCTCCACCTCGGCGATCTTGTTGGCATACACCGCGTTGACCGCCGCCTCGGGTCCCATGACCGCGATCCGCGCCGTGGGCAGGGCGATCGTCGCGTCGGGCATGAAGCCCGGGCCTCCCATGGCGTACAGCCCTGCGCCGTAAGCCTTCCGGACGATGACGCAGAACTGGGGCACGGTCGCGGACGCCACGGCCGAGACCATCTTCGCGCCGTGCCGGATGATGCCGCCGCGCTCCACCTCCGACCCGATCATGAAGCCGGGCACGTCGGCGAGGTAGACGAGCGGGATGGAGTAGGCGTCGCAGGTCCAGATGAACCGGGCCGCCTTGTCCGCGCTGTCGCTGAACAGCACGCCGCCCTTGACGGCGGAGTTGTTCGCCACGATCCCGACGGTCTCCCCCTCGACGCGCCCGAACCCGACGACGAGCTCCGCGGCGAACAGCGGCTTGACCTCGAAGAACGAGTCGTCGTCGACGATCCCGTCGATGACCTCGTGGATGTCGAACGGCTGGCTCTCCCGCTCCGGCACGGTATGCCGCGTCAGCGGTGCCGAGGGCGGCTCCGGCGCGTAGGAGGGCAGCGGAGCCCGCCACGACTGCGGCAGGTAGGAGAAGTAGAGGCGCGCCAGCTCGATGGCCTCGGTGTCGTCGGCGGCGAGCAGGTCGCCGACGCCCGAGATGGTGCAGTGCATCCGGGCGCCGCCCATCTCCTCGAGCGAGACGCGCTCGCCGACCACCATCTCCGCCATCCGCGGGGAGCCGAGGTACATCGAGGCGTTGCCCTCGACCATGATGACGATGTCGCAGAACGACGGGATGTATGCCCCGCCCGCCGCCGACGGCCCGAACAGGCAGCAGACCTGGGGCACCTTGCCCGACAGCGCGACCTGGTTGTGGAAGATGTGCCCGGCCCCTCGCCGCCCGGGAAACATCTCGACCTGGTCGGTGATCCGGGCGCCCGCGCTGTCGATGAACCAGAAGACCGGCAGCTCCTCCCGCAGCGCGGTCTCGGTGGCCCGCACGATCTTCTCGACGGTGCGGGATCCCCACGAGCCGGCCTTGACCGTCGGGTCGTTCGCGATGACGACGACGGCCCGGCCGTCGACGGTCCCGTGCCCGGTCACGACCCCGTCGGCGGGCAGCCCGGCCGCCCGGGAGTTGGCGAACCGTCCGTCCTCGACGAAGCTCCCCTCGTCGAGCAGGAGCGCGATCCGGTCGCGGACGTAGAGCTTGCCCTGGCCGGCGAGCTTGGCGGCGGCCCGCTCCGGCGGGGAGGCCGAGGCGGCGTATGCCGCGGCGAGCCGCTCGCGCAGGCCGGTCACCCCCGCGTCGGTCCCCGCGTCCGCGCCCACGGCGAACGGCGGCTCGGCGGGAGACCCGGCGGACGGCATACCCGACACTCTCTCAGCCATCGCGGGTCTCAGGCCGTCGGCAGGCCGAGGTGGCGGCCGATGACCATCCGCTGGACCTCGCTCGTGCCCTCGCCGATCTCGAGGATCTTGGCGTCGCGGTGGAAGCGGGCGACGGGATACTCCTCCATGAACCCGTTGCCGCCGAAGACCTGCGTCGCGATCCGGGTCGCGGTGTTGGCCGCCTCGGTCGAGTAGAGCTTGGCGACGGCGGCGGCCTGCTTCACCTCGGCGACCGACCGGCGGCCCGCCTCCTGCTCGTCCTTGAGCCACGCCGCGCGGTAGGTGAGGGCGCGCGCCGCGTCCGCCATGACGGCGAGGTCGGCGATGGGGAACGCGACGCCCTGGTTGACCCCGATGGGCCGGCCGAACGCGGTGCGGGTCCGGGCATACGCCGTCGTCTCCTCGAGCATCCGCTCGATGCAGCCGAGGGCGAGGGCCGAGATGGCGATCCGGCCGTCGTCGAGGGTCTTGAGGAACTGGCGGAAGCCGCGCCCCTCCCCCCCGAGCAGGTTCTCCGCGGGGACCCGGCAGCCGGCGAAGGTGAGGCCGTGGGTGTCGCTCACCCACCAGCCGAGCTTGTCGTATGCCGGCTCGACCGTGAACCCCTCGGTGCCCGACGGCACGAGGATGGCGCTGATCCGGGCGGACCCGTCGTCGTTGGTTCCGGTGCGGGCGGTGACGGTGACGACCGAGGTGACCGGGGTGCCGGAGTTGGTGATGAACGCCTTGGCGCCGTCGA
>JBDIAL010000013.1:0-34724 GCA_039812405.1 Nostocoides sp.
CGCCCGCACCGTGGCCTTGTCGGCGCCCGCGTCGGCCAGCGGCCGCAGCACGGAGTGCTCGCGCGCGGCGGCGGCCCCGGGGCGGTCGACGCGGCGCAGGTCGTCGGCGTTCTCGCCGTATGCCACGGCGTCGAGCCGGTACTGGCCCACGACGCGGGCGTCGATGCGGTGGAACAGCTCGTCCTTGCAGTGGTAGCACCGGTCGGCCCCGTTCGCGCGGTATGCCGGGCTGTCCAGCTCGCGGGTGCGGACCTCGACGACCTGGGCGCCGATCTCGCGGGCGACGTCGTGCGCCCGGTCCCGCTCGGCGGACGGCAGGCTCGGTGACACGGCCAGGATGCCCAGGACGTTCGCGGGGCCGAGGAGGCGGACGGCGGCGGCGAGGAGGACGGCCGAGTCCACCCCGCCGGAGAAGGCCACGCCGAGCCGTCGCACCCCGCGCAGGCCGTGCCCGACCCGGGCCAGCAGCTCGTCGGCCACGACCTCGTCGGGCCGCTCAGCCACGAGGGGACCTCAGCGAGGTGAGGGCTCCTGCCTCGAAGGTCGCCGGGCTCGGGGTCGACGCGACCTCGACGTCGTCGCGGCCCCGGCACTCGGCCGCGATCGCGGCCGAGACCTCGACCTCCTCCAGCCGCGCCGTGTTCCGGATGTGGACGAGGCGCAGCGTCGCGGGGTCGACGGGACCGATCGTCGCGATGGCCGCGTCGATGGCCTCCTCGTCCGTCGCGAGGACCATCGGCAGTCGCGCGTGCTCCGGCTCCGAGCCGGCGAGGGCGTTGACGTAGAGGGCCTCGCGGTCGATCTTCCGGTCCAGCTGCCGGGTGATGAAGTCGGCGATGCCGACGCCGTCGGCGTTCCCGCCCGAGACGTCCGTCAGGTCGCACACCACGATCCGCTTGACCCGCGGCGTCTCGGGGTCCGGCCCCAGCAACGGCATCGACAGCCGGCCGACCACCTTCGTGTCGAAGCCGGAGCCGGAGATGTCCTTGCCCATCTCGTCGATGACCAGGACGTCGACGTCGCCGACCGGGAGCCCGGGAACCATCGCCTTGGCCGCGGAGAGGAGCGCTGCCTCGCGCTCGAGGAGCCGGTCGCGGGGGATCACCTGGACGTCGGCGGTCTGTCCCAGGCCGTCCTCGACGATGCCGACGCCGAAGAGGAGCGGCCGGTGGCTCGTGACCCGCTCGACGATGGCCTCCATCGTGGCGGCGTAGCCGTCGCGCATGAAGTAGCGGTGGTAGGTCGTCGCCCCGACCTGCTTGCCCATGCCGATCGAGATCATCTTCATCAGGCCGGACTCGAAGCTGTGGGTGAACTCGGTATGCGGCTTGACGCGGTTGACGACCACGAAGGCGTCGGCCTCGGAGGCGTGGCGGTCCATGACGACGGGCATCCCGTTGGGGAGCTCGCCCAGCGAGGCCACGTCGAGGGAGGAGAGGATCGGGCAGCCCATGGTCGCCTCGGTGATCCCGGCCTGCGCGAGCACCTGCTGCTGGCCGGGCCCGGTGGCCGAGCCGTGGCTGCCCATCGCGGGAAAGCAGAACGGGGAGTAGCCGAGGTCCGTCAGCCCGCGGACGACCGCGCCGACGATCGCGGCGTAGTTCGCGATCCCCCGGCTCGAGCACCCGACGGCGACGCGTGCCCCGTGCGGGAGGTCGGCGCTGCCCCCCAGGGCGGCGATCTGGGCCCGGACCCGCTCCGCGGCATCGGTGATCGGCCGCGTCACGAGGTGCTGGCGGAGCCGGTGGAGCGGCAGCCCCGCGATGCGCAGCACCCCGGGCTGCTCCGCCGCCGACTCCGTCGGGCCGAGGCCGGACTCCTGCATGGGGCTCTCCCTTCCTGACCGTCCGGCGAGTCTACCGCGGATTGTCAGACAATTATGACCGGTACGGGGGGACGTCGGACGCGCCCCAGATGTCGGCCAGGGTGAAGCCCTCGGTGAAGGGGTCGGAGGGGTCGAGGATCATCGACCCGCGGCCGGTCCGCCAGCCGCGCCCCTCGATCGACGGCAGGACGGCGGGGCGTCCGGCGACGGTCGTCTCGCCGTGGAGCAGCCCGGTGAAGGTCGTCCCGAGGACGCCCTCGTGGACGAAGGGGGTGTCCAGGGCGAGCTCCCCCCGGGCGTGGAGGCAGGCCATCCGTGCCGAGGTCCCGGTGCCGCACGGCGACCGGTCGAGCGACCCGCGCCAGCTGTCGGGGTCGTCACCGCGGATGGGGCCGGTGGGCAGCACGACGCTGTTGCGCCCGTCGGTGCCGGGCCGGGCGGCGGGACCGTGGAGCATGACGAGCGCGATCTGGTCGATGCTCGGCTCGAGCGGGTGCCGGACGGGGACCTGCTCCCGGGCCGAGGCGAGCAGCCCGAGGGCCGCCCGGACGATGGCCCGCTCGTTCCCGATGCCGAGCTCGACGCCGAAGGCGGCGGCGGGCGCCTGGACGTAGAACTGGCCGCCGAAGGCGATGTCCGCCGCGATGTCGCCGTATCCCTCGACGGAGACCGGCACGTCGATCCCGAGGGCGAAGGACGGCACGTTGCGCACCTGGACCGAGGTGACCTTCGGGCCGCTCACCCGGGCCAGCGCCTCGACGGGGCCGGCCGCGGTGTCGATGCGGACGACGGTCTCGGGCTCGGTCATGGGCAGCACGCCGGACTCGAGCAGCCCGGTGACGGCACAGATCGTGTTGCTGCCCGACATCGGCCGGAAGCCGCCCTGCTCGACGATGACGAGGGCGACGTCGCTGTCCTCGCGGAGCGGCGGCATGGCGAGGACCGCGCAGAGGGCGGGGTAGCCGCGCGGCTCGTGGAGGACGAGGCGCCGCAGGACCTCGAGGTGCGCCTCGCACCAGGCGAGCCGCTCGGCCATCGTGTCGCCCTCGATGCCGAGGTCATGGGCGAGGATGACCCGCCCCGGCTCGCCCTCGGCGTGGACGTCGACCCAGTCCACCCCTGTCGCTGCGCTCACTGCCGCTCTCCGTTCCGTCCGGGGATGCCGTCGTCTCGTCCGGGGATGCCGTCACCCTGCACCGCGGGACCCGTGTCGGCTCGAGGATGCCGCCACTGTAACTGGCAGGATTGTCACACGATCTGCACCCCTCCCTCGATGGGAGAATGACCGCGATGTCCACGACCGACCGCCCCGCGCTCGCCCCGATCGCCAACACGACCCGGCGCGAGACGGCCGTCCTCGCCCTGCGCCGGGCCCTGCTGACCGGCGAGCTCGTGCCCGGCCAGCGCCTGAAGGAGACCGAGCTCGGCGAGATGCTCGGCATCAGTCGCCCCACGGTCCGCGACGCGATGGCCCAGCTGGTCAGCGAGGGGGCGCTCGTCCAGGAGGCGTACAAGGGCGTCCGGGTCGCCGAGACCAGCCCCTCGCTCGTCCTCGACGTCGCCGAGGCCCGGGTCCCGCTCGAGACGATCGCCGCGCTGCGGGTCGCCCGGGACCCGACGGGGGAGGGCATGGCCCGGCTGCGGCGCGCCCTGGCGACCCACCTCGACGCCCTCGCCGCCGGCGACGCGGTGCTGTCGAGCCGGACGCACCTCGATCTGCACGGCACGCTGTGGGAGGCGTCCGGCAACGAGATGCTCGCGCGGATGTGGCCGCTCGTGCGGTCGCACGTCATGCTGGCCCTCAACGTCGACCAGGGCGTCTTCCACGCGCCCGCGCGCGACGCCGAGCGCCATCAGCGGCTCGTCGACGTCATCGCCACGGCCGACGAGGCGGCGATCGTCGCCGAGGTCCGGGGGCACATCGCCGACAGTGCCCGGTCCGTGGCCGACACCATGACGGCCTCGGCGTGCGCCCGCACGCCGGCGGGCTGCGCCGGCTCGCCCGAGCCCTGAGGGCGGACCGGCCCTCGGGACGGGGTCGGTGTAGGAACTGTCCAGTTGTCAGGTCTTGTCACGGACGAACTGGCAATGGCGGCCGATGGCGGCCCGGCATACCCTCGTTCCCATGACGACCACCTCCCTCCCCACCCTCCCGCACTGGGTCGACGGCGCCGAGCTCCTCCCGGCCCAGACCCGGACCGCTCCCGTCTACAACCCCGCCACGGGCGAGGTCACCAAGAACGTCGCGCTCGCCGACGAGGCGACCGTGAACCAGGCCGTGGCGTCGGCCAAGGCCGCCTTCCCGGCCTGGGCCAGCCTGTCGCTCGCCAAGCGCCAGCAGATCCTCTTCCGCTTCCGCGACCTCTACGACCAGCGCAAGGGCGAGCTCGCCGAGATCATCACGAGCGAGCACGGCAAGGTCGTCTCCGACGCGCTCGGCGAGATCACCCGGGGCCAGGAGGTCATCGAGTTCGCGACCGGCCTCGCCCACCACCTCAAGGGCGAGTACTCCGAGCAGGTCTCGACCGGCATCGACGTCTACTCGACGCGTCAGCCGCTCGGCGTCGTCGCCATCATCTCGCCCTTCAACTTCCCGGCCATGGTCCCGGCCTGGTTCTTCCCCATCGCCATCGCCGCGGGCAACACGGTCGTCCTCAAGCCGAGCGAGAAGGACCCGTCCGCCGCCAACTGGCTCGCGGAGCTGTGGAAGGAGGCCGGTCTCCCCGACGGCGTCTTCACGGTCCTCCACGGCGACAAGGTGGCCGTCGACGGGCTCCTCGAGCACGAGGACGTCCGGGCCGTCTCCTTCGTCGGCTCCACCCCCATCGCGCAGTACGTCTACGAGAAGGGCTCGGCCACCGGCAAGCGGGTCCAGGCGCTCGGAGGGGCGAAGAACCACATGCTCGTCCTCCCGGACGCCGACCTCGACCTCGTCGCCGACAGCGCGATCAACGCGGGCTTCGGCTCCGCGGGCGAGCGCTGCATGGCGATCAGCGTCGTCGTCGTCGTCGAGCCGGTCGCCGACGACCTCGTCGCGAAGATCACCGAGCGGATGGCGACACTCAAGGTGGGCGACGGCCGGCGCAACTGCGACATGGGCCCGCTCGTCACCAAGCAGCACCGCGACAAGGTCGCGTCCTACCTCGACATCGCCGCCGAGGACGGCGCGAAGGTCGTCGTCGACGGACGGGGCATCGAGGTCGACGGCGCGGCCGGCGGCTTCTGGCTCGGCCCGACCCTCATCGACCACGTCCCGACGACCTCCAAGGTCTACACCGAGGAGATCTTCGGCCCGGTCCTGTCCATCGTGCGGGTCCAGTCCTTCGACGAGGGCGTCGACCTCATCAACGCCGGCCCCTTCGGCAACGGCACGGCGATCTTCACCAACGACGGCGGTGCCGCTCGGCGCTTCCAGAACGAGATCCAGGTCGGCATGATCGGCATCAACGTGCCGATCCCCGTGCCGGTCGCCACCTTCTCCTTCGGCGGCTGGAAGGCCTCCCTCTTCGGCGACACCAAGGCGCACGGCGCGGAGGGCGTCCGGTTCTTCACCCAGCAGAAGGCCATCACCTCGCGCTGGCTCGACCCGAGCCACGGCGGCATCAACCTGGGCTTCCCCCAGAACTGACGCTCGCCAGAGCTCGCCCCGAGGAGCCGGCTCCCCCGTCGTGGGGGGCCGGCTCCTCGCGCGTCTCCACGTGGTCCCGCGACCCGGGGCCGCCCTCGGCGGCTCCGGCTCCGGGCGCCGTGTCCGGCACGGGCACCTCGCGCCGCCGGATCGCCGCGTAGGCCCGGGCGCAGCACTGCCCGTCGCGGAGGGTGAGGGTCTGCTCCATCCGGCGGCGGTAGGGCTCGGCGGCGCCCGAGCCCGGGTCGAGGAGGGCGGCGGCCGCGGCGACCGCCGCGTCGGCGTCCCGGACGACGGGGCCGAAGCCGTCCCGGTCGTGGCGGAACGGGCCCTGCCGTGCCGTGTGCTGCCCGGAGAAGAAGTCCTCGGCGTCGAACTGGTAGTAGACACACGGCGTTCCGACGTATGCCGTGTCGAAGGCGAGCGAGGAGTAGTCGGTCACCAGCAGCCGGGCCGAGACGATGAGACGCTGGACGTCGGCCTCGGCCGACGTCACGACCCGCACGCCCGCCGGCAGGAGCTCGGCGGTGAGGTGGGCCTGCAGGTGGGGGTGGGCGAGGAGGACGAGGTCGAGATCGTGCTCCTCGGCGAGGGCGGCGAGCGCGGGCCGCTCGAGCAGTCGGCGCCATCCGTGGAGGAAGGAGGTCTCGGTGAGGTCGACGGCCAGCTCGCGGTGGTGACCGCCCTGCTGGGGCGCCATGAGGTGGGCCCGCCACGTCGGGGCGACGAGGAGGGAGCGCCGGTCCGTCGCGCGCCGCTCCCCGGCCAGGCGCAGGAGCCGGTCGTGCCGGGGGAGCCCGGTCCGCTCGACCTCCTTGTCGCTGAGCAGGTAGGGGCTCCCGTCGCCGACGACGGCGCGGTGCTCGGCCTCGGTCGTCGTCAGCATGAGCCGGATGGGGAGGGTGTTGAGCCAGCTCGAGAGGTCCTTGTCGATGACGCCGTGCTGGAGGAAGACGAACTGCCAGCCGCGGCGGCCGTAGAAGCGCCCCCGGGGGCGCAGGACGTAGGTGTCCGCCTGGGAGGAGAGGAGGTAGTCGGCGTTGCGCAGCGCGACGGCATACTCCACGGATCCGTAGGCGAGGAGCCGGAACCCGTCCGCCTCGAGGCGCGGCCAGTCCGGGGACTGCGGTGAGAGGGCGAACCACGCGTTGACGTCGGGCTGGTGGGCGCGGAGGTACCGGTAGAGGGCCTCGGCGTTGTCCTGGGCCATCGTGTCGCGGTCGAGGAGGACCCACGCGTGCCGGTAGGTGCGCCGGGACCGCGCCGACGAGGCCCGCCGTCGGACCGCGCCGGCGAACCCCTCGCCCTCGCGCGCCGACTCGCCGACCACCGGGACGACGCCGTGGACGGCGAGCCGCGCCGACCATGCCGCCGCCCGGACCAGGCGGGTGCCCATCGCGACGGCGGGACGGGACAGCTGCTCGGCGATCCGGTCGGTGACCCCCGCCGGCGGGACGGCGCCGTCGTCGGGCGCCTCGGCCCCAGGCGCCTCGGCCCCGGTGGACGCGGCCCCGGTGGACGCCGCGACCGGCGGGAGGGCCTGCCCACCGTGACGTCGCCACACCTCGCGCGGGGAGACGGTGAAGGCGGTCGCGCTGAGCGGGCCGTGGACCAGCGGCACCGGGCGGCCGTCGACCCGCAGCGCGACGTGGTGCACGGAGGGCAGCCACAGGTCGCGCTGGTGGAGCCAGGTCCGGTCGAAGAAGCGGATGCTCGTCGTCTTCGCATACACCGGGTCGGTCCGGACGCCGTCGACGAGCACCTCCTCGGTGGGCTCGGGGTCCTCGGTGAGGTAGGAGACGAGGACGAGCCGCATCTCGGGGTCCAGCCTGACGACCGAGGCCTGTGGCCCGGGGAGGTCGGCGCCCTTGCGGGCGAGGAGCGCGAGCCGGATCCGGGCCGGGATGTCGACCGCGTCGAACTCGAGGATCGTCGCGGCGTCGAGGTGCGCGAGGATCCGGTCGAGGAGATCGTGGAAGGTGTCCAGGGCCTCGGCGTCGAGGGGGCAGCGGTCGGGGCGGGCCTGCTGCTCGGCCCGGAACATCCAGTGCAGGTCGTAGTAGACGGTGTTCTGGACCCACCACGGGGGGCGGGGTCCGTGACGCTCGAGGACGCCGAGGTAGCCGTGCAGCGGGAGCTCGGCGAAGGCGGACGGGTTGCGGCGCGGGCTGTTCGTCAGCGACGTGCCGTCGACCCGGCGCCGGTAGTAGTAGCGGGCCGAGCGGAGGAAGGCGACCGTCGGGCGCGGCACCGAGCGGAGGTAGTCGATGGTGAGGACGGCGTCCTCGAAGACGGGCCGGATCCGCTCGTCGAAGCGCAGCCCCGTCGCCTCGACGACCTCGCGCCGGTAGAAGCCGACGTTGCTGTGCAGCTGGATGAACCGCGGCGACTGCGAGAGGTCGACGACCCGCTCGGGGTCGGCGTACTTGAAGTCGAGGGAGTGGGGCTGGATCGGCCGGGTGACGTCGTCGGTGAAGCGGACGAGCCGGGCCGCGACCAGCGCCGCGTCACGCGCCCGGCCCCGCCGGATGAAGGAGCCCACCTCCCGCAGGTAGGCCGGGTCGAGCACGTCGTCGGAGTCGGGGAAGGAGACCCACTGGCCCCGGACCGCGTCGAGCCCGCGGTTGCGCGCGGCGCCGGGACCCGCGTTGTCCTGGGTGAGCAGGCGGCCGTGGAACCGGCTCCCCGCGAGCCACTCGGCGATGAGGGCGCGGGACTCGTCGGTGCTGCCGTCGTCGACGAGGACGAGGTCCACCTCGTCCTCGGGCCAGTCCTGGGCCTCGAGGGAGGCGAGGAACTCGGGCAGGAAGCGTGCGGTGTCGTAGACCGCGACGACGAGTCCGAACAGCGGCTCTCGCGGGACCTCGGGCGCGGCACCGGGCCCGGTGGGCGAGTGCCTGGGCATGGGCGTCCGATCCGGTTCGTGGGGTATCTGCCGGATGCTAGGGGAGCGCTACCCGCCGATCCAGCACCGGACCCGCGCGCCGTGGGGCGAACCGCGCCGGGATGCGGGGTGCCCCAGGCGGATTCCGATCTTTCCTGGCATACCGGACGAGCTCGTCCGTGGTCGTGCGTCGCTCCCGGACACCTGGCCCGTCTCCGGCGCAGCCGGTCGTCCGGGAGCGACGCATCGAGGTGGTGGGCCGGGATCGCTAGGTTCAGGGCGTGGCGTACTTCGAACGGCTCTCCGAGACGGCCTTCCGCGCGACCGAGCACACGAGCGGGGCCTGGACCACGACCGAGCAGCACATCGCCCCGGCCCTCGGGCTGCTCGCCCACGTCGTCGAGCGGGACCGCGACGCGCGCCGCTCCGACGGCCTCGTCGTGGCTCGGCTCTCCTACGACATCCTCGGCACCGTGCCGGTCGGCCTCGTCGAGACGGCGGTCCGGGTCGCCCGGCCCGGCCGGACCATCGAGCTCGTCGAGGCGACCCTGGCCCATGCCGGCCGCGACGTCGTGCGGGTCCGGGCCTGGCTGCTGGCGCCCGGGGAGACCGTCGGGTATGCCGCGACGCCGCTTCCCCGCATACCGCCGCCGGAGGCGATGGAGCCGTGGCATCCGACCCGGGTCTGGCCCGGCGGGTTCATCGCCTCGGCGCAGCTGCGCCGCCGGGAGGAGGAGCCGGGGCGGGCGGCCTACTGGGTGCGCACGGCCGTCCCCCTCGTCGAGGGCGAGCCGTCCTCCGGGCTCGCCCGGGCCGCCGGCCTGTTCGACATCGCCAACGGGATGACCGTGCGCGTCGATCCGCGGGAGGTGCTCTTCCCCAACGTCGACCTCACGGCCCACCTGTTCCGCCAGCCTGTGGGGGAGTGGGTGGGGTTCGACACGGCGGTGTCGTTCGGCGCCGACGGGGTCGGGCTGACGAGCAGCGTGCTGCACGACGGGTCCGGGCCGCTCGGGACGCTGGCCCAGATCCTCACCGTCCGCCCGCGCTGAGCCCAGCCCCTGCCGCCGCGGCCCCACCGGGAGTCGGGGTCCACGGGGAGTCGAGGTAATAGGCCACCATCTCCCGTGCCCTTCCTACCTCGACTGCCGCCCACCTCAGCGGGTCGAGGTGCTCGCGACCGCCCCGGAGGTCAGCCGCCCGTCCGCAGCGCGCCGAGCGAGCGTCGCTGGGAGCCGTCGTCGGCGAAGTTGTCCGCGGCCAGCCAGGCCTCGAAGGCCGCGCGCAGGGCGGGCCACTCGGCGTCGGTGACCGAGAACCACGTCGTGTCGCGGTTGCGGCCCTTCGTCACGAGGGCCTGGCGCCACGTGCCCTCCTCGATGAATCCCAGCCGGAGAGCGGCCGCCCGGGACGGGACGTTGAGGCTGTCGCACTTCCACTCGTAGCGGCGGTAGCCGAGCGCGAAGGCGTGGGCCATGAGGAGGTACTGCGCCTCCGTCGCGCCCGTCGTGCGCTGCAGCGCCGGCGCGTAGATGATCGACCCCACCTCGATCGAGCCCACCTCGGGCTGGGCCCGCATGAGGTTGGCCCGCCCGAGGTAGGCCCCGGTGCCCGCGTCGAGGATCGCGAAGGGCTGGAGGTCGGGAGTCGCGACGAACCGCTCGATGACGGCTGCGGCCTCCGCGGCGTCGGAGGGCGCGTCCTCCCCCTGGTAGGTGAACAGCTCGGGGTGCGGGGCGAGCACCTCGATGACGTCCTGCGCGTCCGCCGCCGTCGCCGGGCGGAGCCGCACATGCCGGCCGTCGAGGGTCACCGGCTCCGGGGGACGGGCACCGGCCCAGTGGACGTCGTCTCCGATCGGCTGACCGTATGCATTGGTGCGCGGCATGCCTGACACCCTAGGAGGGTGACAGCCATCGGTGACAGGCGGACCGCCTACGACGTCGGGAGGGTCCGGGCCCGCATCCCGGCGCTCGCGGACGGCACGGCCTACTTCGACGGGCCCGGCGGGTCCCAGACCCCGGACATCGTCGCCCGCGCGATCCACGACGCCCTCATCGCGCCGCTGGCCAACCGGGGCACCGTGACGGTCGCGGAGCGCAACGCCGAGGCGATCGTCGAGGCGGCCCGGTCGGCCGTCGGGGACCTGCTCGGCGGCGACCCGTCCGGGGTGATCTTCGGGCGCAGCATGACGCAGAACACGATGGACCTGGCCCGGACCCTGTCCGCGGGCTGGCGGGCCGGCGACGAGGTCGTCGTGACGAGCCTCGACCACGACGCCAACGTCCGTCCGTGGTGCATCGCGGCCCGGCGGGCCGGGGCGACGGTGCGGTTCGCCGAGCTCGACCCGGCGACGGGCGAGCTCGCCCCGGAGGCGGTCGCGGCGGTCCTGTCCCCGCGGACCCGGCTCGTCGCGGTGACGGGTGCCTCCAACCTCATCGGGACGATGCCGGACCTGCCGGCCATCGCCGAGCACGCGCACGCCGCCGGGGCGCTGCTCCACGTCGACGGCGTGCACCGCACGGCGCATGCGCCCGTCGACGTCGTGGCCGTCGGGGCGGACTTCTACGCCTGCTCGCCGTACAAGTTCCTCGGGCCGCACTGCGGTGTCACGTGGGGGCGTCCGGAGGTCCTCGCGGGGCTGCAGCCCGACAAGCTCCTGCCGTCGCCGGACGTCGTCCCGGAGCGGTTCGAGCTCGGCACGCTGCCCTACGAGCTGCTCGCCGGGACGACCGCCGCCGTCGAGGTCCTCGCCGACCTCGCCCCGGAGGCGGCCGGGCCCGGAGCCGGGCGGCGCGAGCGGCTCCTCGCCTCGATGACCGCGCTCGAGGCATACGAGGACGACCTGCGGCAGCGGCTCGAGAGCGCGCTCCTCGCCCTGCCCGGGGTGACGGTCCACTCGCGGGCCGCCCGCCGGACGCCGACGCTGCTCGTGACGATCGCCGGCGCCGACCTGGCCGAGCTGCGCGCCTTCCTCGCCGAGCGGGGCGTCAACGCGCCGGTCGGGGCGTTCTACGCCTACGAGCCGTCCCGGCGCCTCGGGCTCGGCGACGCGGGCGGCATGCGCTTCGGTCTGGCGCCCTACTCGACCGCCTCGGACGTCGACCGGCTCCTCGCCGGTCTCGCGGAGTGGCTCCGCCGCTGACCGCGCGATGCGCCGCCGCCGGACTGCCCGGTGGGCGGGACGAGTCGTGCCGGGACCCGCAGGGAGGGCTACGGTTCGGACCATGTACTACACGGTGGGACGGGCCGTCCTGCGGCCCCTCGCGCTGCTCCTCTACCGTCCGACGATCGCCGGGCTCGACAACGTGCCGGCGGCCGGCGGCTGTCTCATCGCGAGCAACCACCTGTCGTTCATCGACTCCTTCGCCATCCCGCTGAGCTCGCCCCGCAAGGTCTGCTTCCTCGCCAAGTCCGACTACTTCGAGAAGACGGGCCTCGGCGGGCGGATGCTCGGCCAGATGATGTCGTCGCTCGGCGCCATCCCCGTCGACCGGTTCAGCCCGAGCGCGGCCCAGGACTCCCTCGAGTCGGCGCTGGCGGTCGTCGAGGAGGGGGGCGCGTTCGGGATCTACCCCGAGGGCACCCGCTCGCGGGACGGCCGTCTGTACCGGGGCCGCACCGGCGTGGCCTGGCTGGCGCTCAAGGCCCAGGTGCCCGTCGTCCCCGTCGGCCTCGTCGGCACCGACCAGATCCAGCCGGTCGGCGCCCGCTTCCCCCGCCTGCACCACGTCGAGGTGCACTTCGGCACGCCCATCCAGCCCGCGGCCTACGCGGGCCTGCCGTCCGGCAAGGCGCGGCGACAGCTCACCGACGACGTGATGGACGCCATCGCGGCCCTCTCCCGCCAGCCGCGTGCCGAGGGCTACGCCGACCTGGCGCACGCGACCGACGGCCCGCCGATCGGGATCTGACCATACCCCGGCGCGGGGGCATAGGCTCGGGACCGTGTACGAGGGTGCGGTCCAGGACCTGATCGACGAGCTCGGGCGACTGCCCGGGATCGGGCCCAAGAGCGCCCAGCGGATCGCCTTCCACCTGCTCCAGGCCGACGACGCCGACGTGTCGCGCCTGGCCCGGGCGCTCACCGAGGTCAAGGCCCGGGTCCGGTTCTGCACGGTGTGCGGCAACGTCGCCGAGGCCGAGGTATGCCGGATCTGCGCCGATCCCCGGCGCGACGCGGCGAGCATCTGCGTCGTCGAGGAGCCCAAGGACGTCGTGGCCATCGAGCGGACCCGCGAGTTCCGGGGGCGCTATCACGTCCTCGGCGGGGCCATCTCGCCGATGGACGGCATCGGGCCGGGCGACCTGCGGGTCCGCGAGCTCATGCAGCGGCTGGCCTCCGGCGAGGTCACCGAGGTCATCATCGCGACGGACCCCAACCTCGAGGGCGAGGCGACGGCGACCTATCTCGCGCGCCTGCTCAAGGACCTCGGCCTGCGGGTCACCCGGCTGGCCTCCGGCCTCCCCGTCGGCGGCGACCTGGAGTACGCCGACGAGGTCACCCTCGGGCGTGCCTTCGAAGGACGGAGACTGCTCGATGCCTGACGCCCTCACCGATCTCGCGACGCTGGCCGACGAGTGCGCGCGCGAGGCCCGGCTCTACCTCACCGCCGTCACCGAGATCGCCTCCGGCTCCGCGCCCGAGACGGCCATCCCGCTCAGCCTGCTCGCCCTGTCCCAGGCCCTCGCGATGGGCTCCCGCCTCGGGGCGATGGAGGACATCGTGCCGACCGACCAGTTCGAGGCCGACCCGGGCCCCGACTCCGAGCTGAGCCCCCTCCGCAGCAGCATCGCCAACCTCTTCGAGGGTCTCGACGAGTATGCCGACCTCGAGGACCCCCTGACGAGCGCCGAGGTGACGACCGGCTCGCTCTCCAACGACCTGACGCTCGTGGCCGACGGGCTGGCCCACGGCCTCGCCCACCACGACGCGGGCCGGTCCGTCGAGGCGCTGTGGTGGTGGCAGTTCTCCTACCTGTCGTTCTGGGGGGAGCGGGCCGCCTCGGCGCTGCGCGTCCTCCACTCGCTGCTCGCCCACATCCGCCTCGACGCCGACGAGGAGATCGTGTCCGAGGCCGAGTTCGACGCCCTCCACCCCTGAGGAGACCGACCCGCCGCCCGGATGCCGGACCCGCCGAGGGCGCGTCCGGCATACGGGCTCACGGTCCGACCCGTGGACGGGCCGATAGGATCGGTGACCGCGCCCCAACCCCACCTCGTCCCGTCGGAGATGTCCCGTGCCCTTGGTCGTCCAGAAGTACGGCGGCTCGTCCCTCGCCGACGCCGCGAGCATCAAGCGGGTGGCGCGGCGCATCGGCGAGACGAAGAAGGCCGGCAACGACGTCGTCGTCGCGGTGTCCGCGATGGGCGACACGACCGACGAGCTGCTCGACCTCGCCCAGGAGGTCAGCCCGCTGCCCCCGGCCCGCGAGCTCGACATGCTCATGACGGCGGGCGAGCGGATCTCGATGGCGCTCGTCGCCATGGCGATCTCCGACCTCGGACTCACGGCCCGGTCCTTCACCGGCTCGCAGGCGGGCGTCATCACCGACGCCGTCCACGGCCGGGCGAAGATCATCGACGTGACGCCCGGCCGGGTGACCGACGCGCTGGCCAAGGGCCACGTCGTCATCGTCGCCGGGTTCCAGGGCGTGAGTCAGGACACCAAGGAGATCACGACCCTCGGCCGGGGCGGCACGGACACGACGGCCGTCGCCCTCGCCGCGGCCCTCGGCGCCGACGTCTGCGAGATCTACACCGACGTCGACGGCGTCTTCACGGCCGACCCGCGGATCGTGCCCGCCGCCCGCAAGATCGCCCGGATCAGCAACGAGGAGATGCTCGAGCTGGCCGCCGCCGGGTCGAAGGTCCTCCACCTGCGCAGCGTCGAGTATGCCCGGCGCTTCGACATCCCCATCCACGTCCGGTCGTCCTTCTCCGACATCGAGGGGACGATCGTCACCGACCACCCCGCTCCCGAAGGAGTCTCCGTGGAAGCCCCCATCATCGCCGGTGTCGCCCACGACCGCAGCGAGGCCAAGATCACCGTCGTCGGGGTCCCCGACCGGACGGGCAAGGCGGCCGAGCTGTTCCAGGCCGTCGCGAGCGCCCAGATCAACATCGACATGATCGTCCAGAACGTCTCGGCCACCGAGACGGGCCTCACCGACATCTCCTTCACGCTGCCGCGCGCCGACGGGGTCACCGCGATGCAGGCGCTGCGCCAGGTCCAGGAGCAGGTCGGGTTCGCCGGGCTCCTCTACGACGACCAGATCGGCAAGCTGTCGCTCGTCGGCGCGGGGATGCGCTCCAACCCGGGGGTGTCCGCGACGTTCTTCAAGGCGCTCGCCGACACGGGCGTCAACATCGAGATGATCTCGACGTCCGAGATCCGCATCTCCGTCGTGACGCGCGAGGAGCGTCTCGACGAGGCGGTGCGGGCGGTGCACTCGGCGTTCGGCCTCGACTCCGAGTCGCCGGAGGCCGTCGTCTACGGCGGCACCGGCCGCTGACGGCACCGGGGCACCGGGGCCACCGAGAGGAGAGCGCCGCGGGTCCGCGGAGTTCCGCGCGGCCGGCCGCCGGGGGCCCGGACTCCTCGCGTGTGCCGGACTCGGGCTAGAGTCTGGCGCAACGGACGACGCAGCCCGGCGACACCCGACTGCGCCGCACCACCGACCGCAGCCCGTGCGGGGACGACCGACGGAACGAGTGCTCGTGCGTGACCGACCCACCCTCGCCATGGTCGGGGCGACGGGCGCCGTCGGCCGGACCGTCCTGTCCCTCCTGCGCCTGCGCGAGGACCTGTGGGGGGAGGTCCGCCTCTGTGCGTCGCCCGACGACGTCGGGACGCGGCTCGTCGCCCGCGGCGAGGAGCTCGTCGTCCAGCGCCTCTCCCGGGACTTCTTCCAGGGCGTCGACATCGCCCTCTTCGACCTGCCGCCGCAGCTGGCCCGGACCTGGGCGCCCATCGCGGTCGCCGCGGGCGCGGTCGTCGTCGACAACAGCGTCGACTTCCGCGAGGAGGACGACGTCCCGCTCGTCGCCTCGTCGGTCAACCCGGTCAAGCTGCGCGACCGGCCCCGGGGCATCGTCGCGAACCCGGGCGCGACGGCCCTGACGATCCTCGAGGCGCTCGGCGTCCTGCATACCCAGTGGGGTCTCGTCGAGCTCGTCCTCACGACGTTCCAGGCGGCGAGCGGTCTCGGCCGGCGGGGCACCCAGCGGCTCTACGACGAGATGGCCCTCGTCGGCGGCGACCGCACCCTCGGCCGGACCCCCGGCGACGTCCGCCGCCTCGTCGAGCACGAGCTCGGGCCGTCGCCCTTCCCGGCGCCGCTGGCCTACAACGTCGTGCCGTTCGTCGGGGTCGGCGCCGAGGACGGCGCGACGTCGGAGGAGCTGAAGGTTCGCGGGGAGCTGCGCAAGGTCCTCGAGCTGTCCCACCTGCCGATCTCGGTCACCTGCGTGCGGGTGCCCGTCGTGACGAGCCACTCGGTCGCCGTCCACGCGCGGTTCGAGCGGCGGCTGACGGCCGACGACGTGCGCCAGGCGCTCATGGACGCCCCGACGATCGTCGTCCTCGACGACATCGAGCACCACGAGTTCCCGACCCCCGTCGACGCCGTCGGGTCCGACCCGCGGTTCGTCGGACGGATCCGCCAGACGCCGGGGCTGCGCAACGCCGTCGACTTCTTCATCTCCAGCGACAACCTGCGCACCGGCGGCGCCCTCAACCTCGTGGAGAACGCCGAGCTCGTCTGCCGCGAGCTCGCCCTCACCTGACCGTCCGTCCGCGCCCTCGGGGTGGGTGTGCGGCCGGCCCGGCGGTGGAGGACAATGGGTGGCGCAGGGACGGGGCGCATCCCAGGGGATGCCATGGTCACGGTTGGGCTCTGTTCCGGCGTGTTGCTCCTGTGACTCGTGATGCCGATGATGTATTTGGGCCCACGGGCACGGGGCCACACGGCACCGCGCTCGGCAACCGTGAGCTCCACCCACTGGTCCTTCTCAGGAGGCCTCGATGTTGTTCCGTCACTGGGATGCCTGGCGGCGCCGGCGCGCCGAGGCATACCTGGCCCTCTCACCGGAGCAGCGCTACCGCAAGCACCAGTGGCACAAGGTGGCGGCCTTCATCACGCTGCCCGGCATCGTCCTCGGCACGGCGAGCATCGCGGCCGCCTACGGGACGGGGGCCTTCCGGCACGGCGCGACGACGTGCGAGCCGCAGGTCGTCGACGCCCCGGCCCGGCACTCGTTCGGGGTGACGGTCCTCAACGCGACGGGTGAGCCCGGTCTCGCGACGACGGTCGGGAAGGAGCTCGACCGCCGCACGTTCAAGGTCGTCGAGATGACGACCGCGCCGGCGGACCTCTACGTCAAGGCGAGCGGGATGATCTACTACGGCGCCGCGGGCCTGCACCAGGCCCTGCTGCTCCAGAAGCAGGTGCCCGGCTCGGTGCTGTTCAACGACGGGCGCACCGGCACCGGCGTCGCCCTCGTCATCGGGTCCGGCTACACCAAGCTCGCCTACGCGCCGCCGGCGCAGATGCCCCGGCCGAGCCAGATCAAGGTCGACGTCTACAACACGACGTGGCACGAGGGCCTCGCGACGAAGGTCCAGGACGAGCTGGCGGCCCGCGGGTTCAGGAAGGGCAAGGTCGGCAACGACCCGCTCAAGGCATACCTCCCGAAGGTCACCGCCGTCATCCGCTACGGCGCGGACGGCGCGCTCGCCGCCCAGCGTCTGGCCCAGCACGTGCCGGGCGCCGCGCTCGTCAAGGACGGTCGCTCGGGCACCACCGTCGACCTCGTCCTCGGCAGCAAGTACTCCGCGCTGACCCCGGTCGACGAGGTCCCGCCGCTGCCCGTGGAGAAGAAGGCGGCACCGGAGACCATCGCCATCCCCTGCACCTCCGACGACTGAGCGGCTCCCGCCCACGACCGGGGCGTCCTCATGTCGGGCACTCCCGCGGTGTCCGGGCAGCTCGCGACACAATGGGCCCTCCACGATCTGGAGGTCTGTCGTATGCCGGTCCGCACCGTCGCGATGCTCACCGCCGGTGGGCTCGCCCCCTGCCTGTCCTCCGCCGTCGGCGCGCTCATCGAGCGCTACACCGAGATCGCGCCCGACGTGCGGATCATCGCCTACACCGACGGCTACGCCGGCCTGCTGACCGGCCAGTCCGTCGAGGTGACGCCGGAGGTCCGCGCGCAGGCGCACCGGCTCCACCGCTTCGGGGGGAGCCCCATCGGCAACAGCCGGGTCAAGCTGACCAACGTCGCCGACTGCGTCGCGCGCGGACTCGTCCAGGAGGGCCAGAACCCCCTCCACGTCGCGGCCGAGCAGCTGAGCGCCGACGGCGTCGATGTCCTGCACACCATCGGCGGCGACGACACGAACACGACGGCGGCCGACCTCGCGGCATACCTCCACGAGAACGACTACGACCTCACGGTCGTCGGCCTCCCCAAGACGATCGACAACGACATCATCCCCATCGCCCAGAGCCTCGGCGCCTGGACCGCGGTGGAGATGGGCAGCCGCTACGCCCAGAACGTCGTGGCCGAGCACTCCTCCAACCCGCGGATGCTCATCGTCCACGAGGTGATGGGCCGCCACTGCGGGTGGCTCACGGCGCGCACCGCGGCGCACTACCACGCCTGGGTCGGTGAGCAGGAGTACGTCCCCGGCATCGGGAACACCCCTCGGCGCTGGGACGTCCACGCCGTCTTCGTGCCGGAGCGGCCCATCGACCTCGACGCCGAGGCCAGCCGGCTGCGCGCGGTGATGGACGAGATCGGCTGCGTCACGATCTTCCTCTCCGAGGGCGCGGGCGTCACCGACATCGTGGCCCAGCTCGAGGCCTCGGGGGCCACGGTGCCGCGCGACCCGTTCGGCCATGTCCAGCTCGACAAGGTGAACCCCGGCGCGTGGTTCGCCGGGCAGTTCGCCGAGCGGCTCGGCGCCGAGAAGACGATGGTCCAGAAGAGCGGCTACTACTCGCGCTCGGCCGCCTCCAACGCCGAGGACCTCGCGCTCATCGCGCGATGCGCCCACGCCGCCGTCGACGCTGCCCTCGCCCACGCCCCGGGCGTCATCGGCGAGGACGAGGAGCGGGACGGCGAGCTGCGGCCCATCGAGTTCGAGCGGATCAAGGGCGGGAAGGCGTTCGACCCCGGCGTCGACTGGTTCCGGGCGCTCCTGTCGGACCTCGGCCAGGCCTGACCGGCGGGCCCGGAGGCCTCGGGCCCCTGACCTACCATGGCGAGGTGACGGACGACGGCCAGGCGGTGAGGGGCGTCCGGCACCACACGGAGTGGTCCGCCGCCGGGCTCGCCGCGGCGAAGGACGGCCGGCGGGTCAGTCTCGTGCTCCCGGCGCGCGACGAGGAGGGCACGGTTGGCCCCATCGTCAGGCGCCTGCGCGAGGCGGTATGCGAGGCGGTCCCGCTCGTCGACGAGCTCGTCGTCGTCGACTCCGACTCGACGGACGCGACGGCGCGGGTGGCCCGGGCGGCCGGCGCGACCGTCCACGCGTCGTCGGGCATCCGGCCGGACCTCGGCACCCGGCGAGGCAAGGGCGAGGCGCTGTGGAAGTCGCAGTTCGTGACGACCGGCGACGTCGTCGTCTTCGTCGACTCCGACCTCGTCGACTGGGGCGCGCACTTCGTGACGGGCCTGCTCGGCCCGCTCCTCACCGACCCGTCGGCCGCCATCGTCAAGGCGGTCTACGACCGGCCGATGCTCGACGCCGACGGCCACGAGGTCGAGACCGGCGGGCGCGTCACCGAGCTCGTCGCCCGTCCGCTCCTCGCCCTCCACCATCCCGGGCTCGCCGGCGTCGTCCAGCCGCTGTCGGGGGAGTGGGCCATCCGCCGTGACGTCCTCGAGCGGCTGCCCGTCCCCGTCGGCTATGGCGTCGAGATCGCCGCCCTCGTCGACACCGCCTCGCTCTGCGGCGCGGCGTCGGTCGCCCAGGTCGACCTCGGCCGGCGGGCCCACCGCCACCATCGTCACGACACGCTCGGCCCGATGGCGCTCCAGGTCATCGCCGCCGTCGAGGGGAGGCTCGGGGGGCGGCATACGAGGGACGGCTCGGGCTCCGCGGAGCTGCGCCAGTTCGACCGTCAGGGCACGGGCTTCCGCCCCCGGTCCACGGCCGTCGACGTGTCCGAGCGGCCCCCGGCCGTCACCGTCGAGGGGTATGCGACCCCCGCGCGGGCGGGCCGCGAGCGGAGCGGGGTCCGATGACGCTGCGCCTGGGCCGCCACACCTACACCGCGACCGACCGGCTCGTCATGGCCATCGTGAACCGGACGCCGGACTCGTTCTACGACAAGGGGCTGACCTGGCACGACGACGCGGCGCGGGACCGCGTCCGCGAGGTCGCCGAGCAGGGCGCCGACATCGTCGACATCGGCGGGATCAAGGCCGGGCCCGGGCCGGTCGTCGACGCCCGGGAGGAGCTGCGCAGGGTCGTCGACTTCGTCGCCTGGGTCCGGGGCGAGCTCCCCGACCTCGTCATCAGCGTCGACACCTGGCGGTCGGAGGTGGGGCGGGCCGTGTGCGCGGCCGGGGCGGACCTGCTCAACGACGCGTGGGGCGGCTACGACCCCGGGCTCGCCGAGGTGGCGGCGGAGTTCGACGTGGGCTACGTGTGCACCCACACCGGCGGCGCGACCCCGCGGACCCGGCCCTTCCGTGTCGAATATGCCGATGTCGTCGCCGATGTCGTCGCCTCGGTCGTCGGTCAGGCGGAGCGGGCCGTCGCCCTCGGCGTCGACCGCGAGCGGGTGCTCATCGACCCGGCCCACGACTTCGGGAAGAACTCGTGGCACTCCCTCGAGGTGACCCGCCGCCTCGGCGAGCTGACGGGCACCGGGTGGCCGGTGCTCGTCTCGCTGTCCAACAAGGACTTCGTCGGCGAGGCGCTCGACCTGCCCGTCGGGGAGCGGCTCACGGGGACCCTTGCGGCGACGGCGATCTCGGCCTGGCTCGGGGCGCAGGTCTACCGCGTCCACGAGGTCGTCGAGACACGACAGGTGCTCGACATGGTGTCGACGATCGCCGGCGCCCGTCTCCCCTCCGCCACGACCCGCGGTCTCACCTGAGGCGCCGCGATGTCCCACGCCGCGTCCACCACTGTCGTCCTCGTGCCGTCACCCCCGCTGCTGCTGCCCGAGTACGTCGGGCTCGCCGACCCCGGGGCGGAGCTGCGGACCCGTTGCGTCGCGGCGCTCGACGTGGTGCTGGGTGCCGCCGACGACCCCGGCGGGACGGTCGAGGAGGTGCTCGTCGTCTGCGGCCACGACCCGCTCGCCGATCCCCTGCTGCGCCCGCTCGGGGTGCGGGTCGGGCGGCACCTGCTGTCCCTCGCCGGTTGGACGGGACCGGTCGACGAGCTCGTCGTCCCCGCGACGGGGCCGTTCCAACCGGACCTCGACCGGCTCGCGGATCTCAGCCGGTTTGTGGACCCCGACCAGCTCGCGGACTCCGACCGGCTCGCGGATCTCGACCCGCGGCGCCGGCTCGTCCTCGTCGTCGGGGACGGGTCGGCCCGCCGCAGCGAGAAGGCCCCGGGCCACCTCGACGAGGGCTCCTTCGCCGTCGACGAGTCGATCCTCGCGGCGCTCGCCACGGGGGACACCGCGGCCCTGCTGGCGCTCGACCCGGACACCTGCGACGCGCTCATGGTGACCGGTCGCGCCCCGCTCCAGCACGTCGCCCACCTGCTGCGGGGCCGGCGGGTCGAGGCGGACCTGGTGTGGTCGGGCGATCCGTGGGGGGTCATGTACTGGGTCGCGGTGTGGCGGGTGCCCCCGGGCTAGTCAGGCAGTGATGCTGGTGGGGCTGGTGATGTGCTGTGAGGTCAGTGCATCGATGTCGTGACAAGCTCCCGGCCCAGCCCTCCGCCGGTCGAGGTAATAGGGCGCCACGGCAGGGACATCGCATACCTCGACCCAGCGAGTGACCCCGCCGGTCGAGGTAACAGGGCGCCACGGCAGGGACATCGCATACCTCCACCCAGCGAGTGACCCCGCCGGTCGAGGTAATAGGGCACCACGGCAGGGACAGCGGATACCTCGACCCAGCCCAACCCCCAGCCGGTCGAGGTATGCGAGGACCACCCCCGGGACACCGGTCACGTCGCCGGGGATGACTAGGTTGCGAGCCCGATGACGAGGTTGAGGGTCGAGGCGACGATGACGGTGCCGAACACGTAGGAGAGCAGGGTGTGCCGCAGGACGATGCGGCGCATCGCGCCGGTCTTCAGGTTCGTGTCGGACACCTGGTAGGTCATGCCGAGGTCGAAGGACAGGTAGGCGAAGTCGGCGAACGTCGGCTCCTCCTCGCCGTTGAAGTCGACGCAGCCGGGCTCGGCGAGATACCACTGGCGGGCGTAGCGCAGGGTGTAGGTGAGATGGATGAGCAGCCACCCGCAGGCGACCGCGGCCATGGCGAGCGCTCCCTCGGCGACCCGGGTCGAGTGCGCGCTGCCGCCCGTCGTCAGCATGACCCCGATGCCGACGAGGCTCGCGAGCGAGGAGACGATGACGATGAGGTCGGTCTCCGAGGTCGTCGGGTCCATGCCGTGGACATAGCGCTCCGTCTCGCCGGGACCGACTCGCATGAGGGTCCACAGGAGGGGCACCGCGAAGACGGCGGCGGCCGCGACGTAGCCGGTGAGGATGCTGTCGGGGAGGGGGCGATGCGCCGCGAGGAGGACGACCGCTCCGACCGCCACCCCGGCGACGGCGGCGACGGTGAGCCGCACCCACAGCAGCAGCTCGAGCGACTCGCGGCGGCCCGGCATGTCAG
The DNA here is from genome assembly GCA_039812405.1 of Nostocoides sp. GTDB lineage: Bacteria > Actinomycetota > Actinomycetes > Actinomycetales > Dermatophilaceae > Nostocoides. The sequence continues at coordinate 22,162 of JBDIAL010000013.1, forward strand.
CCCGGGACCTCGGCCGGGACGAGCTCGCGCAGGCCCGGGACGACCTGCTCGGCGAAGGTGCGCAGGAAGCGCTCCTGGTCGTGGCCGGGGCCGTGGACGACGAGATGGTCGAATCCGAGGTCGGTGTAGAACCGGACGGCCTCGACGACCTGCGCCGGGTCGGCCGAGACGATCCAGCGTCGGGCGACCTGCTCGATGGGCAGCTCGTCGGCGGCCTGCTCCATCTCGGCCGGGGAGTGGATCGAGTGCTTCTGCTCGGCGGTGAGCGACAGCGGCGCCCAGAAGCGGGTGTTCTCCAGCGCCCGCTCCGGGTCGGGGTCGAAGGACAGCTTGACCTCGATCATCCGCTCGATCGGCTGGCCGGCCCGGCTGCCCGCGGCGCGGCCCTCGGCCACCGCGGGGACGAGCTGGTCGGCATACAGCTCCCGGCCCTTGCCGGAGGTGCAGATGAACCCGTCGCCGTGCCGTCCGGCATACCGGGCCACCATGGGCCCGCCGGCGGCGACGAAGACGGGGACCGGCTCGTCGGGCCGGTCGTAGATCGCGGCGTCCGTCGTCTCGTAGTAGTCCCCGCGGAAGGTCACCCGGTCCTGCATCCACAGCGCGCGCATGAGGGTGACCGCCTCACGCAGCCGCCCGAAGCGCTCCTTGAACGGCGGCCACGCGCCGTCCGCGACGGCCCCGACGGCGATCTCGTTGAGCGCCTCCCCGGTGCCGACGCCGAGGACGAACCGGCCGGGCGCCAGGCAGGCGAGGGTCGCGGCGTACTGGGCCACGACGGCGGGGTTGTAGCGGAAGGTCGGCGTCATGACGGAGGTCCCGAGCACGACGCGCTCGGTGCGGCCGGCGACCCAGGGGAGCCAGGCCAGCGAGCTCGGCGCGTGACCGCCGGTGAGCCGCCAGGGCTGGAAGTGGTCGGAGATCGTCACGCTGTCCAGGCCGACCTCCTCGGCGAGGACGGCGTATGCCGCGAGCTCGGCCGGCGCGAACTGCTCCGCCGACGCCTTGTAGCCGATGCGCAGTGCCATGGCCTCACCTTACGGGCGCCCGGTGGGTGGGGTCGCGAGGGCCGCGAGCGCCGGTGGCGGGCCTCAGCCGCGGGCGTCCATGCCGTCGAAGGCGAGCTCGACGGTCTCCGTCACGAGGGCGTCCGACGTCGCGTCGAGGGAGGAGACGCGGTAGGACGCGGGGAAGGCCGAGTGGAACACCCACGCCATGACCGGCTCGAGCCGGGCGTTGAGCAGCGACACGACGACGTCGCGGTCCACCCCGTCCTCCCCGTCGCGGGCGGCGGCCCACCACCTCCACAGCTCGAGGTCGTCGGGCATGACGGTCCGGTGGAGGACGAGCCGGCCGTAGCCGACCGCGCCGGGCTGCTCGCTCACCCCCGTGCCGTGCGTCGCGCCGCTGCGGTAGGACACGACGTCGACGAGGGCGGTCGGCATCTCCACCGCCGTGAACTCCGGTCGCGTCACGCCGCAGTCGACACGGAAGCTGGACGAGCGCAGGGGTGCGGGGCGAGGGCCGGCCATGGGTCCAGTGTGGCGTGTCGCCCGCTCAGTCGCGAAGCAGCCCGGCCGCGACGGCGCTCGCCATCGCCGGCGTGAGGGGCAGCCGCGGGACGAGGGTGGCCTGGAAGGCGTGGTAGAGGTCCGCTCGGCCGGGCCACACCGCGGCCGACGGGAGCAGGTCCGGCGTGAGCTCGTGGTGCCACGAGCCGTGCTCGTGGTCGAGCAGGCGGGTCGCGCAGTGGTCCCACCAGCGCGCGTAGTCCAGCGCGTATGCCGGGTCCCCGGTCCGGTCGTCAGGGTCGCCGCCGCGCCGACCGCCTCCGCGGCGACCCAGTGCATCCGGGTCCGGACGACCGGGTCCCCCGACCAGTCCGTCGTGTAGACGAACCCGTCGGACCCGTCGGCGGCCCAGCCGTCGGCGACCGCCCGGGCATAGAGGGCGCGGGCGGCGCCGACCCAGTCGTCACCGGTGTCGGCGACGTCCCCGGGACCTACCGGGTCGTTGCGGGGGCTGCCGTCGTCGCCGGGCCGGTCCTCGTCCCTGGCGTCGGTGCTCTCGTCGTCGGCAGGGGAGCGCGTCGCCACGGGGCCTGCCGCCACCGGCCCCGCCACCGCGAGGGATGCCTCGACGTGGAGGAGGAGGCGGGCCCACTCCAGCCCGTGGCCGACCGTCGCGCCGAACGGCGTGAACGGGTCGTCGGACCGGTCGATGTTGAGGTCGAGGCGCGGGGTCCAGCGTGCGTCGTAGTGCTCCGGCAGCCGCCACCCGTGGGCCTGGGCCATGCGGACGACGAACCGCGCGATGCCCGCGGCCCGCTCCAGCCACGCGGGGTCTCCCGTGACGTCGGCGGCGGTGAGCATGGCCTCGACGCCGTGCATGTTCGCGTTGATGCCGCGGTAGGGGTCGAGCACGGAGAAGTCGCGGTTCCACGTGTCGACGAGGAGGCCGTCTGGCTCGCTCCAGAACCGTTGCAGGAGGACCGATCCCGCCTCCTCCAGCAGCTCGGCCGCTCCGTCGAGCCTGGCCCGCATCCCGGTGGCGGCCGCGAGGAGGACGAAGGCGTGGGCATACGCCGCCTTCTCCTCGTGCGTTGACTCGACCGGGCAGCCGGGCGCCGTGACCGCGGCGAACCACCCGCCGTGCTCGCCGTCGTGCAGCAGGCCGGTGGGGAGCAGCCCGTCGAGGGCGCGCTGCGCGACGGGCCGACAGCCCGGCACCCCGAGCAGAGCCCCCCGCCCCTTTATCGGGTTCCACGACAACGGGTCACCTTGCGGGGGAAGCGTTCTCGGGTGAGGTGCCTCTTTATCGGGTTCCACGACAAAGGGGCAGGTGGGGTCGACGACAGAGCTGGGGTCGACATCCCGGGGCAGGGGTCGACGCTGCAGGCGGCTCGTCGCAGGGCCGGGACGCTCAGCTCAGCTCGCCGTGGTTGAGGCGGGTGTCCTCGCGGACCGCCTCGGCGGCGAGGACCGCCTCCTCCTCCACGGCGGGGACGGCGAAGACGGCCTGCTCGGCGTCGTGCCGCTCCCGGGAGGGACCGGGGTGGGCCTCCTCCGCGTCCGCGGCGTCGAGCGCCCCGTGGACGGTGGACAGGACGACCGCGCCGACCGCGACGGCGACGGCGCCGACGACGAAGGGCACGTGGGTGTCGTAGCGCTCGACGAGCTTGCCCGCGACGAACGGCGCGAGCCCGCCGCCGATGAAGCGGACGAAGCCGTAGGTCGCCGACGCCGTCGCCCGCGGGACCGGGGCGATGCTCATCACCGCGGTGGTCACGAGGGTGTTGTTGAGCCCGATGACGATGCCGGAGGCGATGACCGCGGCGATGACCGTCACCCGGTTGCCCGACCAGATGCCGATGACGAGGGACAGCACCGCCATGAGGGTGAACGAGGCGTACAGCGTCCGAGGGGTGCCGAGCCGCTCCTTGAGGAAGGGGGCGCCGAAGACCGCGAAGATCGCGACGAGCACGCCCCAGCCGCAGAACACGAGGCCGAGCTGGATCGGCGAGAGGTTCATGAGGAACGGCGCATAGCCGAGGATCGTGAAGAAGCACCAGTTGTAGAGCAGCCCGGTGATGCTCGTCGTCGCGAGGCTGCGGTGGCGCAGCGCGGCGAGCGGCTCGCGCAGGGAGGACCGCTGCGCGGGCAGCGGGGTCGGCTCGACGAGGACGAGGGTCGCGACGAGGGCGATGAGCATGAGCACCGAGACGCCGAAGAAGGGACCGCGCCAGCTGATGTTCCCGAGCAGGCCGCCGAGGAGGGGGCCGCACGCGATGCCGACCCCGAGCGCCGTCTCGTAGAGGACGATCGCGCCCGCGAACCCGCCGCTCGCGGAGCCGACGATGACGGCCAGTGACGTCGCGATGAACAGGGCGTTGCCGAGCCCCCATCCGGCCCGGAAGCCGACGATCTGGCCGATGCTCCCGCTCGCCCCGGCGATGGCCGAGAAGACGACGATGAGCGCGAGGCCGGTCACGAGGGTCCGCTTGGCGCCGATCCGGCTCGACACCCATCCGGTGCCCAGCATCGCCACGGCGGTGACGACGAGATAGCTCGTGAAGAGCAGCTCCACCTGGCTCGGCGTCGCGTGGAGCTGGGAGGCCAGCGAAGGCAGGATCGGGTCGACGAGGCCGATCCCCATGAAGGAGATGACGCAGGCGAAGGCGACGGCCCACACCGCCCTGGGCTGCTGGAACGGGCTGGCCGGCTTGGCCTCGTCCGCGGGGAGGCCGGTCGCGGCGCTCATGACGAGACTCGGCATACGAGATGAAGCATAGGAAGACTATATAGAAGAACCTATGTGTATGCCAAGTCCGCCCGTCGGTCCTCCGGGAGACCGTCCGCCGGGTCGGGTCCACGCGACGCGGGCACGGTGGCCCGTCCGGCCGCGGTGTCCCCTATCGTGTCCCGCGTGGCACAGCCAGTGGAGCCGGGAGGGTCGGATGCCGAGACGGCGGGCGAGGCGCTCTACCGGCTGCTCACCGACCTGATCCGGCGGATGCCGCGCGATCTCAGCCTCACGGCGCTCTCGACCCTCGCGACGCTGGACCGGCTCGGCGCCTGCCGGATCACCGACCTCGCCGTGACCGAGGGGGTGGCGCAGCCGTCGATGACCACGCTGGTCACGAACCTCGAGCGCGCGGGGTATGTCGAGCGCGGCCCGCACCCCACGGACGGCCGGGCGACGCTTGCCTCCCTCACGCCCGCGGGGCGGGACCTGCTCGTCGCCCGTCGCGGCACCGGGGCCCGTCTCCTCGCCGACCTCATCCGGCAGCTGCCGACGGCGGACTCCCGGCGGCTCGCGGCCGCGGTCCCCGCCATCGACAGGCTCCGGGCGCTCCACGAGGAGACGGCCGCCCGGGTCACCGCCGGCGAGTAGGCCGAGGAGGCCCGCCGGCGGGGCCGACGGCCCGGCCCGCCGGCCCGACGACCCGAGTGCGTCGCTCCCGGACACCTGGCCCGTCCGGGGCGCAGCCAGGTGTCCGGGAGCGACGCATCAGCGACCCGGGGTGGCAGGGAGCCCCGGGCCGCGACGCGTCAGGACGCGGTGCCCAGGTAGGCGCGGGCGGTGTCCTGGACGGCCTTGCGGGCGACGTCGTCGAAGGAGGTGCCGACGACGATGATGTGGACCCCGGTGCCCCGGAAGGCCTGGTGGTTGTCGATGTTGATGCCGCCCTCGGCGAGGGTCGGGACCGAGACGGCGCCGACGAGGGCCCGGAGCCGGTCGGCGACCATGGGGTCGATCTGGCCCGCCGCCGCGCCGCCGTACGACATGCCGGTCATGAGGCCGATGAGGTCGACCCCGAGCGCCTCCATGTCCCGGCCGACGGCCGCGACGTCCGCGGGCGACCCGGCCGGTATGCCGAACGGGTGCCGGTCGTCGGGGTGGGCGATGTAGGCGTCGACGAGCAGCCCGTTGCGGTGGGCGACCTCGACCCACTCGGCGAGGTCCTCGAGGCTCGCCTTGTGGGTGTGCAGGCCGTCGGCCCCCGCCCGGGCGAGGTTGGCGAAGTCGCGCTCGGTGATCTCGACGGGGTCGAGCTCGGTGAATCCGCCGGGGATGCCGACGGTGATGAACATGTCCTGTCCGGTGACCGAGCGCACGCCGTGGACGACCCGGTTGACCTCGGACAGCGGGACCTCGTGACGCACCCCCTCGGCCGAGTGCATGTCCTGGACCCCGTGCAGGCCCCGCGCCAGGGCGAGGGCGGGGTGGTTGGGCTCGACCATCCGCACGTCGGCGTCGGCGACGGCTCGGGCCAGGCGGGCGTCGTCGGCGGTGATCCCCGTGGAGAGCAGGGTGGTGCCGCCGTGGTCGCTGATCGCCGTGTGGACCTTGGCGATCGCGCGGGCCCGACGGCGCTCCATGTCGGCGTGGATGAACATCTCTGGTCGTACCTCTTCCTCTGTGGCTGGTCTGGGGCTGGTGTGCGGTGGGCGGGGGCTGGGCAGGGGGACGGCTAGGCAGGGGGCGGGGCGGGCGGCATACGGCGGGTCGTGACGTTGGCGACGAGGAAGGCGAGCGTCGTGAGGGCGAAGGTCGCGAGGACGGCCCAGGTGAGCCCGAGGGTGGGGTGGCCGGACAGCGGGAGGAGCGGGACGGGGATGTAGACCACGCCCGTCCCGCCGACGGCGCCGACCGCGGCGCCGCCCACGGCGGCGCAGGCCATGGTGAGCAGCCGGTAGCCGCGGCTGCGGGTGACGGCGGGGTAGCTGCCCTCGACGTAGGTGCCGAACAGGGCGTTGACGAACAGGGTGCGCCGGGCCGGGCCGCGGTCGCCCGGCCGGTACGGCAGCAGGATGGAGGACACGGCGATCCCCGCGGACACCACGACGAGGGTCATCATGTCGGCGGCGGCCAGGAACGAGGTGCCGCGCGCGGCGAACTCGACGACCATGAGCGGCAGGATCACCGAGTGGTAGAGCCCGCGCAGGACGAAGGGCCACATGAGCAGGCCGAGCAGCGCCCCGAGCGGTATGCCGGCATGGGCCACCGCGCGGGTCAGCAGGCCGGTGAGGAACACGTCGAGGTCGTGCCCGTGGACGCCGAGGAGGGCCCGGACCGGGAGCCCGGCGACGAGTCCGGCGAGGCCGGAGCCGGTGATGTTCGCCCCCGTGGCCGGCCACCTCCAGCGGAGGGTCGAGGTGACGAGGACGTCGGCGAGGGTGCCGGCGAGGAACCCGGTCAGCAGCGCCCCGAGCAGGCCGGTGTCCTGGGCGACGAAGCCGCCGACCACGCCGGCCACCAGCCCGGCCTGGCCGACGCCCGAGGTGCGGGTCGACGCCGTGACGGCGATGACGACCGCGACGAGCGGGACGAGGAGGGTCGTGGCCCGGTGGTGGAGGTCCGGGCCGAGCAGCGTGGACAGCCCGAGGACGAGGGCGATCGCGAGCACGGCGGGCAGGGCGTCGACGAGGACCGGACGGGGGTCGTAGCGGCGCCACAGCTCACCGGGGGTGCGGGGCAGGTCGACGGCGCGGTACCTGAGGCTCCACTGCCGGGCGAAGCCCGCCGTGTAGCTGATGGCCCGGGTGTGGTTGGTCGTGCCCGTCGTGCCGCTGGCCGACACGAAGTGCACGCCCCTGGCCTCGGCCGCCGCGACCGAGCTGCCGCCGCTGCCGGCCGCCGGCAGGCCGTGGTCCGCGGCCGCCGAGACGGTGGCCCGGTTGACACCCGCGGGGTCGGCGCTGATGAGGATGACCCCGTCCACCTCGCCGGCGGCGATGGCGGTCGCGATGTCGCGGTCGGCGTGCTCCGCCGCCGCGTTGACCTCGCCGAGCGGGCCCGCCCGGACCACCTGGGGCACCCCGTTGCGCAGCTGCCACAGCGAGCCGGTCACGGTGCCGCCCGCGGCGTCCATGGAGGCGTCCGCCGAGACGAAGCAGACGTGGCCCAGCTCGATGCCGGCGCGGCCCAGCTGGTCGCGGACCGACCGGATGAGCTGAGCCGGGTCGGCGCCACCGAGCCGGTGCAGGTTCCCTCCGCTGCTGCCGACGAGCGCGATGCGGTGCACGGCAGGGTCCTCTCTCCTCGGGTCTGCTGGTGGGTGGTCTGGCGGTATGCGAAGGAGCCGGTATGCGGGGGAGCCGGTCAGCGCACGCCGTCGCCGTCGGCGGCGGGTGCGGTGCCGCCCGGGTGCGGGGCCTCGTCCTCGTGCTGGGCGACCTCGAGGTCGTGGGACACGTAGTGCGGGTCGAGGTCGAAGTGCGCGATGTGGTTCTGCCGCTTGACGAGGGACAGGTAGAGCGGGATGGACACGATCGGCCCGACGAGCCAGGCGAGGTCGATGCCACCGAGGGCGTGGGCCAGCGGCCCGGTGAACACCGTGGTGGACATGAACGGCAGCTCGACGAGGAAGGTGACGAAGTAGGTGATGATCGCCGGCCGGCCCCAGCGTCCGAAGGTGCCGTCCTTGTCGAAGAAGTCGTCGGTGCGGTAGTCGCCGTGGTGGACGACGTAGAAGTCGATGAGGTTGACCGTCGTCCAGGGGATGAGGAAGTAGAGGACGAAGTTGAGGTAGTTGATGAGGTTGTTGACGAAGTCGGCCGACCCGGCGACACCGGCCAGGACGGCGAGGGTGCCGATGACGAGCGCGGCGACGACGCGCTTGCGGACGGTCGAGGTGATGGGCCGGAAGTGCGCGAGGATCGTCAGGGTGCTGATGGTCCCGCCGTAGATGTTGGTCGAGTTGACCATGATGAGGCCGGCGGACAGCATGAGCACGATGACGGCGCCGCCGAACCCGCCGCCGAGGTTCCGCACGGTCTGCACGACGTCGGCGGTCGGGGCGAGGGTGGCGATCCCGGCGCCGAGGACCATGACGAGGATCGCGCCGAGGCAGGTGCCGACGTAGGTGTACCAGAAGGCGCCCTTGGTCTTGTCCGGCGGCAGGTAGCGCGAGTAGTCCGAGACGTACGGGGCATACGTCAGCTGCCAGGTGACGAACAGCGAGGTGGCGCCGAGGAACGCCTTCCAGGTGAACCCGCCGCCGTTGAGCTGGTCGAGGCTCACGCCGTGGTGGACGAGCAGGGCGAGCACGAGGACGAAGAGTGCGCCCATGATCCAGCCGACGTACTTGATCGTCGCGTGGATGAGGTCGTAGCCGAAGATCGCGAGGATGAGGATCGGCACGACGGACAGCGCGATCCACAGCGGCTGGGGGCCACCGAACACCGACTGCAGGCCCTGCCCGGCGATGACCACGGCGACGGCGGAGAACGCGCAGTACATGAACCACGTGATGATGAGCGGCAGGAGCGTGCCGAAGAAGCCGAACTGGGCCCGCGACTGGATCATCTGCGGCAGGCCGAGCGCCGGGCCCTGGGCCGAGTGGCCGGCCATCATCGTCGCGCCGATGAGGTTGCCGGCGACGATCGCCACGACCGACCACCAGAAGTTCAGTCCGAGGCCGATCGCGAGCGCGCCGGTCACCAGCGCGAAGCTGGACAGCTGCTCACCGAACCAGAGGCTGAACAGGCTCGTCGTCCTGCCGTGCCGCTCGCTGAGCGGCACGTGCTCGTAGCTGCGGGCCTCGACCCGGGCGGCGTTGCCCTCGTGTGCCTCGGTGGTCATGGGAACCTCACTCTTCGTTGAGCCGGGAGTCTCGTGGGTCTAAATGTTTAAACATACGGTGCCAGACCTGTCGTCCTGTCGTCAAGTGGTATGCCTGAACGTTCAGACATGGGTCTAGGCTGCCGCTATGGCGACGACGACGGCTGCGGCGGCTCCCGCGTCCGAGCTGCCGATCCTCGACGAGGTGCTCGTCGACCGGGAGCTGTCCGTCCCGCTCCACGAGCAGCTCTACACCCAGATGCGGGCCGCGATCCTGCGCCAGGACCCGGCCGCCGAGACCCCCCTCCCCCGCGAGATCGACCTCGCCGACTCCCTCGGCCTCAGCCGGGGCACCGTCCGCCACGCGATCTCCCGGCTGGTCAGCGACGGGCTGGTCTATCGCACCTCGGGCCGCGGCACCTTCGTCCGGCCGCCGCGGGCCCAGTACTCCCTGTCGAACCTGACCGGCTTCACCCAGCAGATGTACCTCGACGACAAGACCCCCTCGTCCCGTGTCGTCGACATCGCCGTCGAGGACGCTCCCGGCGGCTCGGCCTTCCCCACGGGCGTCCGCCGGGTGCTCCGCATCGAGCGGATCCGGCTCGCCGACGAGGAGCCGGTCGCCCTGGAGACGCTGCTCCTGCCGCACCCCCGGTTCGCCGGCCTGCGGGACATCGACCTGACGACGAGATCGGTGTATGCCGCCATCGAGGAGGAGTTCGGCGTCCCCTTGCGCGGGGGCACGTTCACCATCGACATCGAGACCCTCGACGCGCGCACGGCCGAGCTGCTCAACGAGAAGAAGGGGGCGCCGGTCTTCGCCATGACCGGCGACGTGAGCGACCAGACCGACCAGACGGTCATGCACGTGCACAGCCGCTACCGCCCCGCGCACTTCTCCTTCCGCCTCGACCTGCCCCGGGTCAGCCCCGCCGGGCCCGGCCGTTCCAGCTTCGTCCTCCTCCAGCGCTCCCCCGGCTGACCCCGTCAGGAGGCGGGCGGCATACGGCCGCGGGCCCTCGTTCTCAGGTTCTCGTCAGGTCATGGACCGTATGGTCGGGCGCGTGACGCCAACGACTCCCGCGCCGCCGATCGTCAGGCTCTCCCGGCGGCTGCCCTCCGTGGACCCGGTCGCCGCGAAGGTCCCCGAGATCACCGCGCTCTTCTGGGTCATCAAGATCCTCACGACCGGGATGGGGGAGGCGGCGTCGGACTGGCTGGGGGACACCAGCCTGGTCCTCGGGGGAGTGGTGGGGGTGGGCGGTCTCGCCCTCGCCGTGTGGCTCCAGCTCCGTCAGGACCGGTATCACGCGCCGACGTACTGGTTCGCCGTGTCCATGGTGGCGGTGTTCGGCACGATGCTCGCCGATGTCCTGCACGTCGCGACCGGGCTGCCCTACGAGGTGACGTCCGCGCTGTATGCCGGGGTGGTCGTCGTGATGTTCGTCTGGTGGCACCGGTCGGAGGGGACGCTGTCGATCCATCACATCGACACCCGTCGTCGGGAGCGCTTCTACTGGGCCACGGTGCTGGCCACCTTCGCGCTCGGGACGGCGGTCGGCGACCTCGTCGGGCTGGCCCTGCACCTGGGGTTCCTCGCGGCCGGGATCCTCTTCGCGGTCGCCATGCTCGTGCCGTTGGGTGCCTGGCGGATGGGTGCCAACGCCACGGCCTGCTTCTGGATGGCCTACGTCCTGACCCGGCCGCTCGGGGCGTCCTTCGCGGACTGGCTGGGCAAGCCCGCGGACGTGGGGGGAGGCCGGGGCTTCGGCGACCGGTCCGTCGCGCTGGTGCTCATCGTGGCGATCACCGCGCTGGTGGCGTGGGCGCACCGTTCGGGCCGGGACATCCAGAGACCGATCCCCGTCGACGCCGACCGGTGAGGATCCTGCTGGTCGAGGACGAGCGGGCGCTGGCCGAGACGCTGGCCCGCGGGCTGCGCGCCGAGGGGTGCGTGGTCGACCTGGCCCACGACGGGGTCACGGGGCAGTGGCTGGCCACCGAGAACGCCTACGACGTCGTCATCCTGGACATCATGCTGCCCGGTCGCAACGGCTACGAGGTGGTCCGCAACCTGCGCGCCCTCGCGGTGTGGGTGCCGGTCATGATGCTGACCGCCAAGGACGGCGACTACGACCAGACCGACGCCTTCGAGCTCGGTGCCGACGACTACCTCACCAAGCCGTTCAGCTTCATCGTGCTCGTCGCGCGACTGCGAGCCCTGGTGCGTCGTGGGGCCCCGGAGCGGCCGGTCAACCTCACCGTGGGGGACCTCGAGCTGGACCCCAACCGTCGGATCGTCCGCCGGGCCGGGCAGCGGATCGCGGTGACGGCCAAGGAGTTCGCGGTGCTGGAGTTCCTCATGCGCAACCCCGACACGGTGCTCTCGAAGGCCGTCATCCTGGACAACGTGTGGGATGCGGCCTACGAGGGCGGTGACAACATCGTGGAGGTCTACGTCGGCTACCTCCGCCGCAAGATCGACGAGCCGTTCGGCGTGCGGTCCCTGGAGACCGTGCGCGGCATGGGATACCGGCTCATGCCCGTCTCGAGCACGACGCCGACGTCTGCGCGGACGCCGCCGTGATGAGCGGACTCCGCATCCGACGCGTCGAGTCGTGGAGCATCCAGCGTCGGGTCGTCGTCATCACCGCCGCGACCTTGGGGGTCGCCCTGGCGCTGGGGGTCGCGGTCTTCGCCGTCTCGCTGGACCGGATCCTGTATGCCGCGGCGCAGGACACCGCGCGCAGCAAGGCGCACCAGGTCGCTGCCGCGATCCGCTCCGGGCACTCGACTCCGGCCCAGGCCGTCGAGCAGACCGCCAGCCGCGGCGCCATCCTGCAGGTCCTGGACGTCGCGGGGGGTGTGGTCGCATCCTCCGAGACCTCGTTGCGGGACACGCCGATCACCCATCCCGAGCCCCGCGACGGCTCCATCGACCGGTTCCAGTCGGCCACGGTGCCCGGCGAGGTGGGCGAGCCGCACGCGGTCGTCGCCGAGGGGGTGCGCGGCCCCGCGGGAGTCCGGTACACCGTCGCGGTCGCCACCCCGCTGGAGGTGGAGTCGGCGACCGTCAAGGTGGCGACGCTCCTGCTCAGCGCCGGCTCCCTCCTGCTGCTCGGGCTCATCGTCGTTGCGGTCGGCCGCGGGGTGCGCCGAGCCCTGGCGCCGGTGGAGAGCATCCGGTGCGACGTCGACCGGATCAGCAGCGCGCGGGGGCTCGGTCATGTCACGGTCCCGGCCTCGGGCGACGAGATCGCCCGGCTGGCGCAGACCATGAACCAGATGCTCGATCGGCTCGCCCGGGCCGACGCCACGACCCGTCGGTTCGTCTCCGACGCCTCGCACGAGCTGCGCAGCCCGATCGCCACGATCCGGGCGAGCATGGAGATCCTGCCCGCCGGTCGGGACGCCGAGGGTGAGGATCGGGACGCCGTCGTCCTCGCCGAGGCGATCCGCATGCAACGGCTCGTCGACGACCTGCTCACCTTGGCCAA
>JBDIAL010000014.1:0-34592 GCA_039812405.1 Nostocoides sp.
GACCAGATCGCCGGCCGGGTGAACCAGATCCGCGCCGAGATCGAGAAGTCGGACTCCGACTACGACCGCGAGAAGCTCCAGGAGCGCCTCGCCAAGCTGGCCGGCGGCGTCGCCGTCATCAAGGCCGGCGCGGCGACCGAGGTCGAGCTCAAGGAGCGCAAGCACCGCATCGAGGACGCCGTGCGCAACGCGAAGGCGGCCGTCGAGGAGGGCATCGTCGCCGGTGGCGGCGTCGCGCTGCTCCAGGCGGGCCAGGCGGTCTTCGACAAGCTCGAGCTCGAGGGTGACGAGGCGACCGGCGCGAACATCGTCCGGGTCGCCATCGAGGCCCCGCTCAAGCAGATTGCCGTCAACGCCGGCCTCGAGGGCGGCGTCGTCGCGGAGAAGGTGTCCAACCTCCCCGCGGGTCACGGCCTCAACGCCGCGACCGGCGAGTACGTCGACCTCATCGCTGCGGGCATCATCGACCCGGCCAAGGTGACGCGCTCGGCGCTGCAGAACGCCGCCTCCATCGCGGCGCTCTTCCTCACGACCGAGGCCGTCGTCGCCGACAAGCCGGAGAAGGCCGCTCCGGCCATGCCGGGCGGCGGCGACGACATGGGCGGCATGGGCTTCTGATCCCGTCCCGCCCCGCCGCTGACGGCTCGGTCCGCCGGGCCGGCGCGGCACCCGCACGAGCGAACGGGCGGTCCCCCTCGGGGGGCCGCCCGTTTCGCATGTCGCCGACCCGTTCGTATGCCACGGGACGCGGATCGTCCCGGGCCGGCGCGTATGCCCCGGGGGCCCGCAGGTCTGCGTCGGCCCGCTCGGTCTGCCCGCTCGGTCGGTGGGGTGCGGAGCGAGTCCCGACCGTCCGGGCCTCCACCGGGAGTCGTTCAAGACGAGCGCGTATGCCGACATGGTGTGGAGCGGGTCCGACCGTCCGGGGCCTCCACCGGGCCCAGTCGCATACGTCCGAATTCGGGGTGATTGTAATGGAATAAGACACACGTCGCGACTGGGAGTTGCCCGAAAAATCGCCGATAGTGCTTGACCGGCTTTACGATTCCCTTACTCTGGGGTGAGTCCCGGGGAACCGGACGAGACGTCGTCCGGTGGGGTGAGTTGTGGGTCTGTTGCCGGTCGCGCCGCGGCCGGTCCGTTGGGGTCAAAACGTCGACTGGGGGGATCGGGGCATGTCTGTCGTTGCGATGCTTCCTGCCCACAACGAGGCGGGCACCATCGCGTCCGCCGTCGGGTCGCTGCGCGTGCAGGGAGTGCCCTTCGACCGGATCGTCGTCGTCGCCGACAACTGCACCGACGGGACGGTCGACGAGGCCCTCGCGGCGGGTGCGGAGGTCTACGTCACCCGCGACAACCGCGACCGCAAGGCCGGCGCGCTCAACCAGGCCATCGCCCACGTCGACCTCGCCGACGCCGACATCCTGCTCGTCATGGATGCCGACACCCGGCTCGGCCCGGACTACATGACGACCGTGGTCGACCGCTTCGGCGCCACGACGGGACGCCGGCTCGGCGCCGTGGGCGGCATCTTCCACGGTGACGCCCCGCACGGCCTCCTCGAGCGGCTCCAGGCCTCCGAGTACGCGCGCTACGCACGCGAGATCGGCCGGCGTCAGGGCGAGGTCCACGTCCTGACCGGCACCGCCTCGGCCTTCCGGGTCCGGGCGCTGCGCGAGGTCGCGGCCGCGCGCGGGACCTGGCTGCCCGGTCACCGGGGAGAGGTCTACGACACCGGCGCCATCACCGAGGACAACGAGATGACGATCGCGCTGAAGACCCTCGGCTGGCGGCTCGTCTCCCCCCGGGAGTGCCTCGTCTACACCGAGCTGATGCCCACTCTCGCGGCGCTGCACAACCAGCGGCTGCGGTGGTATCGCGGCGCGCTCGACAACATCAGGACCTATGGGCTCACGCCCGTGACCCGTCGCTACTGGCTCCAGCAGGTCGGCCTGTTCATCTCGAGCATCATGCTGTGCAGCTACCTCGTCCTCATGGTGAGCGCCTTCGGCAACGGCCATCTCCACTTCTCGTGGTTCTGGACCTCGATCGGCGCACTCTTCGCCCTCGAGCGGGTCGTCACGGTCTGGCGGGCCGGCCGACGAGCCAGAGTCATCGCCGCCCTTCTCGTCCCGGAGCTGCTCTACGACCTGTGGCTCCAGGTCGCCTTCTTCCACGCCGTGGGAACGCTGCTGCGAGGCCGCGCCCCCGAGTGGAGACACCACCGAGTCACCCAACCCGAAAGGATCTGACGATGTACACCGTCAAGGCAACCGGTGCTGGTGCGGCCAGCTCGGCCACGCTCGCCTACACCGGCATGAACACGCTGTTCTACGCCGTCGCCGCGTTCACCCTCATCATGGCGGGCCTCGCGCTCGTCCGACTCGTCCCGCGGCGCGAGCGCTGACGGACGACGCCCCGTCCCCGTCTGCGTAGGGGAGGGGCGAGGGGTGGTGGGTCAGGGGGTTCCCTGACCCCACCGTCCCACGGGTCGACGTACGGTGGGGCGTGGGCCGGTGTGCACCGGTCCACGCGCCACGACGGAGGCCCGATGACCACGACGACGGGGGAGGGGACCGGGGCGCGGTATGCCGCGGCCGCCCGGCTCGTCGGTGTCACCAAGGTCTACGGTCACGGGGACACCTCGGTCACCGCTCTCGATGACGTCACCCTCGACCTCGCGAGCGGTGAGCTCACCGCCGTCATGGGGCCGTCCGGGTCGGGCAAGTCCACGCTCATGCACTGCGCGGCCGGGCTCGACGCGGTGAGCGAGGGCCAGGTCCTCGTCGGCGACGTTGACCTCACGAGGCTCAAGGAGAAGGCGCTGACCCGGTTGCGCCGCGACCGGATCGGCTTCGTCTTCCAGTCCTTCAACCTCGTGCCGACCCTCACGGCATACGAGAACATCGTGCTGCCGCTCGCCATCGCCGGCCGGGCGCCCGACCCGGTGTGGACCGACGGCGTCATCGACGCCATCGGCCTGCGCGACCGGCTCGGGCACCGCCCGAGCGAGCTGTCCGGCGGCCAGCAGCAGCGCGTCGCGTGCGCACGGGCCCTCGTGAGCCGCCCCGACATCGTCTTCGCCGACGAGCCGACCGGCAACCTCGACTCGGTGAGTGGCGCGGAGGTGCTCGGCTTCCTCCGGGCGAGCGTCGACGACCTCGGACAGACCGTCGTCGTCGTGACCCACGACCCCGTCGCGGCGAGCTGCACCGACCGGGTCGTCTTCCTCGCCGACGGGCGGGTCGTCGGCGAGCTGCGCGGTCCGACGCGCGAGGCGGTGCTCGAGCGGATGGGCCGTCTCGACGCCCGGCGGCCCGGGGCCTGAGGTGCTGCGGGTCAGCTGGAAGAGCCTCCTCGCGAGGCGGCTGCGGCTGCTCCTGTCGGCCTTCGCCATCGTCCTCGGCGTCGCCTTCGTCGCGGGGTCGCTCGTCTTCACCGACACCCTCGGGCGGGCTTTCACCGCCATCACCTCCGGGTCGGTCGGTGACGTCATCGTCCAGCCCCGCGGCAGCGCAGGGCTGACCGGCGCCGCGACGAGCGCGACCGTCCCGGCCGCCCTCGTGCCGCGTCTCGCCGCCCTGCCCGGTGCCGCCCGGGCCGACGGCAACGTGACGAGCTACGGCACCTTCGTCGTCTCGACGGACGGCACCGTCGTCGGCGGCAACGGGGCGCCCGGGATCGCCGTCAACCACACCGGCGGTCCGGCCGCACACGGCGTCGTGCCGATGACCCTCGTCGCGGGACGATGGCCGACCGGACCCGACGAGGTCGTCCTCGACGAGGCGACCGCGAGCCGTGCCGGGTATCGCGTCGGCGCGCGGGTGCCTCTCGTCTCGGCCGGGGCCGAGCCGTTGCTCTCCCTGCGGCTCGTCGGCACCATGTCGTTCCGCAGCGGCGGCCTGCTCGGGGCGAGTGTGGCGGTGCTCGACACCGCCGCGGCCCAGCGGCAGTTCCTCGACGGCGCGCGGGCCTACAGCACCGTCTGGGTCACGGCCCGGGACGGCGTCTCCCAGACGACCCTGCGGGCCCGGGTCGCCGCCGTCCTGCCGTCGGGGCTCGAGGCGGTGACGGGCGACGCGGTGGCCAAGCAGGACGCGACGCAGATCCAGCGCGCCCTCGGGTTCGTCACGACCTTCCTCCTCGTCTTCGCGGGCGTCGCGCTCGTCGTCGGCACCTTCCTCATCGTCAACACCTTCTCGATTCTCGTGGCCCAGCGCGGCCGCGAGCTGGCCCTGCTGCGGGCGCTCGGCGCGAGCCGGGGCCAGGTCGTCGGGTCGGTCCTCTTCGAGGCGCTCGTCGTCGGCCTCCTCGGGTCGACGGCCGGGCTCGGGCTGGGGGTCGCCCTCGCCGTGGGCATCAGGGCGCTCTTCGCTCACATCGGGCTCGACCTGTCCGGCACGCCCCTCGTCCTCCGCGGCCGGACCGTCGGGGCGGCGTATGCCGTCGGCGTCCTCGTCACGCTCGCCGCCGCCTACCTGCCGGCCCGGCGTGCCGGTCGGGTGCCACCCGTCGCGGCGATGCGGGAGGACGTCGAGGTCGGCGAGACGCCGCTGCGTCGGCGGGTGGCCCTCGGTGCCCTCCTCGTCGGGGTGGGCGCGGTCGCCCTCGGCCTCGGCCTGTTCGCCGACGTCCCCGACCACCTGTGGTGGGTCGGGCTCGGCATCCTCGGCGTCGTCCTCGGGGTGGCCATGACGAGCCCTCTCGTCGGCCGCCCCGTCCTGCGGGCCCTCGGCACGGCATACCGGATGCTCTTCCCGGCCGTGGGGCGGATGGCCGAGCAGAACGCGCTGCGCAACCCGCGGCGGACCGCCGCGACCGCGTCGGCGCTCATGATCGGGGTCACCCTCGTCTCGATGATGGCCGTCGTCGGCGCGTCGGCGACGGCGAGCATCGACACGGTGATCTCGGAGGAGTTCGCCGCCGACTTCGTCGTCTCCAACGTCGTCGGGCAGCCCTTCTCCCCGGCCATCACGGCGCGGGTCGCTGCCGTCCCGGGCGTCGCCGACGTCGCCGCGCTCCGGTACACCGTGACGGACCTCGGGGGCCGGACGAGTGCCTATGTCGCCGGGGCGGACCCGCGTGCGCTGCGGGCCGTCCTGCCGCTGACGATGCGGACCGGCTCGCTCGCCGACCTCGGGGCCGACGGCATCCTCGTCGAGAGCGGCCGTGCCGCGGCACAGCACCTGGCCGTCGGCTCGACACTCACCGCCGGCAGCGGCGGCGGCGTGCGGTTCACCGTCGTCGGCACCTACGCCCGCAACACGATCCTCGGCACGAGCTACCTGGTGAGCTTCGAGGGCCTGGACCGTCTCGGGGCGGCCCGGCAGGACTCCGTCGCCTACCTCACCGTCGCACCGGGCGCCGACCGGCTCGCCGTCGAGCGGGGCCTCGACGCCGCCGTCAGGGGCCTGCCCCTCGTCACCGTGAAGGACCAGGCCGCCTATGCCGCCGAGCAGCGCGAGCCGGTCGACCAGCTGCTCCATCTCGTCGACGCCCTCCTCGGCCTCGCCATCGTCATCGCGGTCCTCGGCATCGTGAACACCCTCGGCCTGTCGGTCATCGAGCGCACCCGCGAGATCGGGCTGCTCCGGGCGATCGGGCTGCTGCGCACCCAGCTGTGGCAGCTGCTCACCCTGGAGTCGGTGGCCATCGCCCTGCTCGGTGCCGTCCTCGGCATCGTCCTCGGCGTCGGGTTCGGGATCGCCCTGCAGCGGGCCCTCGCGGGCCAGGGCCTCAGCGAGCTGGCGATCCCGGCCCGGCAGCTCCTCGGCTTCCTCGTGCTGTCGGGCGTCGTCGGCGTCCTCGCCGCGCTGTGGCCCGGCCGACGGGCCGCCCGGCTCGACATCCTGCGCGCCATCACGGCGGAGTGAGCCGGCCGACCCGTCGCCCAGCGGCCGGGGCGTCGGCGGCGGAGCTCTCAGCGGGAGAACATCGCCACCGCCTGGGCCTCGGTCTCGGCATACCGGGCGCCGGCGGCCCCGAGGACCGAGCCGATGCTGTCGAGGCTGGCCTGCACCTGGCGCTGGGTGCCCTGCCACTGCTGGACGACCGCCTGGAACTGGGTCGACGCCGACCCCTTCCACGCGTCCTGGAGCGTGGTGAGGCGACTCATCATGGCCCCGACCTGCGACTCGATCTCGCCGGAGATCCGCGCGATGTCGCCCGAGGCGGCCTGGATCCGCTCGGTGTCGACCTGGAACTGACCTGACATGGGTGATCCCTCCGTCGTCGTCGCCCCGGGAGCGGGACGAGCTGTCGGGACCACGCTAGGCCGATCGGCCGCGCCGGCCGGAAAGTTATCCACAGGGCTCGGGCGGCGCCGGGTCCCGATATGGTCGGCATCGTGACCGTTCTCGTCGACCCGCCCCGCTGGCCGGCGCACGGGATGCTGTGGTCGCACCTGGTCAGCGACACCTCGCTGGAGGAGCTGCGCGAGTTCGCGGCCGGCCTCGGCATCCCACGCCGCGGCTTCGAGGGCGATCACTACGACATCCCGCAGGAGCGGTTCGCCGACGCCGTGGCCGCCGGGGCGCGCGTCAGCGACATCCGGGAGGTCATCGAGGCGCTGCGCCGCAGCGGGCTGCGGATGCCCAAGCGGAAGGGCGACCGGGGCGTCGCCCGGGTGCGGGGTGTCACCTTCCCCGACGGGACGTCGGCCGACGTCGACCTGTTCACCTCGCGGCGACCGTATGCGGAGCAGCGGGTCTTCGCCGCGATGGTCTTCCTCACCGACGCGGCGGGCGACCACGCCATCGTCTACAGCCCGCGCCGCGCGGAGTGGGGGGCGCCCGGCGGGGGGCGCGAGGGCGCGGAGCCGGTGACCCGCAACGCGCTGCGCGAGCTCCACGAGGAGACCGGCCTGACCGTCCCGGCCGAGACGCTCGCCGCATGTGCCTACGAGCGGTTCGTCCCCCACGGGGCGTGGGGCCCCGGCCCGTCCTCGGACGTGCTCCAGATCTTCCGGGCCGAGGTCCCTGGGCGGCGGCCGGCGCTGCATCCGGTGGCCGGCGACGCCACGACGGCTCACGAGTGGGTGACGTGGGCGGAGTTCGGGGCGCGGTGCGGCCACCTGTTCTGGTGGCCGCTCGCCGCGGCCGTCTACGACCCGCCCGCCTGGGGTCACGCCTGACCGGCCTCCGCGGGTCCGAGCGAACCGGACCGGATCAGGCGCCTCCCAGCCGGGTCAGCTCGCGCTCGAGGTTGGCGCGGGCGCGGCCCTCCCACCGGGAGCGGCCGAGGGAGGTGGCATACACCGACCCTCGCGCGAGGAAGGGCCGCAGGATGGCCGACCGGCCGTGGCGGTATGCCGTCTCCGGAACCATGGCGTACTCCTGGCGAACCTGCGCGCAGTAGACGTCGAACCGCGACACCGGCGCGGACAGCACCCACAGGTCCGCGTCGTGGAAGGCCGCGTCCAGCCCGTCGCCCGACGGCAGCGCGTGCCGCTCGCTCGCCCGGACCAGCCGGTCGACCGCCTCGACGTCCGATGCCGCGAGCCCGAGGCCCGGCAGGCTCTCCGTCGCCAGCCGGGCGCTCGCCGCCTCGTTGTCGCCGGGGTCGGGCAGGACGTAGACGGCGTCGTGGAACCATGCGGCCACCCCGCCGAGCGCCACCTCGCGGGAGGTGACCCCGCCGGAGTCCCCGATCGCGCGCAGGGCCGCGAGCATCTCGGTGAGGTGGACCGCCGTGTGGTAGCGGCGGTGCGGCTCGCCCCACCGCCGGAGCAGGTCGGTGCCGACGGCGCGGACCTGCTCCGGGGATGCGCCCGGCGCGAGGAGGTCGACGTCCCCGGTCCACGACGCGACGAGGTCCGGCACGCCGGCCAGTCTGCCCCACGCCCGGCACGGACCGGTCGGGTCGGTGCGAGTGCACCGGGTCGGGTGCGCTCAGGTGGCCGCGATCAGGCGGTTGCGTCCGGAACGGCGAGCTCCGGCGGCAGCGGGCGGGCATGGACGATCGTGAGACCGGAGACGGCCCGGGTGAGCACGACGTACAGCCGACGCAGCCCGGTCCGCTCGTCGGGCTCGGCCTCGGCGATGGCGGCCGGTTCGACGACGACCACCTCGTCGAACTCCAGGCCCTTGGCGACCGACGCCGGCACGACGTCGACCTGGTGGTCGACGTCGCCGTGGTCGGCGCCGAGGACGCCGTGCCCGATCCCCCGGCCCGTCAGGGCAGCCGAGACGTGCGGGACCGCGGCGTCGGCGGCGACGACCCCGACCGAGCCCGGCGTCGCGACGAGCGACGCGACGACCTCCGACGTCGCGTCCCACAGCGCCACCCCGTCGGCCCGGCGGATGTCGAGGCGTCCGGGGTTGTCGCGCACCGACACCGGCACGCCGAGCCCCGGCGCCATGTGCGGGAGCAGCCGCGCGGCGAGCTCGATGACCGACGACGGCACCCGGAAGCCGCGGTCGAGGATCTCGACGTGGGCGTCGGGCTTGCCGAGGTGCCCGAGCGACTCCGCCCACGACGACGTCGCCCACGGCGTCGTCCCCTGGGCGAGGTCGCCGAGCACGGTCGCCGCCCCGGTCGAGCAGCGCCGTCCGACGGCGCGCAGCTGCATGGCCGAGAGGTCCTGCGCCTCGTCGAGGATGACGTGCCCGAGGCTCGGCGTCCGCTGGAGCAGGTCGCCGACCTCGTCGAGGAGGACGAGGTCGGCGGCGGTCCACCGGGCTCCGCCCCTGGTGCGCGGGGGCCGCGCCCAGGCGAGGGCCGACTGCTCCCGCGCGGTGAGGACGCCCTCGGCCGCCGCGAGCCGGGCCGGGTCGGCATACAGCTCGTAGAGGACCTGCCGCGGGTCGAGGACCGGCCACAGCGCCGCGGCGTAGCGCCTGACCACCGGGCTCGCCGCGACCGAGTCCTGGACGCGGTCGTCGGGGGACCCTCCGGCCCGCTCCATCTGGAGCAGGACGGCGTGGGCGAGCCGCTGGGGGAGCATCTGCCGGGCCGCGTCGTAGCGGACGCCACGGGTCTCCAGCTCCTCGAGGATCTCCACGACGCTGTATGCCGGGACCCGCCACCGGCTCGCGCCGCGCGGCAGGACGAGGGCCGTGTCCGGGCGCCCTACGTGGCTCCACACCGCCCGGCGGAGGACCTCGGCCATCCGCGCGTCGCCCTTGAGGACGGCCGCCTCGACCGGGTCCGTCGCGCGGACCGGCCAGGCCCCGACGAGCGCGTCGATCGTCGTGTGGCCGACCTGGACCTCACCGAGCGTCGGAAGGACGGCGCCGACGTGGTCGAGGAAGGCGCGGTTCGGCCCGATGACGAGGACGCCGGAGCGGGCCAGCCGCTCGCGGTGCGCGTGGAGCAGCCAGGCCGCCCGGTGCAGGCCGACGGCCGTCTTCCCCGTGCCCGGTGCCCCCTGGACGCACACCGTCGTCCCGGCGTCGGCGCGCACCAGCTCGTCCTGCTCGGGCTGGATCGTCGCGACGATGTCGCGCATCGGCCCGACGCGGGGGCGCTCGATCTCGTCGGCGAGGATCCGGCTGCGGATGTCGTGCTCGGTCGGGTCGACGAGGTGCTCGTCCTCGTAGGCGGTGATCTCCCCGCGGTCGAGCCCGAACCGGCGCCGCAGGACGACGCCCATCGGGTCGGTCCGCGTCGCGCGGTAGAACGCGGTCGCCACGTCGGCCCGCCAGTCGATGACGACCGGATCGCCGGCGGCGTCGCCGATGTGGCGGCGTCCGATGTAGAGGTGCTCGGGTCCCGGCGCTCCCGGTGCCGAGCCGTCGGTGTCGATCCGCCCGAAGAAGAGCGAGGTGTGCGGGTCGTCCTCGAGGGATCGGGCCCGGTAGAAGAGCGCCCGCTGGAGGTTCTCGGCGTTGACCCGGTCGGCGGACTGGGCGTCGAGGGACAGGGTGCGTGCCCGCATGTGGCGCAGCTCCGCGCGAGCGGTCGCGAGGTGGTGGCGTTCGGCGGCGAGGTCGGTCAGATCGTCCATGAGGCAAACCCGGCAAGTATGCCACCCGGCTGACGTGGGATCAACCACGATTCGGACCGCGGTGCCTCGACCCCACCCAGCCCCCGCCGGTCGAGGTATTCCGGGACCACGGCAGAGGGTTCGCATACCTCTACCCGACCCAGCCTCCTAACGGTCGAGGTATCGGAGGACCAGGAGCGAGGAGGGCTTCGCTCCGGACTAGTTGCTCGACGTGGGCTTGGTGACGAGCTTGGTCTTGAGGTCGAGGGTCTTGCCGCCGCGCAGCACGGTGATCTGCACCGTCTGGCCGGCCGTGCGCTCGCGGATGTTGGCGATGAGGGAGTCCGCCGAGTCGACGCTCACCCCGTCGACGGCGATGACGAGGTCGCCGGCCTTGATGCCGGCCTCGGCGGCAGGCGTGCCGCTCACGACCGAGCTGATCCGGGCTCCGTCGCGCTGGGCGACTCCGTCGGTCGCCGTGCCGTCCTCGGTGCTCACGCCGAGGTAGGCGTGCTGCGCAGTGCCGGTGTCGATGAGCTGCTTGGCGATCGCCGACGCCTCGTTGACGGGGATGGCGAAGCCGATCCCGATGCTCCCGGACTGGCTCGAGCTGTCGCTGGGCAGCGTCGCGATGGAGGAGTTGATGCCGATGAGCTGGCCGGCCCCGTCGACGAGGGCGCCGCCGCTGTTGCCGGGGTTGATCGCCGCGCTGGTCTGGATCGCGTTCGTCACGACCTGCTCGGAGGTCTGGGGCTGGCCGAAGGGGTTGGTCGGGTCCTGCTGGGTGTCCGCGCTGCTCGTCTTGACCGGGCGGTTGAGGGCGCTGACGATGCCCGTCGTCACCGTGCCGGACAGGCCGAGCGGGTTCCCGATCGCCATGACCGGCTGGCCGACGGCGAGCGCCGAGGAGTCGCCGATCGCGATGGGCGACAGGTTCGCGGGCGGCGAGGTGAGCCGGACGACGGCGAGGTCGGTCGTCGAGTCGGTGCCGCGCACCTTGGCCTTGTACGTGAAGCCGTTGGAGAGCGACACCGTCACGGCCGTCGCGCCGCTGACGACGTGGTTGTTCGTGAGGACGTTGCCCGCCTTGTCGAGGATCACGCCGGAGCCCTGGTCCTCGCCGCTGCTCGTCGTGGCCGTGATCGACACGACGCTCGGACCGACGGCGGCGGCCGTCCTGGTCCAGTCGGGGGCTGCGGCACTCGACTGGGGGACCGTCGACGAGCTTGTGCCGCGACCCGGGTCGGACGAGGTCTGCGCGGTGGAGGGGTTTTGCGCATCCGTCGAGCCAACGACCCGGGTCGCGGCGTATGTGCCACCACTGGCAAGCAGGGCGGCAAGCAACGCCACGGCAGTCAGCTCTACCAGGCGTCGCGATCTGGCCGGCTGGGTGTGCTCTGCCTGACCCTGTGGGTGAACAGGACCAAGCGACCCAGCCGGAATCTCTTGGGTGGGCATCATCGTAGAGGCTGCCGGGTGGAAAGTCTGAATCGGGCGATCATGATCGCCGAACCACAGGGGCGAGCCGTCGGCGTCGGCGGAATGCCGTGCGTCGTGCGCGTCCTGATCCAGCTCGTTCATCCGGTAGGGGCCCTCCTTGGTGACAGGCATGAGTCAAACGGGCCAAGGTCAAAGGGCTCCGTGCGAAGTCTGGGAGAATGCTGTGGGAATCTCGACGACGAAGGTGGCCCCGCCGCCGGGGGTGTGGGCGAGTCCGACGCGCCCGTCGTGGGCGGCCACGATGGCGGCGACGATGGCCAGCCCGAGACCCGTCCCGCCGTTCTCCCGCGAGCGCGCCTTGTCGGCCCGGTAGAACCGCTCGAAGATCTTCCGCGCGCTCCTGTCGTCGATGCCCTGCCCGTGGTCGACGACCCTGACGACGACGTGGCTGCGGTCGGCGTCGGTGCCGAGCAGCACCTCGATCGGGGTGCCGGCGGGGGTGTGCCGGATCGCGTTGGTCACGAGGTTGGCGAGCACCTGGCGCAGGCGCGACTCGGTGCCCTCGACGACGAAGGGCCCGCCGCCCGGCGCCACCTGGAGGCTCACCGTGCGGTCGGGGGCCTGGACGCGCCCGTCCTGGACCGCGTCGGCCGTGAGGACGGTGAGGTCGACGGGATGGACGCTGGCCCGCGGCTCCTCGTCGAGCCGGGCGAGGGTGAGCAGGTCGTCGACGAGGCCGCCCATCCGGGCGGCCTCCCCCTCGATCCGGGACATCGCGCTCCCGACCGCCTCCGGACTGGACACGGCCCCCTGACGGTAGAGCTCGGCATACCCCCGGACCGTGGCGAGCGGGGTCCGCAGCTCGTGCGAGGCGTCGCTGATGAACTGCCGCATCCGCTCCTCGGACGCCTCGCGGAGCGCGAAGGACTCCTCGATCTGGGTGAGCATGCCGTTGAGCGAGCGGGCGAGCGACTGCACCTCGTCGTCGGCGGAGCGGGTGGGTATGCGCTGGGTGAGGTCTCCCGCGGCGATGGCGGCCGCGGTGTCCTCGATCTGGCTCAGCGGGCGGAAGGCACGCCGGACGAGGTACCACCCGAGGGCGGCGAGGGCGAGGAGGACGGCCAGGCCGATGAGGCCGGTGACGAGCAGCAGTCGGTGGACGGTGTGCTCGACGCCGGCGAGGGGGACGGCGACGGCGAAGGTGGCCGAGCCGTCGGTGGTCCGGCCGGCGATGACCCGCCAGTCGAGGTCGCCGTCGGTGGAGCCCACGGTGAACGGGCGGCCCGACCGCACCCGGGAGTCGTCGAGCGCGAGGGGTGGGATCGCGGGGTGCTCGCTGTAGCCCGTCGGGTTGGCGATGGAGACGGGGGTGCCGTTGACGGGCTGGAAGACGACGGCATACCCGGACAGGATGGTCGACTTGGAGGCCTCGGGCTCCTGGTAGTTGGCCAGTGCGGTCTTGGCCACCGGGATGGCCGCCGCGCGCAGCCCGCTGTCGACGCGCGAGACGAGGTCGCGCTCCATGAGGATCGCCGTGACCCCTGTCGTCGCGACGAGGGCGACGGCCATGAGGGCGGACAGCACGCCGACGAGGCGGACGCGGAGCGGGATCGACTCCAGCCGGCGGGCGAGGGCCCGGGTCCGGGTGACCGACGCCGGGCCGGACGGCGCGACGGGCCGCTCGACGGTGTCGGCGCTCGGCATCAGCTCTCGGGAGGCAGGCGCAGGACGTAGCCGACCCCGCGCTTGGTGTGGATGAGCGGGGGGAGGCCCTCGGTGTCGATCTTGCGGCGCAGGTAGGAGATGTAGGACTCGACGATGCCCGACTCGCCGCGGAAGTCGTAGTCCCAGACGTGGTCGAGGATCTGGGCCTTCGACAGCACCCGGTTGGGGTTGAGCATGAGGTAGCGCAGGAGCTTGAACTCGGTGGGAGAGGTCTCGATGACGTGCCCGGCCCGGCGCACCTCGTGGGAGTCCTCGTCGAGCTCGAGGTCGTGGAAGGCGATGGCCGAGCTCGGGTCGACGTCGCCGCGGCTGCGGCGCAGGACCGCGCGGATCCGGGCCACGACCTCCTCGAGGCTGAACGGCTTGGTGACGTAGTCGTCGCCGCCCACCGTGAGGCCCTTGATCTTGTCGTCGACGGAGTCGCGCGCCGTGACGAAGACGATGGGCAGCGAGCGGCCGCTCTCGCGCAGCTTGCGCGTCACGGTGAAGCCGTCCATGTCGGGGAGCATGACGTCGAGGACACAGAGGTCGGGGTCGACCGTGGTCGCCGTGTGGATGGCATCGCTGCCGCTGCCGGCGGTGTGGACGTCGAAACCGGCGAACCGCAACGAGGTCGCGAGCAGCTCCCGGATGTTGGGCTCGTCCTCGACGACGAGAAGCCTGGCTTCGGGCTGGGTCTGGACTGTCACGACGCCCAGAATGGTCCCCTTGTCTGGGAGTTCTCTGACAGTGCGCTGTGGCATTCCTGACCTTTCGCTGACCAGGCGAGCCTACCGCGCACGAGTCCGGTTCGTCCGTGCCGACCGGTCCGTGCCCAGCCCAGCTCCCCGCCGGTCGAGGTATGCGGGGACCACCGCAGGGACACCGGATACCTCCACCCAGCCCAGGACCCCGCCGGTCGAGGTATGCGAAGACCACTGCAGGGACACCGGGTCACCTCACCGGGGATGACTCGACCTAGGAGGAGTAGCCCTCCCCGGAGCCGTTCGCGATGGCGAAGGCGCCGATCACCGCGATGGCGAGGACCGCGACGACGAGCCCGACGCCGAAGGCGATCCAGCCGATGCGGGTCAGGCGGGTCGAGCCCTGGGGGTCGCTGTCCTTCTTCGACAGGGCGACGATGGCGAGGATCGCCGCCGGGATCTGGGTGAGGCAGCAGCAGACGGTGAGCAGTGCGGAGAGGACGAGTAGGACGATCGCCGAGGTGTTCGTCCTGGCCTGCGGGACGGCGTAGGGAGACGGCGCGCCGTACGGTGCCGGAGCGCCCGCGGCATACGGGTCGGTGGCGTAGGGGTTGGCGCCGTAGGGCTGTCCACCCGGCTGACCGGGGTATGCCGACTGCTCGCCGCCGGCGTACGGGTTCGGCTGGCCGTAGGGATAGGTGGGGCCGGCGGGAGCGGACGGTGTCGCATACGGGTTGGAGGGTGCGGCGTAGGGGTTGGAGGGTGCGGCGTACGGGTTCGTCGGCGGGGCATACGGGTCTGCCCGGATGTCGGGCGGGCCCGTCGGGGTCGGCGGGGCCTGGGGAACGGGAGTCGTGGGGGTGCTCGGGACCGGCTGGGTCGGCGGAGCCGGCGGCGTGAGCGAGCTCGGCTCGTCAGGGGCGTCGGGGGCCGCGTCCGGCGGCTGGGCCGACGCGTCCTGCCAGTCGGGGGCGGTCGGGTCCCGTGGCTCCTCGTCGCGACTCTCCTGGCTCACCGGTCCTCCTCCTGCCGAGCGCCCCTCGCACCCCGCCTCGCCTGCCGTCATCCAACCATGACCGTGGGACGATGCGGTGATGGAGATCCGTCTGCCCCAGCTGGAAGCCGCGGCCGATCTCCCGGGACGGGTGACGATCTACGAGGTCGGTCCGCGGGACGGCCTGCAGAACGAGAAGTCGCTGGTCCCCGCGGAGATCAAGGCCGAGCTGATCCGTCGCCTCGCGGCCGCGGGACTCGGGACGATCGAGACGACGTCGTTCGTCAACCCCTCCTGGGTGCCTCAGCTCGCCGACGCCGCCGAGGTGCTCGAGCTGCTCGGCGACGCCGGCCGCGGGCCTCGCCGCCCGGTGCTCGTGCCGAACGAGCGGGGGCTCGACCGCGCGCTGGAGTGCGGGGTCGGGGCGATCGCGATCTTCGGCAGCGCGACGGAGACCTTCGCCCAGCGCAACCTGGGCCGCAGCGTGGGGGAGTCGGTCGCCATGTTCGCCCCTGTCGTGGAGCGGGCGCTCGCCGAGGGTCTCTGGGTGCGGGCCTACGTGTCGATGTGCTTCGGCGACCCGTGGGAGGGCGACGTGCCCGTCGCGCAGGTCGTCGACGCCTGCCGCTCCCTCATGGACCTCGGGTGTCACCAGCTGTCTCTCGGCGACACGATCGGCGTCGCGACGAGTGGCCACGTCGTCCGCCTCCTCGCGGCCCTCGACGCCGTGGGGATCGGGGTCGGCCGGATCGGGGTCCACTTCCACGACACCTACGGGCAGGCGCTGGCCAACACCCTCGCCGCCCTGCGCGAGGGCGTCACCGTCGTCGACGCCTCCGCGGGTGGGCTCGGCGGGTGTCCGTATGCCCGGAGCGCCACCGGCAACCTCGCGACGGAGGACCTCGTCTGGGCGTTGCACGGCGCCGGGGTGGAGACCGGCGTCGACCTCGCCGCGCTCGTCGGGACGAGCGTGTGGCTCGCAGGCCACCTCGGTCGGCCGAGTCCGTCCCGCGTCGTCAAGGCGCTCGCCGGGTCCTGACGAGGCGGGACCCTGCCGGCCACCTCGCAGACCGCCGCAGCCGCGCG
This sequence comes from Nostocoides sp., assembly GCA_039812405.1. Classification (GTDB taxonomy): domain Bacteria; phylum Actinomycetota; class Actinomycetes; order Actinomycetales; family Dermatophilaceae; genus Nostocoides. The sequence goes on from JBDIAL010000014.1 coordinate 15,854, forward strand.
GGGATCGCGGGCGCGTCCGTCGGAGCGGTAGCCTCCGGGCATGACGAGGCCGGTGAGTGGCGACCAGTGGACCCTGCGACGCGGTGCGGACGAGGTGACCGTCGTCGAGGTCGGCGGCGGCCTGCGCCGGTGGACGCACGGCGGGACCGACGTGCTGGCCGGGTACGGCGCGGACGAGATGTGCACTGCCGGACGCGGGCAGCTGCTCATGCCGTGGCCGAACCGGATCCGCGACGGCCGGTATGTCGTCGACGGGGTGACGCGCCAGGTGTCGCTCAGCGAGCCGAAGCTCGGGAACGCGATCCACGGCTTCGTCCGCTGGGCCCCGTGGCGGCTCGTCGAGCAGGGCGAGGACACGCTGAGCGTGGCCTACACCCTCTACCCGCAGTCGGGCTGGGACTGGACGCTCGACCTCGCGGTGACCTATCGCCTCGACGACGCCGGGGTCTCGGTGGCCACGACGGCACGCAACGTGGGGGAGGGGTCGGCGCCGTTCGGCTACGGCGCGCACCCCTATGTGGCGATCGGGACCGACGATCCCGCCGGCGTCGTGCTCGAGGTGCCGGCCGACCGCTGGGTGGAGGTCGACGACCGGCTGCTGCCGCTCGCCGTGCGCGACGTCGAGGGGACGGTCTACGACTTCCGGACGCCCCGGCCGCTGGGGGACACGGCGCTGGACACCGCGCTCACCGGGCTGGCCCGGGGCGACGACGGGCGCTGGCGGATCACCGTGTCGGGTCTGTCCGCCCTGCCGCCGGTGACGCTGTGGGCGGACTCGTCGTTCGGGTGGACCCAGGTCTTCACGGGCAAGGCGGCCGCCGACGGCATGCACGGCGTCGCCGTCGAGCCGATGTCCTGCCCGGCCGACGCCTTCAACTCCGGCACCGACCTCGTGTGGCTCGCGCCGGGCGAGGAGTGGTCGGGCACCTGGGGGATCACGCTCGACTGACACCTGAGGGGATCAGGGCTCGGCCGAGCCGTCAGGGCGTCGCGTGGTGGTCGGCGGGCTGCCCCTGCACGACCGGGGCGGGGCCCCGCGGGCGCACGCCGTTGACGGCCGGGGTGATCCGCCGCTCGAGGGACAGCGCGAGCACGGCGACGACCAGGCAGCCGACGACGAGCATGCCGATGAAGGCCGCCCCGAGGTGGTGGTCGAGCATGATGCCGGCGACGACCGGGCCCACGATGCCACCGGTCTGGTATGCCGCGGCGAACAGCGCGTTGTAGCGGCCGCGGAGGTGATCGGGTGCGAGGTCGTTGGTGATGGCGGGCGCCGTCGGCTGGAGCAGCGTCTCGCCGAAGCCGAAGAAGGCGTGGAACAGGATGACCCCCAGCGTCGCCGCGGCAGTGGCGGGTGCGAAGCCCGTCGCGCCGAGGGTGAGCCAGGCGGTGAGCCAGACGACGGCCATGACGAGCAGCACCCGGGTGCGACGGTGGCCGTCGATCCGCCGGAGGACGAGGAACTGGCACAGGACGATGACCGCCGTGTTGGCGGCGAACGCCCACCCGATGGTCCGGGTCGACACCTCCGACACCTCCCGGGCGAAGGCGGGGAAGCCCGCCTCCATCTGGCCGTAGCCGACGAAGGTGGCGATGAGGGTGAGCAGGAGCAGCCAGGCGACCGCGGGCTGTCGGGCGATCCGCCAGTATGACGACGGCTCGCCACTGCTCTGCGGCGGCGGCTCGGCGCGGCCCGTGACGTGCCGCAGCGGCCCGAGGAGCAGACCGATGGGGATGAGCATCGAGGCGGCGTCGCAGAGATAGATGGTCGTGAAGGTGGCCGGCCGGTGGACGTCGACGAAGGCTCCGGCGATGACGCCGCCCAGGCCGATCCCGAGGTTGACGAGGGCGAAGCTGATCCCGAAGTAGGTCTGCCGGATCGGGCCCTTGACGATGGCGGCGACGAGCGCGTTGAACGAGGGCCAGGTGATCCCGGCGACGCCCATGAGGGTCATCGCGACCGCGGCCACGGGCACCGTGTGGGCGACGGCGAGGATCGCGACCCCGACGAGCTGGCAGCCCGATCCGAACATCGACACCGCCCGGGCCCCGAACCGGTCGGTCGCCGCCCCTCCCGGTCCCGTCGCGAGGACCCCGACGACGAACACCCACGCCATGAGCGAGCCCGCGACGTCGAGCGAGATGCCCCGGACCTCGTGCAGGTAGATGATCGTGAAGGGCAGCGTGAGCCCGCGCCCGAGGAGCTGGATGGCGGTCGTCGAGAGCAGCCAGCGCCCCTCGCGCGGGAGCACGGCCCAGAAGGACCGCAGCGACATGCGCGGTCCGTCCGGGGTCGTCGAGGTGCTCACCCGATCATCGTGACAGAGGGCGGTGACAGTCCTCATCCGAGTTTCCGGCCCGCGTCCCGACGGCGCCCGGCCACGCGTGAGCGGCAGCCGCGCGGTGGGTGCCGCACGGCGCCGACGGTGGACCGGGCAAACCCGGGCGCGGCATCGCATACCGAGCGGTTAGCCTTGTCTTCCGGGTGCGCGGGTCCGCGCGCCGCTTCAGCATGCAGGACGAGCAAGAGGTGCACGGTGCCTACTGGCAGGATCAAGTTCTTCGACGCCGACAAGGGCTTCGGCTTCGTCTCCGACGACGAGGGCGGTGACGTCTTCGTCCCCGCGAGCGCGCTCCCCGAGGGCGTCAAGACGCTCAAGGGCGGCACCCGCATCGAGTTCGGGATCGTCGAGGGGCGCCGGGGCTCCCAGGCGCTCGGCATCCGGGTGCTCGACCCCCAGCAGAGCGTCTCGGTCAACCGCAAGGTCCGCGACCGCAAGCCGATCGAGGAGATGGTCGTCATCGTCGAGGACGTCATCCGTCTCCTCGACGACGTGTCGAACCAGCTCCGTCGGGGTCACTACCCCGACAAGGCCCACGGCAACAAGGTCGCGCAGGTGCTGCGCGCCGTCGCCTCCGACCTCGAGCTCTGACGTGGCGACGGCGGTCCGGTCCGACGCGACGCTCGCCGCCGCGGTCGACCTCGCCCGCTCGGCGGCCGAGCAGGTCGCCGAGCCCGGCACGGTCGGCGAGCACCTCGGCCTCGAGATGGTCGCCGACCGCCTCGGGACCCATTTCTTCCGGTGCGACTCCCCGGCCTACCCCGGCTGGCGCTGGGCCGTGACGGTGACCCGGATCGCGCGCTCGAAGACGGTGACCGTCGACGAGGCCAACCTCCTGCCCGGCGACGGCGCGCTCCTGTCACCTCCCTGGCTCCCGTATGCCGACCGGCTGGCTCCCGGCGACCTGTCGGCGGGCGATGTGCTGCCCTACCGGCCCGACGACCCCTATCTCGAGCACGGCTTCGAGGCGACCGGTGACGAGGACGTCGACCACCTGGCGCTCTGGGAGCTCGGCCTCGGCCGGCCACGCGTCCTGTCGGCGGAGGGTCGCGAGGTGGCGGCGCAGCGCTGGTACGCCGGGGCCAACGGGCCGACTGCGGAGACCGCCGTGCGGGCCGCCGCACACTGCACGACGTGCGGCTACTACCTGCCGATGGCCGGCGTGCTGCGGCGCGTCTTCGGGGTGTGCGCCAACGAGTGGTCCCCGAGCGACGGACGGGTGGTGAGCCTCGACCACGGGTGTGGCGCCCACTCCGAGGTGGACATCGACCGGCCGGGGCCCGAGGTGCTTCCCGCGCCGATCGTCGACGAGTTCCTCGTCGACCTCCTCGACTGACGCCCCTCGCCGGCCGCGGCCGCGGCCGCCGTGTCTCGGGGCCAGGCAATCGGCTGCATGAATCCGACCCATTTGGACAGTCTCATGCACCGTGGGCTCCCCGACCGGGCGTATTCCTCGGGTGACCGTGGGCCGTTTCTCAGGCTGACCGTGGGGCCGTTCCTCAGGGTGACCGTGGGTCGTGGGTCGGGACGAGAGGCGGGTCAGTGCGCGGCGCTGGCGTTGCCGCGACCACGCCGGACATAAGCCCACCCCGCCAGTCCGAGGGCCACGGCCGCGACGCAGGTCCACGGCCACCACGACCGGTCGCCCTCGTGCAGGGAGGGCACGAGGAGGGTGACGACGAGGGCGACGAGCCACGCCGCCGTGCCGGCGAGGACGACGGAGCCGGTGCTGACCGGCAGCGGGGCGAGCTCGGGCAGCTCGGGCACCGACACGCGCAGCCGGCCCGCGGCCTCGTCCGACGGCCTGTCCTCACCTTGTGTCACGGGACCAGACTAGGCCGGACGGTCCGGTGGTGCCCGTCCCCGGGCGCGGAGGGGCGACGACGTGGACGGGACGCGGGGGGGGTATCCGGTGACCTTGCGGTGGTCCTGGCTTACCTCGACCGGCGGGGGGCTGGGTTGGGTGGAGGTATGCGGTGACCTTGCGGTGGTCTTGGCATACCTCGACCGGTGGGGTCACCGGCTGAGTAGAGGTATGCGGTGACCCTGCGGTGGTCTTGGCATACCTCGACCGGCGGGGGGCTGGGCCGGGTGGAGGTATGGGGTGTCTCTGCGGTGGTCCTGGCATACCTCGACCGGGTCGCCGCTCACAACGGCTGCCAGGACGGGTCCGCCACCGAGCGGTCCACCCAGCGACCGGCCCGCATGACGTGTCGCACCTCGAGGTCGTCGTCGAGGGCCACGAGATCGGCGCGGTAGCCCGGTCGCAGCTGCCCGACCCCGGCCAGCCCGAGCAGGGTGGCCGGCGTCAGCGTCGCGGCGCGGACGACGTCGTCGAGGGGGAGTCCGGCGACGACCACGGCATACTGCACCGCGCGGGCCAGCGTGAGGGTGGAGCCGGCGAGGACACCGGTCGGGACGAGCCGGGCGACGCGGTCCTCGACCCGGACGGCCAGGGGTCCGAGGCGGTACTCCCCGTCCGGGGCCGCGGCGGCCGCCATGGCGTCGGTGACGAGGAGGAACCGGCCCGGCGCGGCGCGCGCGGCGAGGGCGAGGACGGCCGGGTGGAGGTGGATGCCGTCGGCGACGAGCTCGACGTGGGCGCCGGGGTCGCCGAGGAGGGCGACGACCGGACCGGGCTCGCGGTGGTGGACGCCCCGCATCGCGTTGAACAGGTGGGTGCCCACGACCGCGCCCGCGGCGAGGGCGGTCGTCGCCTCCTCGAAGGTCGCGTCGGTGTGCCCGATCGCCGGCACCACTCCCGACGCGGCGAGCCGGCGGATCGCCGCCGGACCGCCGGGCAGCTCGGGGGCGAGAGTCACCATGCGGATCGTGCCCCGGCCGGCGGCGAGGAGGGCGTCGACCTGCCCGGGCGTCGGTGGGGTGAGCAGGTCCGGGTCGTGGGCCCCCCGGTGCGCGGGGCTCAGCCACGGCCCCTCGAGGTGGGTCCCGACGATCGTGCCCCGCTCGACATGGTCCGCGAGCCGGCCGGCGAGCACGGCGAGGTGCTCGGGGGTGTCGGTCACGAGACTCGCCATCATCGACGTCGTGCCGTGGGCGAGGTGGGCATCGGTCACCGTGCGGACCGCATCGTCCGTGCCGTCCATGAAGCTCGCGCCGCCTCCGCCGTGGGCATGGGCATCGACGAGGCCGGGGACGACGGTGAGCGCGGGGAGCGCGACGTCGGGCCGGCGCGGGGGTATGCCCGACGCGACCTCGACGATCCGCTCGCCCCTGACGCGGACCCACCCCGGCGTGCTGGACCGGGTCGGGGTGACGATCCGGCCGGCCGCGACGATCGTCCCGTCCGAGGCCCCGGACTCGGGCCTCCCCGGTCTACGGGGCGGGGCGGGGCTGGGCACGCCCGAGTGTATGCCGATCCCCTGTCGCCCGGGCCGCGGTCGGCCTCCCGGCTCGGCATCCGGACCTCGCGGCGGCCCGGATCGGAAATAGTTAGCATAGGTAATGAGTTAGGCTAACTGTATGCCTTGATCCCCCCTGTCCGAGGAGGCCGACCCGCCGACCGATGACCCCCAAGAGCAGTCCCACGACCGCCCGCCGAGCCGAGGGCACCCACGCCGGGCTCAGTCCCACCGCCCTGGCCGGCCTCGCGACCGAGCTGCGGCTCGCCTGCATGCGGATCTCGCGGCGCGTGCGCTACGAGGGGGAGAGTCCGATCCGGCCGCACGAGTTCAGCGTCCTGTGCCGACTCGAGCAGGGGCCGAGGACCCCGCGGGAGGTGGCGGACATCGAGCGGGTCAGCGCGCCGAGCATGACGCGCACGGTGGCCGGGCTCGTCGAGCGCGGGCTCGTCGCCCGGGCCGACGACCCGACCGACGGTCGCCAGGTCATCCTCTCCCTCACGCCCGAGGGCGTGAAGGTGCTGCGCGGCATCCGCCGGCAGCGCGACCGCTGGATGCACGTCCGGCTGCGCGACCTCACCCCGGAGGAGCAGGAGACGCTCGCGCGGGCCGTCGAGATCCTGCAGAGGGTGGCCGCCAAGTGAGCCCGACCTTCGCCTCCCTCTCCGTCCGCAACTACCGCCTCTGGGCGACCGGCGCCCTCGTCTCGAACATCGGGACCTGGATGGCCCGGGTCGGCCAGGACTGGCTCGTCCTCACCGAGCTGACCGACCACTCCAGCGCCGCGCTCGGCACGGTGACCGGGCTGCAGTTCCTGCCCTTCATCCTCCTCGCCCCGTGGGCGGGGGCGCTCGCCGACCGGTTCGCGAAGCGACGCCTGCTCTTCCTCACCCAGAGCGGCCTGGCGCTCACCTCGGCACTCACCGCGGTCCTCGTCGTGACCGGCGGGGTCCAGCTGTGGATGATCTACCTGCTCGCCTTCACCCAGGGCCTCATCACCGCGGTGGACAACCCGGCCCGGCAGGCCTTCGTGTCCGAGGTCGTGCCCGCCGAGGTGCTGCCCAACGCCGTCGCCCTCAACAGCGCGTCCTTCAACGGCGCCCGGCTCGTCGGCCCCGGCCTCGCCGGCCTGCTCATCGCCGCCTGGGGCACCGGCCCGGTGTTCGTCGTCAACACGGTGTCCTTCGTGTCGGTCCTCGCGGCGCTCGCGATGCTCGACCCGGCCCGGCTCTCGACGGTGCGCAGCGGCCGGCGCCGGGGCAGCGTCCGCGACGGGATGGCATACGTCAGAGGGCGGTCGGACATCCTGCTCGTCCTCTTCCTCGTCTTCATGCTCGGCACCTTCGGCATGAACTTCCAGGTGACGACGGCGCTCATGGCGACCCAGGTCTTCCACAAGGGCGCGGGGGAGTACGGCCTGCTCGGCTCGATCATGGCGATCGGGTCGCTGACGGCGGCGCTGCTCACCGCGCGGCGCAACCATCCGCAGCTGCGGGTGCTGCTGCTCTCCCTCGTCGGGTTCGTCGCGGCGACGGCGGCTGCTGCCCTGGCGCCGTCCTACCTCCTCTTCGCGCTCGCGCTCGTCCCGGTCGGGCTGTCCGCCCTCACCGCGATGACGACGGCCAACGCGATGGTGCAGACCCGCGTCGCACCGGAGATGCGGGGCCGGGTCATGGCGCTCTACATGGCCGTCTTCATGGGCGGGACGCCGCTCGGGGCGCCCCTCATCGGCTGGGTCGGACAGCTCTTCGGAGCCCGGTGGACCATCGGCATCGGCACGATCGCCGTGGCCATCTCGCTCGTCGCGGCGGCATGGTGGCTCTCCCGGCACGAGAATGTGCGGGTGAGCTACGAGTTCGAGAACCACCGCCCGCGGATCGTCGTCTCGACTGGCCGACCGGACGAGGTCACCGGGCCGCTGCCCGAGGCGGCGCGGTGACCCCACGCTTCCGGCGGATGATGACGCTCCTCGTGCTCGGGGTGGTCCTCGTCATCGCGGTGGTGTCGGCCCTCGTCCGGTGAGCGGCCGGGGCCTTCGCGCTCGGGGCCCCGTGCTCAGGAGCCGAGCGGCCCCAGGCTGTCGACGACGAGCTCGATGCAGGCGAGGAGGGCGCTGACGTCGTCGGGCTCGACGGCCGGGAAGACGGCGATCCGCAGCTGGTTGCGGCCGAGCTTGCGGTAGGGCTCCACGTCGACGATCCCGTTGGCGCGCAGGGTCCTCGCGACGGCCGACGCGTCGACCTCGGGGGAGAAGTCGACCGTCGTGACGACGGCCGACCGCGCGGCCGGGTCGGCGACGAACGGGGTCGTGTATGCCGTCCGCTCGGCCCAGGCGTAGACGCGGCCCGAGCTGTCGGCCGTGCGGGCCGTCGTCCAGGCGAGGCCGCCGCGATCGTTCATCCACTCGACCTGATCGGCGAGCAGCGCCAGGGTCGCGACCGCCGGGGTGTTGTAGGTCTGGTCCTTGCGGCTGTTGTCGATCGCCGTCGGCAGGCTGAAGAAGTCGGGGACCCACCGTCCGGACGCCGCGATCTCCTCGACGCGGGCGAGGGCCGCGGGGGAGAAGAGGGCCAGCCACAGCCCGCCGTCGGCGGCGAAGCACTTCTGCGGGGCGAAGTAGTAGACGTCGGCCTCGCGGACGTCGACCGGCAGGCCGCCCGCCCCGCTCGTCGCGTCGACGAGGACGAGCGCGTCGTCGGCTGCTCCCGCGACCCGGCGGACCGGCGCCATGACGCCGGTGCTCGTCTCGTTGTGCGCCCAGGCGTAGACGTCGACGCCGTCCTCGGCATACGGACTCGGGAGGGCGCCCGGCTCGCCGGTGACGACGCTCGACGGTGCGAGGAAAGGAGCCCCCGACGTGACGCTCGCGAACTTGCTCGAGAACTCGCCGAAGGCGAGGTGCTGGGCCCGCTCCCGGACGAGCCCGAAGGCGGCGATGTCCCAGAACGCCGTCGACCCGCCGTTGCCCAGCACCACCTCGTAGCCGTCGGGGAGCCCGAACAGGGTCGCGAGGCCCTCGCGGGTCCGCCGGACGAGGTCCTTGACCGGTGCCTGGCGGTGGCTCGTCCCGAGCACCGTGCGGCCGAGGGCCGCGAGGTGGGCGACCTGCTCGTCCCGCACCTTCGACGGCCCGGAGCCGAAGCGCCCGTCACGGGGGAGGAGGCTGCTCGGGATCGTCAGGACGGGTGCGGTCCGGGTCTCGCTCACGGCATCGAGTCTCGCACCGGGCCGGAGCCGTCCCGTCGCGAGTTCCATCATGTGGGAACAGGTCCCCGCGTCGAGGTCAGCGGGAGCGGTACCCGGCGACGGCATCGAGCGGGCGGGGGCCCTCGCCGATGTAGCGGGAGGACGGGCGGATGAGGCGGCCGGTCTGCTTCTGCTCGAGGATGTGGGCCGACCAGCCGGCCGTCCGGGCGGCGACGAACAGCGGCGTCATCATGTTCCCCGGGACCTGGGCGAAGTCGAGGAGCACCGCCGCCCAGTAGTCGACGTTGGTCTCCAGGACCCGGTCCGGCGAGCGCTCGCGCAGCTCGGCGAGCGCGGCCCTCTCCAGCTCGAGGGCCACCTCGTAGCGCGGCGCGCCGAGCCGCTCGCAGGTGTCACGGAGGACCGCGGCGCGGGGGTCGTAGGCGCGGTAGACGCGGTGTCCGAAGCCCATGAGCCGTTCGCCCCGGTCGAGGACGCCCTTGACGTATGCGGTGGCGTCGCCGCTGCGCTCGACGCCCTCGATCATGTGCTGGGCCCGGGACGGGGCGCCGCCGTGGAGCGGCCCGGACAGGGCGCCGATCGCGCCGGACAGACAGGCCGCGACGTCGGCGCCGGTCGAGGCGATGACGCGGGCGGTGAACGTCGAGGCGTTCATGCCGTGCTCGGCGGCCGAGGTGAAGTAGGCGTCGATGGCCTCGACGTGCCGGGGGTCGGGCTCGCCGCGCCAGCGGATCATGAAGCGCTCGACGATCGTCCGCCCCTCGTCGACCCGGGACTGGGGGACCATGGGGTGGTCCTGCCCGTGGGCCGACTGGCCGATGAAGGACAGGGCCATGACCGAGGCGCGGGCGAGGTCCTCGCGGGCCTGGGCCGCGTCGATGTCGAGGAGGGGCTTGAAGCCCCAGAGGGGGGCGAGCTGGGCGACGGCGGACTGGACGTCGACGCGGATGTCGCCGGAGTGCACCGGCAGCGGGAAGGGCTCGGCCGGGGGCAGCCCGGGATCGAACTCGTTGTCGACGAGCAGCCCCCACACCTGGCCGAAGGACACCTGGCCCACGAGATCCTTGATGTCGACGCCCCGGTAGCGCAGGGCACCGCCCTCGCGGTCCGGCTCGGCGATCGTCGACTCGAAGGCGATGACGCCCTCGAGGCCTGGCTTGAAGTCACTGTCGGACATGTGAGGTCTCCACTTCGTCGTGCGCCCCTGCCCCGGTGGGTGGCAGCTGCGTTGCGCGCCGTGCTGAGCGGTCTCATTGTGCACGCCCTCGTGAGGAAGGGGCTGTCCCGGGGCCCTGCATCCCATTGCGCGAACGCGGACGGGCTCACCGCGCGGCGCCGCGACGCACCCGGTCCGGCGAACGGCGGAGGGAGGCGTCCCGCATACTCGACTTGAACTATTCCGCGCGGAATAGTTCACTAGGGATATGCGACCTGCTCCCGTCCGGCTCACCGCGCTCCAGTTCGCGGCGCTCGCCATGTACGAGGAGGGCCCGCGGCACCCGTACGAGATCTACCAGGAGATGCTCCGGCGCCAGGAGCACCGCCTCGTCAAGCTGCGGCCGGGGACCCTCTACCACGCGGTCAACCGGCTCGCCGAGGCCGGGCTCATCGCCGAGCACGGCACCGACCGCGAGGGCAACCGGCCCGAGCGGACGAGCTACGCCATCACCGACGCCGGCGTCGAGGCGGCCGGCGACGCGCTGCGGGAGATGCTCGGCCGGGTGGCCGAGGAGTACCCCGAGTTCGCCCTCGGCATCGCCGAGGCCTCGATCCTCGCGCCGGACGTGGTCGCCGACCTGCTCGGACGACGCGCCGAGCAGCTGCGCGAGCGGCTCACCGAGATCGACGCCGCCGAGGTGTCGGTCCGGGCCCAGGGCCTGCCGGAGATCCTCTGGGCCGAGGTGACCTGGCTGCGAGCGATGCTCGGGGCCGACCTCGCCTGGGCGGAGTCGACCCTGGAGCGCATCCGCGCCGGCGAGCTCGCCTGGGAGCCCCGCCACTGACCACCCCGCACCCCGCCGGCACACCCCTGTCAGACCCCAGCGAAAGACTTCAGACCATGTCCACCTCAGACCATGTCCACTGACCGTCCTCAGACCATGTCAACGGACCGCCCCGCCGCCCAGGGCTTCGTCGTCGAGACCGGCGGCAAGCAGCCGTGGCCGGCGCTGTGGGCCCTCGTCGTCGGGTTCTTCATGATCCTCGTCGACTCCAACATCGTGCAGGTCGCGATCCCCGCGATCATCAAGGGCCTCGGCACCGACATCAACGGCGCGCTGTGGGTGACCAGCGCCTACCTGCTCGCGTATGCCGTGCCCCTCCTCGTGACCGGACGGCTCGGCGACCGCATCGGGCCGAAGAACGTCTACCTCGCCGGCCTCGTCCTGTTCACCATCGCCTCGTTCGTCTGCGGGATCTCCGGCTCGATCGGCGTCCTCGTCGCCGCCCGGGTCGTCCAGGGTCTCGGGGCGGCCCTGCTCACCCCGCAGACCATGGCCGTCATCACCCGGATGTTCGCGCCCGACAAGCGCGGTGCCGCCCTCGGCCTGTGGGGCTCGGTCGCCGGGGTCGCCATCCTCGTCGGTCCCATCGTGGGCGGCGTCCTCGTCGACAACCTGGGCTGGGAGTGGATCTTCTTCATCAACGTGCCCGTCGGCGTCATCGGGTTCTTCCTGGCCTGGCGGCTCGTCCCGACCCTCACGACGCACGAGCACACCTTCGACTGGCTCGGGGTCGTCCTCTCCGCGGTCGGGATGTTCCTCCTCGTCTTCGGGATCCAGGAGGGGGAGCGCTACGACTGGGGGACGATCACCGGGGTGATCACCGTGTGGTGGCTCATCGTCGTCGGCGTCCTCGTCCTCGCGCTGTTCGTCTGGTGGCAGGCCCGCAACCGTCGGGAGCCGCTCCTGCCGCTCGGCCTGTTCCGCGACCGCAACTTCTCCCTCGCCAACGTCGGCATCATGGCCGTGGGGTTCGCCGTGACCGCCTTCGGCTTCCCGCTGTTCCTCTACACCCAGACCGTCCGCGGGCTCACCCCGACCCAGTCGGCGCTCCTGCTCGCCCCCCTCGCCGTCCTCTCCGGTGCCCTGGCGCCGTTCGCCGGACGCTTCATCCAGGCGCGGGACCCGCGGTGGCTCGCGGTCTCGGGCCTGACGCTCTTCGTCGTCGGCGTGTGGTGGGCCTCGCGCCTCATGCACCCCCAATACTCCGTCCTCTGGCTCCTCGCGCCGAGCGCGCTCCTCGGCGTCGCCAACGCCGGCATCTGGGGGCCGCTGTCCATCACGGCGACGCGCAACCTCCCGCCGCGGATGGCGGGGGCGGGTGCCGGGGTCTACAACATGACCCGCCAGGTGGGGGCCGTCCTCGGGTCGGCCGCCATCGCGACGATCATGGAGAGCCGGCTCGCGGCCCACATCCCCGGATACACCGGCTCGAGCGGCGCCTCGACGAGCGGCTCGCTCCCGCCCGCGCTGCACGCGCCCTTCAGCGACGCCATGGCCGACTCCATCCTGCTGCCCGGGGCCGTGCTGCTCGTCGCCGTCGTCGCGGCGCTGTTCTTCGCCAGCCCCCACGGCCGGCGCCGCCGGGGCGGCCGGCACGTCGTGGGCAACACCCCGTCCGCCGTCGCGGCCGCCGGCCGTGGCTGAGGCGGTGCTGCGGCCCGGCGTCGAGCTCGACGCGGTCACCCTGTCCGGGGTCGACCTGTCCGGCGAGGACGGCACCGACGGCCTCCTGCTGGAGTGCACCCTCGAGCGCTGCGACCTCACCGAGACGCGGCTGGCCGGGGCCCGGTTCGCCGACTGCACCCTCGCCTGGCCGGTCGGCGCCGGGACCGAGCTGTCCGGCTCGGAGTGGCTCGACAGCCGGATCGTCGAGCCGCGGCTCGGTGCCCCCCAGCTGCCCGGCGCCTCGCTGCGCCGGGTCCGGATCGAGGGGGGCAAGGTCGAGTTCGCCAATGTCCGCGGGGCGACGCTGCGCGACGTCGCGTTCGACGGCTGCCTGCTCATCGAGCCCGACTTCGCCGAGGCCTCGCTGCGGGCGGTGACCTTCACCGGCTGCCGGCTCCTCGAGCCCCGGTTCGACAACGTCCGCTGCCAGGACGTCGACCTGTCGGGCGCCGAGCTCGTCGCGCCGACGGGCGTCGCCTCGCTGCGTGGGGCCACCCTCTCCCTCGCCCAGGTCCTCGACCTCGCGCCCGCCCTGGCGACCCAGCTCGGCATCCGGGTCACGGACTGAGCCGATGGCCGTCCTCCTCGACATCACCCCCCTGCGGGAGCAGCCCGCATACCTGCGCCTCTATGCCGGGTTCAGCCTGTCCAACATCGGCACCCAGCTGTCCAACGTCGCCATCGGCCTGCAGGTCTACGCGCTGACCCGGTCGACGGCTGCCGTCGGCCTCGTCGGGCTCTTCGCGCTCGTGCCGCTCATCGTCATGGGGCTCTACGGCGGCACCCTCGTCGACCGGCACGACCGGCGGCTCGTCGCGCTCGTCGCGCAGTGCGTGACGCTCGTGGCCAGCGTGACGGCCGCCGCCCAGGCCTGGCTCGGCAACGGCCACGTCTGGCTGCTCTACCTCGTCGTCGCCGTGTGGAACGGCGGCTTCGCCGTGACGAACCCGGCGCGCTCGGCCATCTACCCGCGCATCCTGCCACGGGAGCAGCTGCCGGCCGCCAACGCGCTCTCGGTCTTCGCGATGAACTCCTCGCTGACCTTCGGGCCGCTGCTCGCCGGCTTCCTCATCGAGCTGTGGGGGTTCCGCAGCGCCTACACGGTCGACGCCGTCCTCACCCTCGGCGCCATCGCCGGGCTCACCTCGCTCGGCCCGATCCCCCCGGAGCCGCTCGCCGACGGTGAGGACCGGCCGCGGGGGCTCCGCGCGGTGTGGGACGGCTTCGCCTTCCTCGGGACGCGCCCCAACGTCCGGATGACCTTCCTCGCCGACATCGTCGCCATGATGACGGCCGCGCCCCGCGTGCTGTTCCCGGCCGCGGGGGCGATCTTCCTCGGCGGCGGGGCCCGGACCGTCGGTTTCCTCTATGCCGCGCAGGCCATCGGCGGTCTCGTCGCCATGGTCTTCAGCGGGCCGCTGGGGCACATCCGCCGCCAGGGGCTCGCCATCGTCGTGAGCATCGTCGGATGGGGGCTCGGGGTGTCGGTCTTCGGGGTCGCCCTGCTGCTCAGCCAGGGGCACGTCTCCCAGGACCACGCGCTCCTGCTCGCCCTCGCCGCGATGTTCGGCGCCGGTGCGGCCGACTCGGTGAGCGCGGTCTTCCGCCAGACGATCCTCCAGGCAGCGACGCCGGACCACCTGCGCGGCCGACTCCAGGGCGTCTTCGTCGTCGTCGTCGCGGGCGGGCCCCGACTCGGCGACGCCGTGGCCGGGTGGGCCTCGTCGCATCTCCACGAGGACTGGACCGCCATCCTCGGCGGGATCCTCTGCGTCGTGGTCATCATCCTGCTGGGCGTCTTCCAGCGCACCTTCGTCCGCTACGACGCGCTCCACCCCACTCCCTGAGGATCATGGGCACGAACGGTCCTCCTCGTGCGGCCTGTCGTCTCGGTCAGCGCCTTGTGCTCGCCTCGATGGCCTCCATCGTTGTGGCCCGCATCGCGGAACGCTGTTTTCGTCCGAGGGACGCCGGCCTCAGCTGTCGGAACGGGTCGTTCGGTGCTGGTCAGAGTGCCGATGTGGAGGTTACTCAGGAGTATTCGTTGTCCAGACAGCGAGTACTCCTGGGTAACCTCCACGGCCCAGGGGCTCCGTCCTCACCAGCTGGTCCGCGCTCGACCCCGCAGGAGCGGCTGCCTTCACCTCGACTCGGGGAGGTGGTCGGCGATTCGAGGTGATCCGTATCTGCGCCGAGGGGTGGGGATACCTCGACTCGGGAGGGGTCGGCGCCGGGCCAGGTCGTAGCCTTGCCGCCATGGCGACCGAGCGCATCGACTACACCGGCGAGGGCCTCTCCGAGAGCGAGCTCGCCGCGACCCCGTGGCTCCAGGCGAGCCGCTGGGTCGACGACGCGGTCGCCCGGTCGCACGCGCTCGGCGACACCCCCGAGCCGCTCGCCCTGTCCGTCGCGACGGTCGACGCGGACGGTCACCCCGACGTCCGGACCGTGCTCATGCGGTTCTTCGACGAGCACGGTCCCGGCTTCGTCACCTGCCTCACCTCGACCAAGGGCCGCCAGCTCGCGACGAATCCCGCCGTCGCCGCCTCGCTCACCTGGCCGGCGATGTTCCGGGCGATCCGCTTCCGCGGGGTCGTCGAGGAGCTGACGCGCGAGGAGGTGACGGCCTACTTCGGCGAGCGTCCGTGGGGCTCGCGGATCAGCGCCTGGACCTCGCGGCAGTCCGAGCCGGTCGACTCCCGGGCCGAGCTGGAGGCGGCCTACGAGCGGTATGCCGCCCGCTGGCCCGACCATGGCAGCCCCGACGACGTGCCGGTGCCGGACTTCTGGGGCGGCTACCGGATCGACTGTGCGAGCGTCGAGTTCTGGGGCGGCCGGCGCAACCGGCTGCACGACCGGCTGCGGTTCGTCCGGGTGGCGGAGGGCTCGCTCGCCGACCCCGACGCCTGGCGGGTCGGACGCCTGCAGCCCTGAGGGCTCCGGAGGCCCGAGCAGCCGGAGCCGGTCAGCCGCGCTGGTGGGGACGGACCGAGCCGGGGTCGACCGCGATCCAGATCGCCTCGGCGCGGGCGAGGAGCCGGCCTCCCGGGCTGTAGAGCGCCGTCCCGGACAGGAACCGACGCCCCTGCGACCCCCGGGGCCACGCCATGACGACGCAGTGGTCGCCCGCCGCGGGCAGCGCGTCGATCCGGGCCGTCATCGTGCCGAGCACCATGGGACGCCCGGCGATGCCGGCCGACCAGCCGCCCGGGCAGTCCATCGCGGCCCACACGACGGGGACCGTCACGTCCGTGGGAACCCAGGCGGCGGCATACTCGCCGCCGCCTCCCGCGACCCGTCCGGGGCGGAGGGAGAGCCCGTCGGGTCGCGCCGTCCCGCAGACGAAGCAGGTGGGGAAGGG
The DNA here is from genome assembly GCA_039812405.1 of Nostocoides sp. Lineage (GTDB taxonomy): Bacteria > Actinomycetota > Actinomycetes > Actinomycetales > Dermatophilaceae > Nostocoides. The sequence continues at coordinate 31,794 of JBDIAL010000014.1, forward strand.
GTGGTCGAGGAGCCCCTCGTATGCCGAGCCGCTCGCCTCGGCCTCCGCGAAGGACACCGGCGGCACCACGTCGTCGCGCAGCGCGTCCGGTCCGGCCGGAGCGGCCGAGGCGACGAGCACGCCCTCGTGCGCCGATCCCGGCCCGGCCGGGGAGACCCGTCCGTCGTCCCACAGCTCGACCCCTGCCGCATCACCCGGGTGACCCGCGCCACCCCCGCCGTCCGCGACCGGGGCGACGGGCCGGAGCGCGAGGTCTCGGTCGAGCGGTGGCGGAGTGCGCAGCCGGACCGTCACGGCGCCGGCGACCACCTCCTGGGCGAGCCGTCCGGAGACCCAGCCTCCGTTGGCGGAGTGGGGCGGGCCGTTGTAGCGGGCCGGGATTCGCAGGGTCGGCGCGACGGATCGGCTCGGCGGAGGCATACGCCGAGCCTAGAGCCGGCCCCCGGCCCTGACGTGCCGGAGCTGCGCCGGCGGACCGAGCCGACCCGCACGGGGTGACCACACGGTGAAAGGACCCGACGACCCAATTGGATAGGACGCACAATGGAACCGATGGCACGGACACCGAGCGGGGAGCAGACGCAGGAGACGTTCACCTTCCGCTCGATCGCCGTCCCGGCCTACGGACCCACCGTCGTCGCCGCCGTCGGCACCGGGGCGACGACGCCGGTCCTCGCCCTCTCCGCCATCGACCTCGGGGCCTCGGTCAGCGTCGCGTCGTTCGCCGTCGGCCTCAGCCTCATAGCGGAGATCTTCTTCGCGATCCCGGCGGGCACGCTCATCGAGCGGGTCGGCGAGCGGCGCGCCCTCATCTGGGGCTGCCTCGTCGATGCGGTCTTCTCCGGGGTCGCGTGGCTCGTGCCGTCGCTCGCGGGCTACCTCGTCGCCCAGTTCGCCCTCGGCTTCACCGCCTCGGTCTTCATGGTCGCCCGGCAGGGATACCTCACCGAGGCGGTGCCGTATGCCGTGCGCGCCCGGGCCATGTCGACCCTCGGCGGGGTGAACCGGATCGGGCTGTTCCTCGGGCCGTTCGTCGCGGCGCCGATCATCCACGTGTGGGGTCCGCGAGCCGCGTTCGCCGTCGCCGTCGCGTCGGGGGTCGGGGCGGGCCTGCTCGTCCTCCTCGCGAAGGACATCACGGCCGAGCACGACGCGACGCTCCAGGCGACCCCGACCCGGCACTCGACGCACGAGGTCCTCTGGGCCCACCGGCGGACCTTCGCGACGATCGGCATCGGCGTGCTCTTCATCGGCGCGGTCCGGGCGGCGCGCACCACCCTCATCCCGCTCTGGGCGCTCCACGTGGGCCTCACGGCGAGCCAGACGGCCGTCGTCTTCGGCGTGGCCGCCGGGCTCGAGATGCTCATCTTCTACCCGGCCGGATCGGTCATGGACCGCCTCGGCCGGCGCTGGGTCGCCGTGCCGTGCATGACGCTGCTCGGCCTCGCCTTCATCCTGCTGCCCCACACGGCCACCCTCGCCGGCGTCGGCGCCGCCGCGATCGTCGGCTCCTTCGGCAACGGCCTCGGGTCCGGCATCGTCATGACGCTCGGCGCGGACTTCGCCCCGGCGGACGGACGCGCCCAGTTCCTCGGCGGGTGGCGGTTCCTCTCCGTCGTCGGCGGGAGCAGCGCGCCGCTCGGGATCGGGCTCGTCGCCGGCGTGGCGAGTCTCGCCCTCGCCTGCACCCTCATGGGAGTAACGGCGCTCGTCGGCGCGTTGTGGTTGCTGGGCTGGCTGCCCTCATCGAGTGCGCGGCGATCCCGCATACCAGACATCCCGTGAGAGGGTAGGACCCGTGACGGACCTCATCGACACGACGGAGATGTACCTCCGCACGATCTACGAGCTCGAGGAGGAGGGCATCCCGCCCCTCCGCGCGCGGATCGCCGAACGCCTCGGTCACTCCGGCCCCACGGTCTCCCAGACGGTGGCCCGGATGGAGCGCGACGGCCTGCTCAGTCTCGCCGGCGACCGGCACATCGAGCTGTCCGACGAGGGCCGGCTGCTCGCGACGCGGGTCATGCGCAAGCACCGCCTCGCCGAGCGGCTGCTCATCGACGTCATCGGGCTGGAGTGGGAGTACGTCCACGACGAGGCCTGCCGCTGGGAGCACGTCATGTCCGAGCGGGTCGAGCGCAAGATCCTCGCCATGCTCGAGGACCACCGCGAGTCGCCCTACGGGAACCCGATTCCCGGCCTCGAGGAGCTCGGCGAGCCCGAGGACAACGAGAGCTTCCTGCAGGGCATGCACCCGCTCACCGAGGTCGCCCAGGCCGAGCCGGTGACCGTCATCGTCCGCCGGATCGGCGAGCCGGCCCAGGTGGACCACGAGGCGCTCTCGCTCATCACGGCGGCCGGGCTGCTTCCCGGGAGCCGGGTGGCGGTCCGCCGCGACGGCCCGCGTGTCGTCGTCGCCCTCGAGGGCAGCGCGGAGTCGAGCGGCCTCTCCCTCCCCGACGACGTCGCGATGCACGTCTTCGCGGCCTACCCGGCCTGAGCCCTCCCTCGTCTCGGGGTCCCAGGGGTGCCTCCGCACACCCTGCCCGATGTGAGCGTTGCCACATCGGGCAGTGCTCCGACCCCCTCGGTTAATCCGACATTCCGGATGTATGCCGTGAGCGCTGGGCCGGTGATCGCGTCGTCGGCGTCCTTCGTCGTGACCCAAACGTGACATTCCCAGATTCGTGTTGTAGCGTCTCCCGCGGTCGGCCATCCCTGGGGTCGGCTCCCGAGGCGGACGCCGAGTCCTGCCACCGCATCGGGTCACGACCGCTGGCAGGAGCGGGGGAACCACTT